>NZ_JAUOEQ010000001.1:0-449122 GCF_031931965.1 Shewanella sp. SP2S2-6 | reverse complement strand
GTGTAGCAACCCTAAAATCTAGGTTTAGCTTGCCGCTTTCATGCTCGCTAATACACGGTCAGCCGCTTCTAAGGTCAAGCGCAGTTCTTCTTCGCCATGGGCCATAGACAAGAAACCAGCTTCATAGGCGCTCGGTGCCAAGTACACGCCTTCATCTAACATGCCGTGGTAGAAAGTACGGAACTGCTCGATATTGCATTTTGTGACTTGGTCGAAACGGGTGATCTCTGCTTGTTCTGTGAAGAAGAAACCGAACATGCCGCCAACATAGTTGATCGCCATTGGAATACCGTGCTTGTCAGCTGCCGCTTTAAAACCTTCGGCGATACGTTTGGTTTTCGCGCTCAACTCTTCGTAAAGACCTGCTTCACATAGGGCGTCCATTTGTGCCAAACCTGCTGACATCGCAATAGGGTTACCCGATAACGTGCCCGCTTGGTAAACCGGACCCGTAGGCGCGATAAACTGCATCACATCTTTACGACCACCGAAGGCACCCACTGGCATACCGCCACCAATCACTTTACCAAGCGTGGTTAAGTCTGGTGTGACGCCGTAGTAACCTTGAGCGCCGCTTTGTGATACGCGGAACCCTGTCATCACTTCATCGATAATCAACAGCGCACCAAACTCATCACACATATCACGCAGACCTTGAAGGAAACCTGGGATAGGTGGAATGCAGTTCATGTTGCCAGCAACGGGCTCGATGATGATGCAAGAAATCTCAGTTGGATACTGCTCGAACAAAGTTCTGACTGAATCTAAGTCGTTATACACAGCGGTTAAGGTGTGCTTGGCGAAATCTTCAGGAATACCGGGTGAGCTAGGTTGACCTAAGGTTAACGCGCCAGACCCAGCCTTAACTAACAGGCAATCTGCGTGGCCGTGGTAACAACCTTCGAATTTTAAGATCTTGTCTCGACTGGTAAAACCGCGTGCTAAACGAATGGCGCTCATAGTAGCTTCAGTGCCTGAACTCACCATACGCACTTGCTCGATAGAAGGCACCATAGAGATGACTTTCTCGGCCATTTGCACTTCAAGCTCAGTTGGCGCACCAAAAGACAGGCCATTTTCCACCGCCGCTAATACCGCAGCACGGATTTTAGGGTGATTGTGGCCGAGGATCATCGGGCCCCAAGAACCGACATAGTCGATATAGGCTTTGCCATCGGCATCGTAGATATAAGCGCCGTTTGCTTTTTCAATAAACAGGGGCGAACCGCCGACACCATTAAATGCACGAACCGGAGAGTTAACGCCGCCGGGGATGGTTTTTTTAGCCTGTTCAAATAGCGCTTCGGAACGGGTCATGTTTAGTCCTTAAAGTCTGTAGCCAACTAGCGATCGGCTTTACGTGAATACCAATTAACCGGACACTCATATTTTTCGAGTTGATGATCAACGCCGAGTGTCAATGCAAACAAAGCCATGCGAATTAACAGCCCATTATCCGCCTGTCTGAAGATGGCGAGATTGGGATGGCTGTTCAAATCATTGTCTAACTCATTGGCTTGCGCGCGTGAATCCCTTGGAAGCGGATGCATAATGACAGTGTTAGATTTGCAATGCTGAGTGTAAATACTGCGATTTAAGCGGAACTTGCCGCGATACTTATTCGCTTCTTCCTGTGAAGGGAAGCGTTCTTCCTGAATGCGAGTGAGATACAGAATATCTGCTTTATCTAAATGGCCTTCAAGCTGGTCGGTTATTTTGATGCTATGGCCAGCATTTTCAATGTCGGAGATCACATAATCAGGCATCGCTAATTCAGCAGGTGAAATCAGTGTGAAACTGATGTTCTTATACATGCAGAGTAAGCGTGATAGTGAATGCACGGTACGGCCAAATTTTAAGTCGCCGACCATTGCTATGTGCATGCCATCGATACCGCGGCCGGCACATTTGAGTTCTTTTTGGATAGTGTATAAATCGAGTAGAGCTTGGGTCGGATGTTCGTTCGAACCATCGCCACCGTTGATCACTGGGACGCGACTGCCTTCGGCAAACTCTTTCACTGAATAAGAGTCTGGATGGCGCATGGCAATCACATCGGAATAAGTGGATAACACGCGCGCCGTATCGTACAGGGATTCACCCTTAGATAAAGACGACGAAGCCATACCTGTGGTTTCACGCACATGGCCGCCAAGCAAGTTAAAGGCACAGCCAAAACTTACGCGGGTACGGGTACTGGGTTCGAAAAACAGGTTACCTAAAATGGCGCCATCGAGCACATTATTGCGCTTCTCTCGAAGTGCATAGGGCATCATACGGCTAGCGACATTAAAAATAGTTTGGATTGAGTCAAGATCTAACTGGTTTACGGAGAGGATATGGGATCCTTCGAACTGATTCATCAGCCTGTTTTCCAATTTGCTAGGGGGCATTTTAAGCTGCGGTATCGCGCTTATCTGCCCTGATGTTATGTAGGGTGGCTGAGGCGCGATTGTAGCAGAAGCACAGGGGCAACGAAATAGCCACATTGCCACTGTGTTAGATTTTTGCGATGAAGCCCAAAGCTTTTAATCTGCCGCCTTAGGTTTGGTATCAAGGTTTGGCATCGATATTAGGTTTTGCATCACTATCAGATTTTAAATTGATATCAGGTTTTAAATCGATGTTTTAAATTGACGTTAGGCTTGGCCTAAGCGAATTTCCTGTTGCAGGTTTGACCAACTGATCACCCCGACCACGTTATCGGGCGTATCTTGATAGATAAACACCTCACCGCTGCGCTTGGGTGACAAGAGTAAATAGGCTTCATTGAGCGTAGTGCTGTCGCTTAAGCCTTGCATGGGATGGCGCGATAGCGTGGTACTGTCATCGTAGGATTGCATTTCAAGGCTGAGCATTTCGATAACGCCATCGGCATTGCGAACCAGCACAGGTCGACCTTCTGCCCGTTTAAGCACTTCGAGTAACAATTCATCGTTGTTATTGACGATAACAAAGCGTTTATCCATCAAGGCTCGCACGCCTTTTTTCTGCAGCGCTAAATTTACTGGCGCAACTTTATAGCCTAGCCCCATGATTTCTAATTGTTTAAAGAAAATAGAGTTAGTCTTAAAACCTTGATAGGCAATCAAAAATGCCGGAATAGTCACAAACATCGCTGGCAGAATAATACTGGCATCATTGGTCATTTCTAGCAGGGCGACTAACGCCGCCAGCGGCGCGCTTAAACATACGCCCATCATGGCCGTCATGCCGATCACAGTGTAAAGCCCTACATATGGAGCGATCGACGGGAATAAGATGGCACTGATCAGCGCCAAAATCGCCCCGAGCAGCGCGCCGATGCCATAGAGTGGACCAATCAAACCACCTGGAATACCTAAGCCAATCGCCGCAATAGTGGCAATGATTTTGGCAAATAATAGGGCAATTAACAGCAACAGACTTGGATGTTGACTAATGGCTTCGCTAATGGCGAGATCGCCCGTGCCAAGGGCTTGCGGTAATACTAGACCGATTAGCGTGGTGACGCTGCCCGCCAATAATAGTCGGTAAATCAGTGGCCAATTTTGCCCCGTCGCGGTGACTTTTAAGAGTGAGTAATTAAACAGCGCCGCAGCGCAGCCTAATACCACGCCGCCGATAGCGAGAATAGGGTAGTGATCTAAGGGAATGTGGATCACTTGAATACGGTCAAATTCGTGCACATTACCAAACACTAATTGGCTTGAAACCGCGCCACAAATTGCGGAGAGCATAATCGGGAAGAAGTAATGGACTTTATATTCGCGGACAATCACTTCGAGAACAAAAATCACTGCCGCCAAGGGCGCGTTAAAGGTCGCGGCAATCCCTGCGGCAATGCCACTGGCGCACATAATGCGCACACTGTTATCGGGAAGATTGAATTTTTCGGCGAGAAAGCTGGCACTGACAGCACCCAGATGAATGGCTGGACCTTCACGGCCGACGGAGAAATTTGTGCCGAGGGCGAATAATGCTTGAAAAAATTGCCCTACGGCAGATTGCAACGGAATTTTACCGTAGTGCAGTTTAACTCTATGTAACACATAGGCTATTCCCATGCGCTTATAACGTTTGGAGCCCAGCTTAGCCACAATCCAAATTAATATTGCGCCTAAAAGTGGTAACAGGGCTCGCCAGTCGGCGACGTTCCCCGTAAAATCCAGCGCCTGTATTTGGGTGTAATGATTGGCCCAAACGAGCAAGAGTCGAAACAGTAAGATCACGCAGGATGCGAAAATGGCAAACAGCAGTGCCAGTATGCACAGTTGCGCACTGATCCTCGCTTGGGATAAATGGTCACGTAGCTCATTGGTTAAATACTTTTTGGCTGTGACTATGGCATGTTGAATAGCGACTTTATTTATCGTTAATTGCACTGCATTGGCCTGAGTTGTATTGTATCGAACTCGTTCTTGAGTTGATTGTATTTTATATAAGGGGCTGTTACCTAATGCCAAATTATCATCGTTGGCTAGATCGGCTGCAAGTGATGGATCTCAAGTATCGTCCATCTTCAGTGTATTTATCGCTTTTAGTGTTAGTTTCTATTCTTTTTGGGGCTTGGATAAGTTTTCTGCTACTAAGCAGTGATGAGCCCGTGGTTAAACACATCAGCAGCAAAGCCCAACGCTTGAGTGCTGAATTAGAAACACAGACCCAATTACTAGCGACCCGAAATCTAGAGCTGTCCGTCGAGCGTGAGGCTAACGCCCAAATGCAAGATATGTTTGGCCAGCAGATGAAAAAGCAAAAAGAATTGGAACATGAGCTGGCGTTTTACCGTAGCATTATGACACCGGATGATAATGCCGAAGGTGTCGCCATCCACGGACTTGAAATGACGCCGGGCGTTTTAGCCGATGAGTACAATCTCAAACTGGTATTAACTCAGCTGCAAAAGCGCAAGCAAGCGATTCAAGGTCGAGTCGAATTGACATTAATTGGCGTGCAAGAGGGTAAATCCGTTAGCTTGAGTGTGAACAAACTCACGGGTTCTAAGTTGGAATTTGATTTTCGCTATTTTCAGGTCATAGATACCAAGGTCACTGTTCCTGCAGGTTTTAGTTTACAGCAAGTGAAAGTCAAAGTGCTTGTGCCTTCGAGCCGCTGGACCAAGAATTCGCAGACAGAACATGTCTATAGTGCCCCTGAGTTATTACAGGGTGAAAAAGAACCACGGGTAATACTTGAACAAAACAGTCAGGTAAAGGATAATTTGCCCCAGAAAACTGATGTAAGAGGTAGTAATGACTGATCAAGCTGATACAGCAATGCCAATCCAATTTACCGATGCGGCAGCCGCTAAGGTGAAAGGTTTGCTGGAAGAAGAGCAAAATCCTGCACTTAAGCTACGAGTCTATGTGACTGGTGGTGGTTGTTCTGGATTTCAGTACGGCTTTACCTTTGATGAAAAGGTCAATGACGGCGATTTTACGATAGAAAAACAAGGCGTCCTCTTAGTTGTCGATCCTATGAGCCTACAATATTTAGTCGGTGGTGAAGTGGATTACACTTCAGGACTCGAAGGTTCTCGCTTCTTTGTGAAAAACCCTAACGCAACCACAACTTGTGGCTGTGGTGCCAGTTTCTCTGTGTAAAGAGTTTCTCTATAAAGACTGCTCACTTAGCGCCTTTAAGGTGTGAAGTGAGAGCAAAAAAGCCGTCGCAATGACGGCTTTTTGTTGGGCAAAATTCAGTATGCTACGAACTTAACTCATGATATTCAGGTTAAGCTTAGGTTTAAACCACGCCTTTACCTTTTTATCAAAAGCGACCCAGACTTGCAGTAATGACAAGATGATTAACGCGATAAAAATCACATAGTCAGGCAGTTTGCCCTGCCATTCACCTAAATGCACCGTCGTCGGGCCTACCACTAAATTGCCGGGATCGTACATGATCACTGGCAGCATGCTAATCAAGCCAAGCTGCACGACTGTGTAGCCACGCAGCATAATAAGCGCCGCCTTTTGTCGACCAATAATGGCAATCACCATTAAAAGTGTTAGTAGACAAAATAACACGCCTTGTTTAGCGACTAAGCCACTCACGGACGCAACAACATACACTAGCAGCAGGGCAATCAGTCGTTTGGGTAAACGTGAACTCACGGCCGCGTCAGCCTTAGGTGTCGGTATAGCCGATTCTTGCTCGCTCATAGACATTCTCGCTTAGCGATTGAGATTAATGGCTTTGCTTAGGCGCTAATCGTTGATCTAACTCATAAGGTGGGATAACCACACCTAAATCATCTAATACTGGGAACACGGCAACGAACAGGTCGTCATCTTCCATGCCTGGCACCCATCTTTCGTGAAATTCATCGAATGGGATCGCTAATGTTTGGCAATCGCTCCACTCATCCACAGCCCAAGATTCAGCCGCTTCTTCGGTTGGCCACATTGGAATGCAATCTTCTTCTTCAGTGGTCAGCATTACGCAACCGTCTTGGTCTTGTAATGTCCAAAGAACTTTATGTTCTTTGACTTGCTCAACGAGGTAATCGTAACGGGCTTCTGGTGTCATTGCTGCTGTCTCAGCGAGGGTTTTAACAGTCTTGCTCATGAAAAATATCTCTTTTGCTTGAATAGGGCGAAGCCTGTTGTGTCTCTAATGTAAAAACCTAGGGCACAGCAAAATTCACCAGTTGGCTAAATGGTAACATTAGAGCGGGATTAGAAAAAGAACAACAGCGCCAAGAGGGCGCTGTTGTGTTAGATCTTCGATGTTTATTCTGCCGCGCGGAAGTAGCGATAGATAAAGCCTGCCAAAATGGCGCCGACAATCGGGGCTACCCAGAATAACCAGAGCTGCGATACCGCCCAGTCACCGACAAATAACGCAGGACCTGTACTGCGAGCAGGATTTACCGAAGTATTGGACACTGGAATACTGATAAGGTGGATCAAGGTTAAGCCTAGACCTATGGCAATCGGGGCAAACCCTTTTGGCGCGCGTTCATCGGTGGCACCTAAAATAATGATCAAAAAGAACAGTGTCATAACGATTTCGCAAATCATGACCGACAGCATGCTGTAGCCACCCGGTGAATGTTCACCAAAACCGTTAGAGGCAAATCCACCCGCAAGTGAAAATCCTTCCTGACCAGAAGCAATAAGATACAAGATACCCGCGCCTGCAATCCCGCCCGCGACTTGGGCTATGATATAGGGCAATAATTCTGCCGCTGGAAAACGTCCGCCAGCCCAAAGGCCGAATGACACCGCTGGGTTAAGGTGGCAACCTGAAATATGGCCAATCGCAAAGGCCATAGTGAGAACTGTTAAGCCAAATGCGAGCGCGACACCGAGTAAGCCTATGCCCACCTCGGGAAATGCAGCGGCAATTACCGCACTGCCACAGCCTCCAAGGACTAACCATAAGGTGCCAAGAAATTCCGCCGCCATTTTTTGTGACATATTCATTGATTGATTTCCTATTTAGTCGATTTATGTCTGTGTGGCTTTTGACGCCATTACATAAACCCTTGTTTATCTCGCTGGTTAAGTTTAGCTAGATAAATAACCATTCCCTTAATTAAAGTTTTGCACGCCCAGATTGTTCATGCCAAAGCTGGCCATCACAATCAGAGTGTTGTGTCTTTACTGCTTAGTTAACAATCACTTTAGTTCGTTTACATGGCATAACTGTGATCAAGCATAGATGGGTTTTCATATTGTGCATTTTTGATCATGGCTTATTGCGTCAATGAGCGGATTTTCTGGGGTATTAGCCATTTTTGTTTTTTTACCTGCATAGATTGTATAGATGGCAACCTGGTGATTGAGGGATTGCTTTTCCCTCACCTCTTGCGTATCAAGCCGTTGAGTTATTCTTATAAGTTATTGAAAATAAATAAATAGATATTTAATAGATATAAAACGGGGAAATAAACGAGGGGTATTTCGTTGTCGCTCATTACTAGGCAAAGTAAAAGGGTTGAGTTACTTGAATGTTAATTATGTGTTTCTGTGTTGCTAGCCATGATTAGACCAAAGTCCTTGAAGAAAAATCGCTGACTAAGGCTTTTGGATTAATTCAAGTAACAGTGCCAAACAACAACAAAAATGGTTTGCGATGCCTAAAAGTGAAGGTGGGAAGGATGAAGAAGAAATTATTGACCTTGGCAATCCAAGCTTCGATGTTTGGTATTGCTCCTTCGGTAGCATGGGCTGCCGATACGATTGAAGTGAATGCGGTGAATGAAAGCGCTAATCGGGTTGAAGTTGAGGTAGCTGATAAACAAGAAAGCATCGAAAAAGTGACAGTCACTGGCTCGCGGATTAAGCGTGACAGCTTTTCACTTAGTACTCCACTGCAGGGCCTAGATGCGAAAGATATCGCCGATAGCGGTATTGGATCATTGGCGGATATTCTAGTTGACCAAATTCCTGCATTAGCAGAAGGCGTTAGCAGTACAAATAGCCAATCGAGCGTGCAAAATACGGGTCTTTCAACCATTGATTTACGTAACCTAGGTACAGACCGTACCCTGACCTTGATCGATGGTCGCCGCGTAGTATCAAACAGCTATAGCGGTAACTATGTCAGCTTAAGCACGATTCCAGCCGCTATGGTCGATAAGGTCGAAATCATTACCGGTGGGGCGTCGGCTGTTTATGGTTCCGATGCGATTGCTGGGGTGGTGAACATTATCACTCAACAGAACAAGACGGGCTTTGAGATTAACGCCCGTGGTGGTGAAACCACCGAAGGTGGTGGTCGTGAAACCACTGTCGATGTAGGTTATGGTACTGATTTTAATGGCGATAAAGGTTACATCTTCGCCAGTGCGACTTACGATAAGCAACATGGGTTATTTGCGACCGACAGGGAAAGAGCCCTGTACGAGTCAAGTTTTGCCTACGATGAAAAGCAAATGTGTAATGCCATGAACACTGTCGATGGCGACCAGTGTATGCGCGATATTACCCGAGACGATTGGCGCGAACGCAGTAATGACATCATCGGTGGCCGCTTTAAATCAAACTCTTGGTGGTACGATGGCACTGAGCTTAAAACCGATTTTAAAGAAGAGCGTGATGGTTATAACGGTTACACCACAGGTTTATTAAAAGTCCCTGAGGATACCTTGGCCGCGGCGGTCAAAATGAACTATGACCTAAGTGACGATGTGCGCGCGAATGTGCAAGTGCAGTTTAGCCGCAATAACGCGTTTCGTCGTACCGATGCCGAAGGCCAAGACTATAACGACACTGAACTCTATATCGACCCTGTAACGGGTCTTCCTGGCACTATTGCTGCGGGCAGTATTTCACCAAACAATCCTTATGTGCCAGCCGAAATTGCTGCAATAGCAGGCAAGAGCATCACTTGGGATCGCCGCTTCCAAGAAGTTGGGCCCGTTGAGAGCGATAACGAGCGTACTACTTTGCGTACTTGGGCGGGATTGCAGGGCAACTTATTTGAAACTTGGACCTGGGATGCCTCACTGGGTTACGGGAAGTTTGAACAGCGTCAGCGCCGCAGCAATGAGATCAGTATTCGTCGTCTGCAATATGCTCTGGATGCTGAATACGCCGCAGATGGTGTGACTATCCAATGTGCCAGTGAAGAGGCAAGGGCCGAGGGTTGTGTTCCCGTCAATATCTTTGGTGAAGGTTCAATCAGTAAGGAAGGGGCGGACTATATCCGTGCCAATCCCTATATCAACACGGATATCACGCAATTTAATGCCCTAGGATTTATCTCAGGCGAATTGTTTGAATTGCCCGCGGGTGGCGTGCAATCGGCATTCGGGGTCGAATATCGCCGTGATACTCAAGCCGTCGATACCGATAAAGCGATGCGTGGCGATGCGATAACGTTTAACGATGTGCCGCCCTTTGAAGGGGATGTGACCGTATGGGAAGCCTTTGGTGAAGCGAATCTTCCTTTGTTAAGGGATGAGGCTTTTGCTAATAGGCTCGACCTAGACTTGTCATTACGTCTTGCCGATTACAGCCAGAAAAACATCGACTTAATGTCGAGTTATCGCGCGGGTATCCTGTGGGAGCCTATTGCCAACTATGCACTACGTGCTAACTACTCTCGCTCGCAACGTGCGCCGAATATTACCGAGCTGATTTCTCCACCCCGCGGAGATTACGACAGTATTCGCGATATTTGTGATGGGGTAACAGCAACCTCTACAGGGGCAGGGCATGATAGTTGTCGCCAAGACCCTGGTATTGCAGCCGCAATTGCGACTAACGGTATCTTTGAGGATGCGGGCGGTTCTAAATATTCGCCGAACGCTGGTAACGAAAACCTTACCGAGGAAACCGCGGATACCTATACCTTAGGCTTTACCATGGCGCCAGCCTTCCTCGAAGGCTTTAATCTGGCGGTCGATTATTACGATATCAAAGTTACCGACGCCATTGGTTCACTAAGCAACGAGGATATTCTGGCCGAATGTTATAACTCGAGTAATCCCTATGGCGCCGATAACGAGTACTGTCAGGTCATCAGCCGCGATACTGAAGGGCAAATCACCCAGGTTATCCAACAGGAACAGAACCTAAATGACATTGTCACCCGTGGTGTTGATATCGCCATGGCCTACGAGTGGCAGTTAGACGGTTACGGTGAGCTTAGCTTAAAAACTAACTGGACCCATGTGTTGGAATTCAGCACTAGCTACTATGGCGCCGATGGTTTAGTTGAAGATGACTATGTGGGTGAGCTTGCCAGCGGGATTTTTGAGGACAGAGGTTCAATCTCATTAACCTGGAGCAATGATGATTGGCGTGTACGTTGGAGCGCTAAGTATAAAAGTGCCATGGTCGATAGCCACGATAGAGTTGAAGAGTGGAACGTGCTGAAAGCCGAAAACCAAGCCAAACTCGATGCTGGCGATGCCACTGCGGTAGCCAATCCAGAAACGCCTGCATTCCTATTCTACAGCTCGTATATCACCCACGATTTGTCGGTGTCTTACACTATGGACGTAAGTCAGGCTGAATTACGTTTATACGGCGGTGTGCGTAATATTTTCGACAATCAGGGTCCTTGGGTGGCCGATACTGGTGATTTAGTCGAAACGGGTAATGGTAACTACAGCAGCGCCTATGGCGGTGGTGTTGGTCGCTATGCCTACCTAGGTGCAGAGCTTAAGTTCTAATATCGTTGAATTGATACTAACCACTTAAGTTTGCTCAACCGCATGTGGCTCCCTGCATGCGGTTTTTTATTGCCAATCACCGTTAGACACGGATATCAATAAGTTCATCGTAATCAGTTCATCGTAATCAGTTCATCGCAATAAGTTCGTAGTAATAGGTTTGGTGCACGTAGCAAGCCATAAACTGGAGAGGGTGGTACTAAGCTTTTACTGGTTTTAGACTACGGTAATTAACTTAAACTCTTAACTCTGGCATTTAACTTAAGCTTTAAGACAGGCAGTTAACACAAGCTCCTTGCTCTCGCGGTAAATCTTGGCTCCTCACATAGGCGAATGCTCTTCGGGGCGCTTTGAGTGAGAAAAACAGAGCATAAAGTCAACAGGCTAACGGCGGAATAGTAAAAGACCTAAGAGACAAAGGCTAAAGATACAGAGGCTCAATGCACCAGTGAGGGGGAGATACTCTCTTGAATACTGAATAAACACAGTATTTAGGGATAAGTGATAGCAGTAACTTGTTAAGCGATTGGCGGCTGGTTATGCCGCCAATCCTTTGATGGGATGTACTTGTGGAATGCTAAGCGTTATTTAGCTTATTGGCTCACAGGTTTGTGGACGGCAGATTTGCCTTTAAGAACTGGCTTTGTTCCCAGAGCAAGTGTTCTAGGGATTCCTTAGCCGCATAACTGTGTCCTTCAAATGGCAGGATAACTAATCTTGCTTTACCGCCAAGGCCTTGAATGGCATCGAACAAACGCTCAGATTGCAGCGGGAATGTGCCTGAGTTTTGATCCATCTCACCGTGAACTAATAGCAAGGGTGATTTGATATTATCGGCGTAATTAAACGGTGACATTTGCTGGTAAATATCATTGGCTTGCCAGTAGTAACGCTCCTCATTTTGAAACCCAAAAGGAGTGAGACTGCGATTATAGGCACCGCTTCGGGCAATGCCTGCATAAAACAAATCCGTATGGGCGAGCAAGTTTGCCACCATAAATGCCCCGTAGGAATGCCCGCCTACGGCGATTTGTTTACGATCGGCAATGCCTAAATCCACCAAGGTATCGACAGCCGCCTGTGCGTTGGCAATGAGTTGCTCGCGAAAGCTGTCATTGGGCTCTTTATCCCCTTGAGCGATGATGGGCATAGAGACTTTATCAAACACCGCAAAGCCTTCGGCGACTAATGGGATTGGGCCCATAGGGCTGATGCTGGGATATTGATTGGCGCTAAAGTTAATTTGGCCCGCGATGTCGGGATCGTTAAATTCCCGCGGATAGGCCCACATTAACACGGGTAGGGTGCCTTGCTCCTTGGTGTAATTGGCGGGTAAGTAGAGAGTGCCAGACAGGGGCACGCCATCGGCTCTTTTGTAGGTGATAAGCTGCTTCTGCATTCCCCGATACGCACTCAGTTCATCGGCCTGTTGGTAGAGCACACTTTCTTTGGCGCCATCGATTAAGACAAGGCTTGGGGCTTCAGTCGGGCTTTCACGGTTGATAATCAGTTGTAAGGGCTCAAGATTGAGCACGTAGCGCACCGACTCTAATTGCTGGGCTGGCGATTGCCAAAGCAGTGACGACTCACCCGTCAGTAATGAGGTGCGCTTTAAGAAAGGCTTATCCCCCTGTGGCGATGCCCCTTGGCCGTAGTGAATAAGCCCTGCGGTTTGCGTCGGCTGCAGGCGGATCACATGCCCTTTGCCTTGGGTGTATTCTCTGGAGAATATTCCAAGTTCTTGATATTTATCGCGCAGATTACGCTCGTTCAACGTCTGTAGCCTACTTTCTCCAAGGCGGGTATCTAGGCTACTCAGTCGCAGTAACTGTGCTTTGCTATTGCGCTGGGTCACTAAGGCGATGTTGTTCTCCGCCCAGTCGATATCGATGATCCGCCAAGGGGTTTTGGCGATGAGTTTGGCCTTTTGGGTAAAGGGCGCGTCGAGTTGCCATAGACTGTCCCGTAGCGGCGCCTCCAGCTGGCTATCGCCCTGATCTAGAGCCTCGGTAAAGGCTAAGGTTGCGCTTCGCCCTTGAACCCAATGGAACTGGCGTGGGCCTGGGAGCACTGAGTCTCTTCCTTGGGGCTTAGATTCTCCACTCTGGCTTTGGTGCAGTTGCGTTATGCGTTGGCCATCAAGATTATAAATCTCTGTTAAGGTTGGAAAATCATAATACTTTACTTGGGTTGAGAAGGGCGCGGTGAGCTGATGGGTTAAAATATAGCGCCCATCGGGTGACACCGAAAAGTCCTCAAAAATACCCGGCGCGGCGATAGTTGTCAGCTTGCCATCTAAATCCACTCGGGCCAATTGACTGGTCGTCAGTTGGCTAAAGCGTTGTTTGTCAGCGCTGGTTTTCAATAAGTCCTGATAGGTGCGCTGCGGGCTTTGTTTGCCTGAGGTTTCCTTGGTTTTCGGTGCGTAAACGGCCTGAGCCATGCTTGTGTTGGCATTGGAGGCTAACACAAAGCGAGCGAGTAGACTGTTATTGTTAGCCCACTGATAATCAAGGCTAATCGTGCCATTCAATCTGTTGTCTGACAGGCGCTTGTGGCTATCTTGAGCGAGGTTGTAAACATATAAGTAACCGCCCTCTGGCGTTATGCTCACATAGGACAGATAGCGACTGTCGGGGGAAAACTGCAGCTCAGTAATATCATGGCCGCCGGGCAAGCTAATCATTCGCTGCTGATTGTTTTGAATATTAATTAGCCTGAGTTGGTGGTAGCGTTTGCTAATACGGCTGGGTAAATATTGCTCGGCGGCGATACGTAATCCTGCCAGCTTTTGCTCTGGCTGGGCCAACGTGGCAATGCTCGGCGCCGAAATCGGGCTGATTAATGCCAGCCATTGATGATCGTTTGAGAGTCGTGTCGTGAGGCTGGTACTGTGGTTAATGGTTTGCTGCAATGCAGAGGAAGGTTTTTGGTAGTCTTGTGCTAAGGTCTGTGGGGTAAAAATTGGACATAACATCATCCCGATGCAAATCAAGGCTAAACGAAGCATGTTTGGGTCCCTAACAAAGTGCATAACTCCCGCACAGATAATTTGTAACAGGAGTAAGACGTTGACGCATAAGTTTTTATTGGTCATGCAGTTGTAAGCAATCTGTTGCTTTGTCGCAACCCGCCTCGACTCGATTCTATATTGTTTAAATCTCTATTTTAGATTTTATACGAGCTAATATTTTGAATTTTATATAGTTAGTTTAATTCATTCGTTTGCTAACTGGGCTAAGTCTTAGGTAGTATCTAACCGAATGATGCACTCATTACCCTAACCATAAAAAGATCAATAACTCAGGTGTGAGAAAAATGAAGGATAAGAATAAGTTGAGTTTTTGCTTAGGAAGTTGTCGCATTGACCCTTCCGATAACTCAATTTCATTTCAAACGCAGGCGGATGAAACGTCCCAACATGAAGCCGCTAAGGTGTCACTTCAACCTAAGTTTATTGAAGTGCTTAGCTATCTTGCCTTGCGTCATCCTAATGTGGTGACCCGTGATGAGTTGATCGAAAAAGTGTGGGAGGGCAATGTTTACGTAGGAACTAAGGCACTCACTAATGCGATTTGGCATTTACGGCAGCAATTGTCGCCACTCGAACAGGATGGTGGTGTGATTGAAACCGTGCGTAAGGCTGGGTACCGCCTCTTATTGCCCCCTGTCTACGACATTTCTGATGACACCGACATCGATAAACTCCAAATCACTGAGGCGAAGTTACAGCATACGATGCGACGACTGCATTTTATGGTGATATTGATGGGGGCGGTCATTGTGACTGTTGGTCTATTGATTGGCGTGCACCTGTACCAAGATAAACAGCGGATGACAGAGACCCAAATGACAGTGCTGACCAGAGATCCGGGATCGGAGCGTTATCCTAGGTTATCCCACGATAGGCGTTGGTTAGTGTATGGTGCGAGTCGTCCTGGCGTTACTTCTAGTCTGTATCTTAAAGATTTTAAACGTGAAGACATCCCCGCCCGTCAGTTAACGCCTTCCACATCGGCAGAGCTTCGCGCAGTGTGGAGTTTAGATGACACTAAGTTGTTTTTTGCCTCCCGAACTCAGGGAACGGGAGAGTGCCAAATTACTCAGTTAACCCTTGCAACCAATGAAACCCTCGCCTTAGCGCCTTGCTCGACCGATATGGCGGCAATAGATATTTCTGCTGACGGCCAATATCTTGCGTATGTTTCCTCCCTTGAGGCGGGTAAGGTGGGTGGTATCTACCGTTTGTCTTTGGTGCAACCTGACGCTAAGGCTGAAAGATTATCCTGCGAAGTGCACTGTAACTATGAAGACCGAGATTTAGCCTTCAGTCCTGATGGTCGTTGGCTGGCAATAGCGAGACGCTTTAGTAATATCTCGGAAGATATTTTTATTCGGGATTTAGCCAGTGCCAGTGAGAAACGCTTAACCCACGGACTAGAAGATATTCGCGGCTTGAGTTGGACACCTGATAGCCAGTCGCTGGTTTTTGCCACCGAAGATTCCGGCAGTCGCAACGGTTTTACTATCGATATTGCAACCACGCATATTCAATCTCTCGATGTAGAGGGAATGAGTTATCCCAGCAGTGTATCAGCGGAAGGTGAGCTTGTTTATCACCAGTATCGTCGTCAATTCCAAATGGCGTATTTTTCCCTTGGGGAGTCGGTATCTGGCAGTTTGTTTCCGCTCCTGTATTCTAGTATCAGCCACCGAAATCCCGATTATTCCCCCGAGGCGAAACGGATAGTATTTGTCTCTAGTGAGACTGGCTATAACGAGATTTGGGCGTCAGATATAAACGGCAAAAAACTTGAGCAACATACTCATCTCAAGTCGCGCGTAGCTTACCCGCGTTGGTCTCCCGATGGCTCTAAAATAGCTTTTATCGCCCCCGATGATCGCAATGAAGGTAATCGCATTTTTATTTTAGATTTAGCCAATAAAAATATTACTGCCTTAGCCTCGAGTTATCACAATCACGGTCGCCCCAGTTGGAATTGGCAGGGCACTGCCGTATTAGCATCGACCAGCGATGGCATCACGGAGTTTTATTTAGATAACAGTACACCAAGAGTGATCAGTCCTCTGACTATGGCTGTGGGATTTGCGAAATCGGCTAACGAATTTGTATTTAGCCGTTATGGGGTGAATGGACTCTGGCAGATTGATTTAACGCAGCCTGAGCAGGTTCGAGAGTTAATTCCTAGCAAAGTATTCCGTGCAGGTAATAACTGGGTGCTTACGGCAAACGGGGTGTATTTTAAATCGAGTAATGGTAACGAGCAGCGGCTGAATTTTTGGGAGGCGAGCAATCAACAGCTGACATCACTCCTAAGGGTTCCCCGTTCGAGCTTAAGCGGTTTTGGCTCTATGACGTATATCCAAGAGTCAAACCGCTTAGTGATGACGCTCGATGGCTTCCCACAACGGGATATCATCTTGCTTAAGCATAAGTTACTTAAATAAGTTGCTTTAAGGATTACTTAGCGCTAAATCTTCCGCCGAGTACAGCTTCGCGGGAGGCGCCTGTGACAGCTGGGAGGTTGGCGGGTAAGCCTAAGTGGTTACGCATGGCGAGCCAGGCGAAGGCGATGCCTTCGGCCCATTTAGGGTCGACGCCAAGGGCCGAGGTAGTATCCAGCTTATAACCTGGTAATAAGGCGGCAAGACGTTGCATCAGTTGGCCATTGAACGCGCCGCCACCACAGACGAACAATTCCCCTTCATTGGATAGTTTAATAATGTCTTGGGCTATGCTGTGGCAGGTTAAATCCAATAACGTCGATTGGATATCTTCTTCATCTAAATGATTAAAGGGCGATAATTGCTGCTCTAACCAAGCTTGGTTAAACAGCTCACGGCCAGTGCTTTTAGGATAAGCAAGGGAGAAATACGGGTGTGAAAGCAGTTGCGTTAACAGGCCTTGGTCGGTTTTGCCGGACGCAGCCCATTCGCCATCTCTATCGAAGGGTTCACTTTTCACCTGCTGGATCCAAGCATCGATCAAGGTATTACCAGGTCCCGTGTCGAAACCCAGTACTTGGTCACTGTTGCCCGGTAAATAAGTAATGTTGGCTATGCCGCCAATATTTAAAATGATGCGTTTTTTGCCGACTTCAGCAAAGGTTTGCTGGTGGAATGCTGGCACTAAGGGCGCGCCTTGCCCACCTAGGGCAATATCTTTACGGCGAAAATCGGCAATCACATCAATACCGGTTTCGGTCGCAATAGTATTCGGGTCGCCAATTTGCAGGGTAAAGCCGACTTCGAGGTTTGGCATGTGGCGCACGGTTTGGCCGTGGCTACCTATGGCGATAACCTCTTCTTTGGCAATGGCGCATTTGGTCAGCAGATTATTCACTGCTAAAGCAAACAGTTCACCCACATTACGATCTAAACGGCCGAGGCGGTTAATTTCATCTGTGCTGGGTGAACAAAGGCGCTGTAGGCCTTTGAGCAAATGGCTCGGTATGGCTTCGGTATGGCTGGCGATAAGCTGTGGCTGCGCGCCAGAAAAGTCGACCAATACGGCATCGACACCGTCCATGCTGGTGCCTGACATAAGTCCAATATAATAAGCGTTTTTCATTGGGAGGAATCCGTCCGTCGTTATTGCATTGCCAATTGCGTTTGCTTGTTTTGCGAAAGTGTAGTCATCAATTGCTGGCTAAGTGCATCGAATTGATTTTTTTCTTTTCTCGCAATCGATTCGGCTTTAGGTAGCGTTATGGTTCTTGGATTGCGATGGACGCCATTGACGATAAATTCGTAATGCAAATGTGCACCCGTGACGCGCCCCGTTTTACCTAAAGTACCTATGATTTGCCCTTGCTTAACGCTGGCTCCTTTGCTGACGTTGCGCTTAGTGAGGTGAAGATATTTGGTGGTATAGGTATCGTTGTGTTTGATAAACACATAGTTACCGTTGAATTGATTGTAGCCCGCCTCGATGACGCGTCCGCTACCCGCCGCTTTAATGGGCGTGCCAATGGCGGCGACGTAGTCCACACCGCGATGGGCTTTGACTTGGCCCGTTACTGGGTGCAAACGTCTTGGATTGAAGTTTGAGCTGACATATTTAAAATCGACTGGCGAGCGCAAGAAGGCTTTACGCATGCTAGTGCCATTCTCGGAATAATAGTTACCGTCGGTATAGCGAATGGCGGTATAGCGCTCATCTTGGTTTACAAATTCTGCGGCTAAGATATTGCCGTTACGCAAAAATTCGCCATCGGCATATTCTTGCTCATAAATAATGGCAAAGCTGTCGCCCTCGCGTAAATCTAAGGCAAAGTCGATATCCCAGCCGAATACGGTCGATAACTGCATGATCTGGTTTGCATTCATGCCTGCATCGACGGCGGCGTTCCAGAAGTTGCTCTTAATCTTAGCGCTGGTGAAATGGCTGCGAATTTCCACATCCTTCTCGGATATTTTTTCTTGGTATTGATTTTGATTCTTGGTGATGATGAGCGTCGAAATTGCATTCACGCGATAACGCACTTCGGTCAAATCACCATTAACATCCTTTGAAATCACGATTTCTTCGCCTGGCATAATCTTAAGTAAGTTTTGTTTGGCCAAGGGGAGTTGGGTGATTTCATACACGTCTTTACTGGTTAATCCTGCGCGATCAAATACTGCGGCTAAGGTGTCACCGTTTTTCACGTTAAAATGTTCGACGTCCCTGTGATGGGCACTTTCGAGGGATTCTGTCGCTGGATTATTAGCATCACCCGCGGCAAGCACGTCGGTTGACGATAATGGCGCAGCATTGGTGGGCGCATTGTCTGTTTGGCCCTCTAATAACTCTGGACGTTCAGGCGAGCGAAACGCTAAAGGCACATCATAACGGGTGTTGATTTGAGCTTGGTCATCAATGCTAGTGGTTTGTCTTGAAGCTTGCGCTTCTTCAGAAGGGAGTAGCATGGTTATCATGGTGATAACTGAAAGAATGCTGAGGAGAATTTGATGCTTTTTAGGCAACAATTTAAATAACGTTATAACCTTTCCCATTGACGCCGATACCAATAACCAGAGACTTAAATAATCCCGTTAGTGTACACACTTTCAATTGTGGTGGCTAACAAGTAACATAAGTCTCTTCATTTTATGATCATGGCCTTAGGAGTCCCTGCCGAGATGGCTGATTTAGACCAAGTATTAGCAGAAATTAGACGTGGTACCGATGAGATTTTACTCGAAGCGGATCTGCTTGAAAAACTCAAAGAAGGACGTCCACTCCGTATTAAGTTAGGCGCCGATCCTACCGCTCCGGACATCCATCTTGGACACACAGTAATCTTAAATAAATTAAGGTTATTCCAAGAGTTAGGTCATGAAGTCATTTTCTTGATCGGTGACTTTACTGGTATGGTGGGTGACCCAAGCGGTAAAAACAGTACGCGTCCACCGTTAACCCGTGAGCAAGTATTAGCGAACGCCGAAACCTATAAAGAACAGGTTTATAAGATACTTGATCCAGTTAAAACCCGTATCGAATTTAACTCAAGCTGGCTAGAGCCATTGGGCGCAGCGGGGATGATCCGCCTTGCTTCCAAGCAAACTGTGGCTCGTATGATGGAGCGCGATGACTTTAAGAAGCGTTATGCCTCGGGCCAATCTATTGCTATCCATGAGTTTATGTATCCTTTACTGCAAGGTTATGACTCAGTTGCGCTGCAGGCCGATGTTGAGCTGGGTGGTACAGATCAAAAGTTCAACCTATTAATGGGCCGTGAACTGCAAAAAGCGGAAGGCCAAAAGCCACAAGCTGTGATCATGATGCCGCTGCTCGAAGGTTTAGACGGCGTGAAGAAAATGTCTAAGTCGGCGCACAACTATATTGGCGTGAGTGAACCTGCCAACGAAATGTTTGGCAAGCTGATGTCGATTTCGGACGATTTAATGTGGCGCTACTTTGAGCTGCTATCATTCCGTCCACTGGCTGAAATTGAGCAGTTTAAGCAAGATGTGGCCAATGGGTCTAACCCACGCGACATTAAAATTGCCTTGGCTAAAGAAATCATCACACGTTTCCACGATGAAGCGTCTGCAGAAAGCGCGCATCAAGCTTTTGTTGACCGTGCTAAGGGCATGATCCCCGACGATATCGAAGAAATCGAGTTAGTGGCGGGTGAAGGTATTGCGATTGCAAATCTGTTGAAAGATGCTGATTTAGTGGCGTCGACTTCAGAAGCCATGCGGATGATCAAGCAAGGCGCGGTGAAGATGGACGGCGAAAAGCTGGACGATAGCCGTATGACTTTGTCTGCTGGTACTGTCGCGGTATTCCAAGTCGGTAAACGCAAGTTTGCCAAAGTGACTTTGGTTTAAGACATTGTCTGTTAAATGAAAAGTCGTTAATCGAACAAAAAGAGCGCCTTAGGGCGCTCTTTGTTTTTAAATCTGTTTCACCCCATAAGATTAAGGCGCTGTGTTGGCTTCATGCTCGGCGATATTACATCTGTCGGTGCCAAAGTGTTGCCCATCGCTGCATTTCCACGCCAGTTGCGCCGAACTCACCTGCCATTGTTTTGCATTCTGCTTTAAGGAAATAATCAACAGCATTTGTGGATGTTGCTTGGAGAGCTCGCTCACCTGATAGGTCAAAATGCTGTCTTTATTGGTTTGGGTTCGCACTAAGGTAAATTTGTTGCCTGCGTATTGGCTGCTGATCTGACTTGGGTCTTCCGACCAAGGTTGATGTTGCGCCTGAGCGACACGCAGCTGCTGATTAAAATGACTGACGGGCTGAACGGCGTAGGACACGATAATGGGCTGTAAGGCCTGTGCTTTTGGTGCCAGCATTAAGCCATTAAGGGCGAGTAGGGCTATCAATCCAAAAAACTTCATACAAACCTCATTGAAACGAAACGACTCAGTCAACCTAGCTAAGGTGAAATACGCAGTGGTATTGACTCATTGTTAGTTTCGACCCGTTTTTAGGGATCAAGTTTCAAAGACGGGGAAATTTTGTGACTACTGCATCGCTAATTGATCAGACATGGTCTGGTAATCGATAAGATCCACATGCTCAGTCACCCTATGGTTGAGCATATCGAGTTTAAGGCTAGTGACGCCAGGAATAGCGATGTCGATGATTTTGCCAGGTTTGCCGAATTGCTCGCCCGGCCCTTTGAAGTGATAGTTACCTATCATTACTACCAAAGAGCCAGCGTTATACATATGTTCTATGTTGAAGTCGTACTCGAGTACGCCCTCATGGGCGCGCTCAAGAAAGTCGATGATGAAGCGGCCGCCGGTGTATTTACGGTTAGCGGTTTTGTCGAAGAAGATACTGTCGCGGTTATAGAATTTTCGTAGTGTCTTATAGTCGTGTTCGGTTAGTGCATTCATATACTTTACGGCTAACAGCTGTTCTTGCGGCATTTCACCTGAGTTGGCTTGCGCCGCTGCAGGATTGAGGGCAGGAACAAAAATGAGGCACAAAATAAGACACAATATTCGCAAACTATTCCCTCTTGGTTTTGAGATCAAAGGCCGGTAACGACAGATGCCACTTGATGGCGCTTAAGCGGATAAATAGGGCACTGGTCATCGCCAGAAACAGCGCCGTTTTCTCGCCCATACCGTAGGCTAAACTCACGGTATAGCCGATACCACCAATGATTGAAGCTGTGGCATAGACTTCTGTACGTAACACCATAGGAACTTGTCTGCACAGTAAGTCTCGAATAATGCCTCCTCCCACGCCTGTGATCAAGCCCATAACCACGGCAATCATGCCACTTAAGCCCATATTGAGGGCTTTTTCGGCACCAATCACAGTAAACAAGGCCAATCCAAAGGCATCTGCGACGGGTAAAATATACTCGGGTACCTTACGAGGGCGACGGACTAATAGCAAACAGGCGAGCACAGTTGCGAGGATCACTATGATGTAATTCGGGTCGCGGATCCAGAACACTGGCGTTGCACCAATTAAGGCATCACGAATACTGCCACCACCGACAGCGGTAACCGAGGCGAGCACGATTACGCCAAAGGGGTCCATTCTATGGCGTCCAGCGGCAAGTGCGCCAGATAGCGCAAATACAGCGGTACCCCATAAATCAAAAAAGTAGATCCACTGGCTCATTTACTCATCTCTTTGATATGAATATTTAATGCGTCCACAGAGATGCGGATTTCAATCACAGATAAAATCAGTGAATAGAGCAGTAGTAGCAGGCTAGCGCCAAAAATCACTGAGCCGGTTTTATTAAAGCCGATATAGATAAAAATCATACACAGTACGCATAGGGCAAAGCTTGACACACCTGCTTCCTGCATACGACGAATAATGGTAATACGCTGGCTCAGGTTCTTAATTTGATCTTTATGTACGGGTTTTTCACCATTGCTTAAATTTCGGATTAATGCGGCTAAGGCAAAAAAACGATTGGTATAAGCTAATAGTAACAATGAGATAGCAGGAAATAACAACGCAGGTGTTGTTAATGAAACATGCATGTTTTCGAGCAAGATGGTCAGCCTTTAACTTCACGTTGAGATAATGCGGCATCATATCACAGGCTTTGTAACCAACGTAAACTTGCCCATAACAAGGGCAGTATAATGATAAAGCTAAACCAGATAGCACAGGCACGTGAGGTCAGCTTAATTGCAGGCGTGATGTCATCACTGGTTGGCTGCGGACCGTAGCACAATTTATCCACATTGATACGCACGCCAGCAAACTTCTGTGGTCCACCGAGCTCGATTCTCAAAATACTGGCCACGAGATTCACACTGAGAACATAACCTCGAATAGCGTGATGATTTTTAGGGGCTCTAAAAAGTTTTGCAAACGCCTTAGGCCCGCCTTGAATGGCGAGCGACAGGCTCCACAACCAAGCCGGAATCGCCAGCAAGATAATGGATACACCATTCACAGTACTGCAGAAATGTTGATACTTTGGTTGAATGGGCGGCCAGCTCAATTCGAGTTGTTTGAGCATTCGCACAGCTAGCACTAGCGGTGCTCCAGCAATAGCGAAAAAGAAAATGGTCGATGCTGTGCCGTAAATAGGCGCTGTGGCGAGTTTTTCTATGGTGGCTTTGGCTAGGCCGATTTCCGACAAACTATCGGTATCGCGCACTACCCAAGGCTGTAAAAGCTTTTTTGCGCTGGCATTGTCTCCACGTTTTAAGGCTTTAGCGATTTCATCGGCGACTTGGCTAAACCCTGCATCGGTTAAGCATAGATAAAGCACCAAAAATTCGAAAAACCATGGAAAGGCGGCCAGTTCGAGCAAAAAGGTGATAATGGCCCAAAACGGAAACAGTAACAGCATCATAGCTAAAAAGCCTGCTGTGGCTTGTTGGCTTGGAGAGCGTTCTGGGCGATTTACCTTGGCGGCGAGTTGCTTAGCTAAATGGCCAAACCAAATAAGCGGCTGCATTTCCCGTGGTAATGGCGCTAACCGCGCCAATAACAAAGCAAAAAAAAGTACCAAAAAGCCTTCAAACAAAGCGCCATCTATCTCGACAAGTTGTTGATAAAAAGAGGTGTGCATTCGGTACTTTCCACTTAAGTGATTATTTTATTGCGCTAGGATTCAGTTGCTCAAGCAGCAACATCACCATCAGAGCCGAGTGATAACCCGCTTTGACAATATAAGAGTCGAAATCCACTGGCGAGTCATTGTTGGCGTTATCCGATAAAGAGCGGATAACCACAAATGGCACACCAAACTGATGACAAACTTGAGCGATGGCCGCGCCTTCCATTTCACAGGCGGCCATCGTTGGGAAGTTTTTCAACATGGCTTGGGTGCGAATAGGATCGCAAATAAAGCTATCGCCAGTACAGATTAACCCTTCAATCGCTTTGACTTCGCCTAGTTGCGCAATGGCCTTGTTGGCGGCTTCAACTAAATGTGCGGCTGGGACAAACGCTGCAGGTTGCTGTGCCATTTGGCCAATTTCATAACCAAAGGCGGTGACATCCACATCGTGGTGACGCACTTCAGAAGAAATCACGATATCGCCAATGGCCAGCGTATCGACAAAACCACCGGCAGAACCTGTGTTGATCACGGCATCCGGCGCATATTTTTCGATGAGCAGTGTGGTTGCAATGCTTGCGGCCACTTTACCTATGCCAGAGCGAGTTACGACAACGTCTTTACCCGCAAGAGTGCCAGCAATAAATTCAATACCAGCAATAGTTTGCGATGTCGCATTTGTCATGGCGGCGATCAGGTGAGCGACTTCTGGCTCCATTGCGCCAATAATTCCAATTTTCATGGGAGACCTTTTTGATTCAACACTTAAGAGTGGGACACGAGAATGCTGGCTAATATACCACACAGTTTTGTGCTGTCGTTATGGTGAGATTGGGATTGCTTAATAATGGCAGGGTAAAAAGCGGGAAGGGTTAACGAAAAAAGTGCGTACCCTAAGATGCACACTTTTATCTATTTATTTCATCTGTCTATTTTACTTATCTATTTTTCCATCAACCGATGGCGACAAATCACAAACAAATGGCTGGACTTGTTTGCCTAAGTCCAGCCATTGCAGTGCTTATTAAACGACAGCGGTAAAACAATGTTTCAGCGATAAAACCAACACATTTGCGTTTAAGCTGTAGCGCTTAGTCTAAGTAGTTAAGAATACCTTGAGCAGCATCGCGACCTTCGGCAATGGCTGTCACGACTAAGTCAGAACCGCGCACCATATCACCACCAGCAAACACTTTTGGGTTGGTGGTTTGGAAAGGATTTCCGTCTAACTTACTCGCTTTAACTCGGCCCCATTGATCGAGCTCGATGCCATGGTCGGCAAACCAAGGTGCTGGGCTAGGTTGGAAACCGAAAGCAATAATAATCGCATCGGCTTCGAGCAACTGTTCGCTACCCGCAATAGCTTCGGCGCGTTGACGACCACTGGCATCGGCTTTACCCATGGCGGTTTCGACGCATTCAATGCCGACTACTTTGCCATCTTGGGTTTTAATCGCCACAGGTTGACGGTTAAACAGGAAATCAACCCCTTCCTCCCGTGCATTTTGCACTTCGCGGCGTGAACCCGGCATGTTGGCCTCGTCTCGGCGGTAAGCACAGACTACGCTGCTGGCACCTTGTCTGACGGCTGTGCGCACGCAATCCATCGCAGTATCACCACCGCCTAACACCACCACACGTTTACCTTCAAGGTTCAGGTAGGGCGTTTGCGCATCTTGAGTGCCCATTAAATGGTGGGTATTACCAATCAAATAGGGCAGGGCTTGGTATACGCCTTGGGCATCTTCACCCTCAAGGCCCGCTTTCATCGCGGTATAGGTGCCCATACCAAGGAATACTGCATCGTATTCTTCGAGCAGTTTAGTAAATGGGATGTCTTTACCGACAGTAACCCCGAGTTTGAACTCAATACCCATGCCTTCTAATACACTGCGACGGGTCGCCATGACGGCCTTGTCGAGCTTAAAAGACGGAATACCGTAGGTGAGCAGGCCACCAATTTGTGGATATTTATCAAAGACCACAGCTTTAACACCGTTACGAGACAGAATATCCGCGCAGCCTAAACCCGCAGGACCCGCACCGACAATTGCCACTCGTTCAGGGCGTGGCGTGACCTTGCTCATATCGGGGCGCCAGCCTTGGGCGATGGCTGTGTCGGTAATGTATTTTTCGACATTACCGATAGTGACAGCGCCAAAGTCGTCGTTAAGGGTACAAGCGCCTTCACAGAGTCTGTCCTGTGGACAAACACGGCCGCAGATTTCGGGCAGAGTGTTGGTCTCATGCACTAAATCCGCCGCTTCCATGATGCGACCTTGCTCCGCTAGCTTGAGCCAGTTAGGAATATAATTGTGTAGCGGACATTTCCACTCACAATAAGGATTGCCGCAATCTAAACAGCGATCCGCTTGCTGTGCCACTTCAGGCTGAGCAAAAGGCTGATAAATCTCAATAAACTGAGTCGCACGTTTAGCCGCAGGGTGTTTGGAGGGGTCTTTGCGACCCACTTCAATAAATTGAAAATCGTTACTCATGCGCCATTACCCCGCTTTTACAACTAATTCTGGGCTCGATTTCTCTAACTTGAGCAGATCGGCCACGGCAATATTTTTAGGTTTCACTAATACGAAGCAATCTAACCAGTTACCAAAATCACTTAAGATCATCTTGGCATGTTCGCTGCCCGTTTCGGCCACGTGGGCTTCAATCAGACCTTTCAAATGTTGTTGATGAATGGGGGATTCGAGTTTTTGAGTATCGACAAGCTCAGTGTTCACACGGCGATTGAAGCGGCCGAATTGATCGAATACATAGGCAAAACCACCTGTCATACCTGCGCCGAAGTTCACCCCTGTTTTACCAAGGACAACCACAATACCGCTGGTCATGTATTCACAGCCGTTATCGCCAAGCCCTTCGACCACAGCAATCGCCCCTGAGTTACGGACCGCAAAACGCTCGCCCGCTTGACCCGCGGCGAAGAACTTGCCGCCTGTCGCGCCGTAAAGGCAGGTGTTACCGACAATGGCGCTGCGCTCACTCTGGAACGGGCTGCCAATAGGCGGATAAATCACTATCTGGCCGCCAGACATGCCTTTACCGACATAGTCGTTGGCATCGCCGCAGAGTTTTAACTCAAGGCCAGGGCTGTTCCACACGCCAAAGCTTTGGCCAGCACTGCCGTTAAAGCTCAGTTTGACCGGCGCTTTGGTGCCTTTGACGCCGAGCGTGCTCGCGATATAGCCTGACAAGGTCGCGCCAACGGAGCGGTCGGTGTTGTTGATGCTGTAAGCGGCATCGAAACACTCGCCCTTATCGACGACGCTTTGGCACTCGTTTAATAAATGTTGGTTAAGCAACCCTAAATCCGCTGGTGGATTAGTTTCTTGCCAAGTGCGTGACGAGGTTGCAGGCACTTTGGGTTGATACAAAATCGGTGACAGATCTAAGCCTTGTTGCTTAGCAGTTTGGCCTTCGAGGGCATATAACCATTCGCTGCGACCGACTAAGTCTTCAAACTTACTCACCCCTAAGGTCGCCATCCATTCACGGACTTCCTCGGCGACAAACTCAAAGTAAGTCATCACTCGCTCTGGCAGACCATGGTAATGGTTGTCACGCAGGTTTTTATCTTGCGTCGCTACGCCAGTCGCGCAGTTGTTCAAGTGGCAAATACGCAGGTATTTACAACCTAGGGCGATCATAGGCACAGTGCCAAATCCAAAGCTTTCTGCGCCTAACAACGCGGCTTTAATCACATCTGTACCGGTTTTTAAGCCGCCATCGACTTGCAGGCGAATTTTATGGCGTAGACCGTTTTCTACGAGCGATTGATGCACTTCGGCTAAACCTAGCTCCCACGGACTCCCCGCGTACTTTACTGAGGTGATTGGGCTGGCGCCTGTGCCGCCGTCATACCCTGAAATCGTGATCATATCCGCATAGGCTTTCGCTACGCCGGTGGCGATCGTGCCCACGCCGGGTTCAGACACAAGTTTGACTGAAATCAGTGCTTTAGTGTTGATTTGCTTCAAGTCGAAAATCAGCTGGGCTAAATCTTCGATAGAGTAAATATCGTGGTGCGGCGGCGGTGAAATCAAGGTTACACCTGGGCGCGCATGACGCAGTCCGGCGATTTCAACGCTGACTTTATGGCCGGGTAACTGACCACCCTCACCGGGTTTTGCCCCTTGGGCGACTTTAATCTGTAACACATCGGCATTAACTAAGTAGTGCGCGGTAACGCCAAAGCGCGCCGAGGCTATCTGTTTAATCGCAGAGTTGCGTTCAGTATTAAAGCGGCGAGCATCCTCACCACCTTCACCTGAGTTCGAGCGGCCGCCTAAGCGGTTCATTGCAATAGCCAGCGCTTCATGGGCTTCGGGGCTGAGGGCGCCGATACTCATGGCCGCGCTGTCAAAGCGTGAATATAGACCTGATGCAGCTTCCACATCGGCGACATCAAGCGATGCTTGCGCGCCCTTAATACCGATTAAGTCACGCAGTGTCGCCACGGGACGATTGTCGACGAGGTCGGCAAACTTTTTATAGGTCGCGAAGTTTTTGTCAATCAATGACGCCTGTAAAGTGTTGACCACATCAGGGTTAAAGCAGTGATATTCACCCCCTTCAACGTATTTCAGCAGGCCACCTTGCGGTAATGGCACATGGGCACGGTAGGCGGCTTTGTGCAGAATCGCTTGGTCTTGGGCGATTTCAGCAAAACTGACGCCTTCGATACGGCTAATCACGCCTTTAAAGCACAGTTCAATTACATCACTGGCGATGCCGATGGCTTCAAACTGTTGGCTACAACGATATGAACCGACAGTGCTGATGCCCATTTTGGACATGATCTTACGCAGGCCTTTTTCGATACCGTAACGGAAGTTCAGCATCAATGCTGTGGTATCGGTTAACTGGTGACGTTTCGCCAGTTCAGAAATTGACTCATACACTAAGTACGGATAAATCGCGGTGGCACCAAAGCCAAGCAATACGGCAAAGTGATGCGGATCTCGCGCCGATGCGGTTTCAACAATAATGTTGGTGTCGCAGCGGAGGCTCTTATTTACCAGCATTTGTTGCACAGAACCGACCGCCATGGCCGCAGGGATCACTTGTGCCGTTTTACCTATGGCTCTATCCGAAAGGATCAACAAAGTCGTGCCGCTGCGGGCTAAACGCTCGGCTTCGGCTGTGATGCGGCGAATGGCACTTTCTAAGCCTTCCTGTGGTTCGTAATTCAAATCCACAATGTTGGCGCGATAGTAAGTGCTATCTAATCCCAGTAACTGGTTAAAATCACTGAACAATAAGATAGGTGAGTTGAACATGACGCGGTAAGCATTACCCGTCGTTTCATTAAAGAGGTTCTGCTCACGGCCAATACAAGTGGTCAACGACATAACGTGTTTTTCACGCAATGGGTCGATAGGTGGATTCGTTACTTGAGCGAATTTTTGCCTAAAATAGTCATACAGTGAACGTGACTTTTTCGACAATACCGCCATAGGCGTATCGTCGCCCATAGAACCTGTGGCTTCTTCACCTTGTTTTGCCAGTACCCAAATGACTTGCTCTAATTCTTCACGGGTATAGCCAAATTGTTTTTGGTATTGCAGCAAAAGCTCAGGGCTTAACTCGCTGGCACCGTGCTGCTCAGAGGCTAAATCTTCCGCTGGCGTTAAAGTACGGCTGTTCTTCGCCATCCACTCTTTATAAGGGTGGCGACGTTTCAAGTCGTTATCAATTTCAAAGGATTGGTACAGGCGGCCGTTTAAGGTATCGAGTACCAGTAACTCACCTGGTCCAACGCGGCCTTTTTCAATCACTTCATCGGCTGCGTAATCCCAAATACCGACTTCGGAGGCCAAGGTCAAAATACGATCTTTTGTGATCACATAACGCGATGGACGCAGACCATTACGGTCAACGGCGCAGGCGGCATGGCGACCGTTGGTCATCACAATACCTGCCGGACCATCCCAAGGCTCCATGTGCATGGAGTTAAAGTCGTAGAAGGCTTTTAGTTCGTCATCCATTTCTGGATTACTTTGCCAAGCAGGCGGGATCAATAGACGCATGGCACGATATAAGTCCATGCCACCGGATAACAGCATTTCCAGCATGTTATCTAAGGAAGAAGAGTCTGAGCCTGTTTCATTCACAAAGGGAGCGGCCTGCTGCAAATCTGGCAGTAGCGGTGAATTAAACTTATAGGCACGGGCACGGGCCCATTGACGGTTACCCGTAATCGTATTGATTTCGCCGTTATGGGCTAAATATCTAAACGGCTGAGCTAATGGCCATTTAGGAGAAGTATTCGTTGAGAAACGTTGATGGAATAGGCAGATAGAGCTTTTTAAGCGAATGTCCGCGAGATCGGGATAAAACGCGGGCAAGTCTACAGGCATCATCAAGCCTTTATAGACGATAACTTGGCCAGACAAACTCGCGACATAGAAGTCTTTGTCGTCGGTGATTTGCTGCTCTAAGCGGCGACGCGCCATATAAAGGCGGCGTTCCAAGTCTTTTTCACGCCAGCCAATGGGGGCGTTGATCAGCACTTGGTAGATTTGTGGCAGGCTAGCCTTTCCGATTTCACCTAACACATCGGGATTGACCGGCACTTTGCGCCAGCCTGCAATACTTAAGGTTTCACGCTCGAGTTCGCGCTCAAGAATAAACTTAGCTTGTTCGGCCAATTCATCATCTTGACTTAAAAACAGCATACCTACGGCAAATTTACGGCTCAAATGCCAATCATTTTCCGCGGCAATCGCTTCAAAAAATTGCACTGGCAATTGCATTAATAAACCACAGCCGTCGCCAGTGCGACCGTCGGAGGCAATGCCACCGCGGTGCTTCATGCGATCTAGACCATGGATTGCCGTGCGCACTATACGGTGGCTGGCTTCGCCATCCATCTGTGCTATCAACCCAAAACCACAATTGTCCCGCTCAAAACTGGGATGATATAAGCTCATACAAAAACCTCCCTAGACCTCAACTGATTACTACTCGGGGAGAAAATGTAAAGACTTTCTATAGATATGCACCCGAACCACCCAAATTAGCCTGAGATTCAATAAAGGTCAAACCAAAAATTTGCATAAAACATGGGTATTAATTCATGCTTCATACACAAATCATAATCACTTTACGTTAACGTCAACAGTAAAAAGTGCTGTATAACATTATGAATAAAAAGAATTTTAAAAATGAGGAAACTGTGGGTTTACTAAAGTGTAACATGCTGGTGGGATTGTTTTTGATTTAGACATAGTGATTTTTATTGCAAACACAGTAAATAAATAAAAAATTAAAATTGTTGAATTATTATTCATTTCGACGTGAGCAATATCTCAATGGTAAGCGCGTTAATTTGAGGATGCGCACATTTCTGACAATAAGGGTATGGGTCAGGCGGGAATTTGATGTAGCGCCAAGAAACCTCTCGCTACCTTGTTTACACTAAGCTTTTTCTTCTATTTGTTCACGTATTTTCTTTTCTATTTGTGATTTTATCTTGGTTATTCTTAATGAAGCGATATGAAATTTGGTGGGTGCTCTGATGGGGCTTGATGCATATGTGAACACCTTTGGTGCCGTTTGCAAGGCGCGATATGGTACGCGACTACGAAAACTCACCATAGATGCCAAGTTTACTTGCCCCAACCGTGATGGCACCTTGGGGCGTGGAGGTTGTACTTTCTGCAATGTGGCCTCATTTAGCCACCAAACTGCTGATGTGCTGAGTATTACCGAGCAGCTCGAACAGGGTAAGAGTCGTTATCGTGAGGCGAAACCTCAGGCGCAAGCCGATAAATTTATAGCATATTTTCAGGCTTACACTAGCACTTATGATGAGTATCAGGTGTTAATGGCTAAGTACGATGAAGCCGTTAAAGATGGCGAGATAGTGGGTTTGTGTGTAGGAACTCGCCCCGATTGTGTGCCAGATAATGTACTGGATTTACTGGCAAGTTATCAGGCAAACGGCATTGATGTGTGGTTAGAACTGGGGTTGCAAACCGCTAAAAATGAAACGCTGCGCAAGATCAATCGCGGCCATGATTTCGGTTGTTATTGTGACACAGTGTCGAGGGCGAGAGCTCGCGGACTTAAGGTGTGCACTCATCTTATTCTTGGCTTGCCCGATGAAACCCATAGCGATTATATGGCGACCTTAGCGGCGGTATTGCAGCAGGGCGTTGATGGCTTGAAGTTGCATCCTTTGCATATCGTCGAAGGTAGCACTATGGCCAAGGCGTGGCGAAGTGGGCGCTTACCTTTACTGAGTCTCGAAGATTATGCTCGCAGTGTCGGTGAGATGATCCGCCATACACCCGCGGAAGTGATTTTCCACCGCGTCACCGCTTATGCGAAAAAACCTATGCTATTAGCACCAGATTGGTGTGCCTATCGATGGGATGGATTGGTGGCAATTGTGGATAATTTACAGCTTTATGGTGGACAAGGGCACGTATTAGCGCAACGATAGAGGTAAGTTAGTGGGATACATTTCCTCCTTAAATGCTATGTCGTCGCTATTATTTTGTAAGTGTTTACTTACGACTATTAGTTTGTTTTTTGTTAATTTTAATCTGAATTTGACCATGGATATCGCTATAAGTTGCACAGACAATTTTAGTGGGTATCATGTGATAAATTCGTTTTAAGCATTGGACCACTTAAGGGAGGCCTCATGGCCACAGTTGAATTAGAAGTAATCCTAGATCTCAATACTCTCGAACAGTACTGTAGCGCCATTGGTGCCGGTACTTTACTAAAGAGTGTGGTGTTATTTGAGCAGTTAATGCCTGAATATGTAGGAAATCTAGTGAAGGCTAACGACGCTGCAGATAGAGATACCTTATGTTCAGAAGCGCATAAATTTAAAGGTGCCGCAGGTTCGGTAGGTTTAAAACGCATTCAGCAAATCGCCCAGTTATTACAACATGGTGAAGAGCCTAGATGGGATGCTGAACACGGCGCTTGGGTTGCTGAGATCGTCGAACATGCGAGTGCGGATCTACAACAGTTAAAGTTATTCCTCCAAGCTAAAGCATAAGATATTGATACGCTAAGGCGCAGCAATAACATCTGTTGTTGCGCCCAATTGAGTGAATGATTGCGTTAGATTGTTGCGTTCGTTATTGCGTTAGTTTGACGGCTGAGTTTGTTGCTTTTTACGTTTCCCCGCGAGTGCTTTTCTCCTCTTTGTTTGTTACTCCCACTTAAGGTTTACAGCTAATCGGTTGAATGTCGATTCGGCTCACATTCTTGAAATCTAATGCCGCGTTATTGGCTTTCAGTTATGCTAGAGTAGATTTAATTTCTTAATTCATAACCTTAATGGCAATCGAGAAAATGAAAAGTTTACCTAGCTTAAAAAACTTATTCTATTTGGTGAATCTCCATCAAGAGCAGAATTTTAACCGCGCGGCTAAGGTGTGTTTTGTCAGCCAATCGACGCTTTCGAGTGGGATCCAAAACTTAGAAGAGCAGTTAGGGCATCAGTTGATTGAGCGAGACCATAAGTCGTTTATGTTTACCGCTATTGGTGAAGAAGTGGTGCAGCGCGCCCGTAAAATTCTCACCGATGTGGATGATTTGGTTGAATTGGTGAAAAACCAAGGCGAGCCGATGACAGGCGATATACGTTTAGGGTGTATCCCAACGATTGCGCCTTTCCTATTGAGCCGTGTTATTCGCCAATGCCAGCAGTCTTATCCAGCGATGAGTTTATTACTGAAAGAAGATACCACTGAGCGTTTGTTGGATGCCTTAGGTAAGGGTGAGCTGGATTTATTGATCCTTGCTTTGCCTGTGGATACCAGCGGTTATCACAGTATGAAAGTGGGTAAAGATCCATTCAAAATGGTGATCCATAAGGATTTAGCCGGAGAAATCCATCAGCCGATCGATTACCAAGCCTTGCCAGACGAGAGTATTTTCCTGCTGCAAAGCGAGCATTGCATTACGGGTCATGCCATCACAGCCTGTCAGCTTGGGGATAGCGCGAAAGTCAATCCGTTTGCCGCTACCAGTTTGCATACCTTAGTGCAGATGGTGAACAGTAAACTGGGCACCACATTTCTGCCGCAAATGGCAATTGATGCGGGTATTTTGAACGATACTGATTTGGTGGTGATGACGCCGCCAGGTGAAGCACCTTACCGTGATATTGGCTTGGTCTGGCGTCAAACTACCAGTCGTATCTTAACCTTCCGTACTTTAGGTTTAATGATCCAAAAGTTATTAACTAAAGACGAATAATAAGCTCGCTGCAACAGCGCTAAATTTTGCTGCAATAAAGTGCTGCTGCAAAAAGAGTTGTTGCATTAAAGAGCTGCTGTAAATTAACGCTGATGATGAGAAATCAGAGCGGGGAAACGCCAAACACTTCGATGGAGTGTTGTTTCCCTTTGAGTTTGACGGGACCAAGATTCGATAGGTGATATTGCGTATTGGGGTTATCTAAGCGTCCCGCGAGTGCGCCTGAGATCAACATGCGTTGTCCCAAGGGGTTACACTGATCTTGCAGTCTCGCTAGGGTATTGAGTACATCGCTAAAGAAACTAATCTCTTGTTTTTGCACGCCAACAACCGCAGCTACGACTTGGCCGCAATGGGCCGCCGCTTTAAACTTAGGCACAAAGCCATAGTGTTCTTCAAAGTAACGTCTTTGCCAATTAAGTTGCTGACTAAATTCAAAATAGATATTCATGCAGCGGTCGTGGACTATCCCTTCTTCTAACGGCCAGTGGATCAACACGGCATCGCCCATATAGCGATAAATCTCGGCTTCGTTGTTGGTCACAGTATCCGACAGCAAGCTAAAGCTATCTTGGATCAAGCGACTAAAACGGTAATCCCCAAGTGATTCGGCGTGTGTGGTCGAGGCGACCATGTCTAGATAAAGGAATAATCGCTGCTCGTACCTTGGCTTGTGGTATTTACCTAGACCAATGTTGAGCAGAATACGTGGGCCGACTAACAGCGCCATTTGCTCGACGAAGGCTAAACTGACTCGCACGACCACCAGATAGACGATCAATGCTTGGAATGAAGGACTATAGAGAATGTGCGCTGTCAGCATTTGTCTAAGGGTCGACATATGATTTTCGATGGCCCACATATTCAAAAATTGGGTCATGTAAGCTAATGTCGTCGCACCCAGCAATAAAAACAAGCCTTTAAAGATGACAGAAAACACATAGGGGAGGCGATTGATAGCACTGAAATCAGCAATAACGTTCGACATCCAATGCAGGCTGCCAAAAATTATCCCCATATAGATAGCAAGTGTCGCGAGATCAGCCGAACCTACCGCCCATTGGGGCAGTTCTGGTGATTGGGCATATCGAAAAAACACGAATGCAGCCATGGCAATCGCCCAAGCTAAAATCGCAAAAAGGAGTTTTTTCGCTTGTCTACGTGCTCTCACTGCGTGATGGGTATCCGAATACGGCTGTGATTTCAGAATGCCGTAGTTTATAGAAAAGAGTCACCTTAGTGCCAGTGAAATTTGTGATCTGGATCAATCTAAGTCTATATCGTCACTAAATATTAACCAAAAACCTTATTAAGTATCATGGTGGTGAAACTGGTCTTTAAATAAAAGCCCCTAGGGTTGGTCATTTTGATGCTGCCATCTTCGGCAATGCTTTGCGTTAATGCTTTACTGTTGGCGGCTTTGGGACGTAATTGCAGTACTTCGCCGTGGCGTGCGGTGAGTTTTTCGACTTTGCCGAGGGCGATAAGCTCCATGATCTCTTCCCAATCCTGTTGCAGTAATTGCAACTCCTGTGGATCAGGCTCCCACAATATCGGGGTGCCAATACGGCGCTCTCCCACAGGAATATGCCGCTCACCTTCAACGGGTACCCAAAGGACTCGCTGTAACTTATGGCTGACTAAGCTGTTTTGCCAGGTTAACCCTTGGATATTCGACAGCGGCGCCACGCAAACATAGGTGGTCTCCAGTGGTCGCCCTTGCGCATCTATGGGGATGGTTTTAAGTTCTACCCCTAAATGTAGAAAATCTTGCTCAGGTTTAGACCCCGCCGTCGCGCCTAATTCCATTTCGATTAATTGGCCGACCCAGCCTTTATCGCGTTTAAGATCCTTGGGAACACTTAGGCCTCTTTGGGCGGCAATTTGCGCCAAACTCACGCCAGCCATCATATGGGCGCGTTCGAGTAGCTCAGGGAGATTTTCGGGGGGAATAATTCGATTCATGGCTGGATTTTACTTAAAAATAACCGCTTAGCAATGGCGGTTAAAAAATGAACTCTGCAATTTGAGTAAACTTGTACCGAATGTTTTTATTCTAAGTATCTGATTTTAAATTTCATATCCGAGTTACCCCCCGTTTTGCAAAAAAGTGTTCAAAGTTACTCTCTGCTTTCCCTTGCGTTCCCCACATACTTATCCACAGATATTATGGATAACTCAGTAAAATGCGTCCCTTAACCTAATAAAAACCCCAAGTCAATGCGAATAAAGGGCATTTATTCCGGCTTTTGTGGACAGTTGTGGACACTATTTGTGTATAAAGTTGAGTAATATCGTGAGAACCATAGAAATAGCTCTAGCTGGTTGAATAATGAGCTTTATTGCTTTTTTTGCCATTAATAAATTATAGCTATCATTCAAGTTATTGAATTTGTTTTAGATAAAGTTTTAACTCTAAATTAATCAAATGGCGCTAAATAGATGTTTTTTGAGCGTTATAACAAGTTTACCTGAGTTTCAAACAGAGATATCCACAGAAAATGTGGATATCCCCGCATTTCATCCCCTAGCTTTGTTGATAAATGTCTTTTAAGTGTGATTTTATCCAAGGCCTAGGGTGAAATAGAGGTTTGCTGAGAGACTAGCTTTATGAAACAATCAGTTTATTAAAATTTAATGTGATTTGGAGTCCATGTGATTGATAGCGACGGCTTTCGCGCAAATGTGGGCATTATAATTTGTAACAGATATGGCCAAGTCATGTGGGCCAGACGCTTCGGTCAACACTCATGGCAATTTCCTCAAGGTGGTGTCGATGATGGCGAGACAGCAGAAGAGGCAATGTACCGTGAGTTATATGAAGAAGTGGGCCTAAGACCCGAACACGTGCATATCCTAACCTCGACCCGTTCTTGGTTACGCTATCGTTTGCCAAAGCGTTTAGTCAGGCAAGACAGTAAACCTGTGTGTATTGGGCAAAAACAAAAGTGGTTTCTGTTACAACTGAAAAGCCAAGATAGTGCGATTAATTTAAGTTCCTCTGGGCATCCTGAATTTGACGATTGGCGCTGGGTAAGTTATTGGTATCCTGTGCGGCAAGTCGTGTCATTTAAGCGTGATGTTTATCGTAAGGTGATGAAAGAGTTTGCGGTAACGGCATTGTCATTCCAGACCCTAGAAATACCTAGGAAACGGGGAAGACAAAAAACAACGGGCTGATTTTCAAAAGAGGATTGAAAACAGTGTTAAATACGCTTAGGGATATTACTCAGGCTGTGGCATCTGCCCACAGTTTGGAAACCGCATTAGAAGTCTTAGTCTCATCGACTAAAGCGGCGATGGAAACCCAATGTTGCTCCATCTATATCCTAGAAGAGCAAGAACTGGTGTTATCTGCAACCGACGGTCTTGAAAAAAGCGCCGTTGGTCGGGTACGTATGCCGCTGACCGAAGGTTTAGTTGGACTCGCTGCCCAGCGAGAAGAGGCCGTTAACTTAGCGGATGCGCGGCTTCATCCCAGATTCAAACTTTTCCCTGAAGTCGCCGAAGAAGAATACCGCGCCTTTTTAGCTGTACCTATCATCTACCAGAAAGCCGTGGTCGGGGTGATAGTGGTACAGCAGGCGAGTGCCCGTCAATTCAGTGAAGGCGAAGAGGCCTTCCTGATGACGCTCGCCGCCCAGTTAGCGATGGCGGTGCGCGGTTTGAAACAAAAGGCACAGGTGAGTTCACATCACCAACAAATTCTATTTCAAGGTACGTCGGCGTCGAATGGTATCGCCATTGCCTATGCTTTTGTGCTTGGTGGAGAAATTCCCCTTGAGCAGCCCGACGTGCGCTCTGACGATATTGCCTATGAATCGAGCCGTTTAACAACGGCTATGGTGCGCTGTAAAGAAGCGATTGGCGCTTTGTCTCAGCGGTTTGACCGCGAGCAAGATGACGAAGTCGTCTCTATTTTCAATGCATTACAGCTACTACTTGATGACGCCAGTTTAGGCGGAGAGTATGCCCGTGAGGTGCAATTAGGTTGGGCTGCTGAATCGGCGGTCAGCCGAGTGTCCTTGCGTTACATTCAGCAATTTTTGGCGATGGAAGATCCTTATCTTAAGGAGCGGGCGAGTGATATCCGCGACTTAGGCCAAAAAGTATTACGCCAGCTGATTGAGCCAGAGCGTTTAGAGCTTGAACCCGATAAACCTGTCATTTTAATTACCCGCGAAGCCGATGCGACTATGCTGGCTGAGTTCCCAAGGCAGAAACTTGCGGGGATTGTCACTGAGCTTGGCGGGGTAAACTCCCATGCCGCTATTTTAGCCCGCGCCTTAGGTGTGCCGGCCATTACTGGTGTAGAACAACTGTTATCCGCCAATATTGACCAAAAGCTCTTAGTGGTAAACGCAAGTCGTGGCCAGCTATTGGTATCGCCATCCCCTGCGATTGTCGGCGAGTATCGCAGCTTAATTTCGGCGCAAAAAGCGCTGCAACGCCAGTATGCTCAAGAGTTAGCACTGCCTTCTGTAACCCTCGATGGCTCACGTATTCGCTTGTATCTCAATGCGGGCTTACTCAGTGGCGTGGCCTCAGAAATTGCCGAAGGCGCTGACGGAATTGGGCTATATCGCACCGAAATCCCTTTTATGCTACAACAACGTTTCCCGAGTGAGTCTGAGCAAGTCAAAGTCTATCAACAGGTCTTATCGGCGGCGTCGGGTCGACCTGTGGTGATGCGCACTTTGGATGTGGGAGGCGATAAACCTTTACCGTATTTCCCGATTAAAGAAGACAATCCTTTCCTTGGCTGGCGTGGGATCCGTTTGTCGCTGGATCATCCAGAATTATTTTTGGTGCAGTTACGGGCCATGTTGCAGGCAGGTGGAGATGGTAAGCAATTAAGTATTTTACTGCCCATGGTCAGTAACTTAGATGAAATCGATCAATCCTTAGAATATCTGCAGCAAGCCTATGTCGAACTTAAAAACGATGTAAACAGCAACATAGTGATGCCACGCATCGGCATTATGCTTGAAGTGCCGGCTATGTTGTATCAATTGGATGATGTGGCAAAACGGGTGGATTTTGTCTCCGTTGGCAGTAATGACTTAACCCAGTATTTGCTTGCGGTTGACCGTAATAATCCGCGGGTGAGCTCGTTATTTGACAGTTATCATCCGGGAATACTGCGGGCTTTGCATCAGGCTCACTTAGATTGTCGATATCATAAGCTCGATATCAGTATTTGTGGCGAGTTAGCGGGCGAGCCTATGGGCGCCATTTTGTTGGTGGCCATGGGATACGATCAATTGAGTATGAATCAGGGTAGTTTAGCGCGGATCAATTATCTATTGCGCCGTGTCGCGCGGGCCGATTTGGATCAATTGCTCGCTAAAGCCTTGAGCCTATCAAACGGCTTCCAAGTGCGCGAGCTGGTTAAAGAATATTTGAACCAGCAAGGTCTCTCAGCAATTCTTAATTAACTAATGTCGTCTTTTGCTTTAAGCTAAGGCCCTCAATTTATCACGCTGTAGGTATTCGTGTGGATAGTTTGTTGTCGGTGTTTTTTATTTGCTTAGCATTAGGCGCATTTGTCGGCTTTATGGCAGGGTTATTAGGTATCGGTGGCGGCTTGATTGTAGTGCCTGCACTGCTCTATATTCTGCCCTCGGTCGGTATTAGTTCTGCTCAGTTACCCCATATTGCGATTGCCACTTCGCTGGCGGCCATTATTCTCACTTCTATCTCATCGACGCGAGCGCATCACAAGCGGGGGAACGTGCCCTGGGGATTGTTTCGTACTATGTTCCCTGGGATTGTGCTCGGTGCGTTGATGTCAGGTTTCATTGCCGAACAGATCCCTGCTGCAACTCTTAAACAAGGCTTTGCGGCTTTTGTGATTTTAATGGCGATTCAGATGGCGTATCCCCTTAAAACTGAATCGAACCGAGAATTACCTAGTTCAATTATTCTGTTTGTGGTTGCTGTAATCGTCGCTGTAATTGCAGGATTAATGGGAATTGGTGGCGGAGTATTGTTAGTGCCGTTTTTAACCTTCTTTGGTCTGCAGATGCGTTACGCGGTTGGGTTTTCGGCGGCGACAGGTTTGTTGATCTCCCTGTCGGGCAGTTTCGGCTATATCATCGCAGGCCTTAATGCGCCCGAGTTACCTTATGGCACCTTAGGTTTTATCTTTTTACCTGCTTTGTTTGGTTTAGTGATCACTTCTGTCCTGATGGCGCCCATTGGCGTGAAAGCGGCAAGCACTTGGCCAACATCGGTACTTAAAAAGATATTTGCACTGTTATTGCTGTGTGTTGGCCTTAAGTTAATTCTGACTTAGTTTTTATATTTACCTCTATTTGAGGCTGCTAATGGATGTGTTATGGCGTTGAGTTTCCCCAATATCGATCCCGTGATCGTATCATTTGGACCCTTTAATCTGTTTGGACAAACCTTTGAACCTGCACTGCGTTGGTATGGTTTTACCTATTTAGTCGGATTTGTTGCGGCTATGTGGTTGCTCAATCGACAAGCTGACCGCTCCAAGGGAGTGTGGTCGCGGGAGCAATTGTCAGATTTACTCTTTTATGGTTTTCTTGGGGTGATATTGGGCGGGCGTGTCGGTTATGTGCTTTTTTATCATTTCGATTATTTCCTCGCCAGCCCTATGTATTTATTTAAAATCTCCGAAGGCGGTATGTCCTTCCACGGCGGTTTGATGGGCGTGATAGCTGCGATGATTTATATTGCCTGGAAACAAAAGCGCACCTTCTTTACAGTAGCCGATATGGTGGCACCTGTGATGCCTATTGGTTTAGGCGCAGGACGAATTGGTAACTTTATTAATGGTGAACTCTGGGGTCGAACCACAGACGTCCCATGGGGCATGGTGTTTCCAACTGGAGGCCCCGAACCGCGCCATCCTTCCCAGTTGTACCAATTTGCACTTGAAGGTGTGGCGTTATTTCTTTTACTTTACTGGTTTAGTAAACGTACCGATAAAGTTGGTGCCGTCTCTGGTATGTTCTTAGTCGGTTACGGTATTTTCCGTATTATGGTAGAAACGGTGAGACAACCCGATGCACAGTTGGGACTCTACTGGGGATTGATGACCATGGGGCAGATACTGTCTATTCCTATGGTGTTAATCGGTTTGTACTTGATTTTTCGTAAGCAAGGTAAGCAGCAATGAAACAGTATTTAGACTTAATGAAGCACATCTTAGCCGAAGGTGTGGATAAATCGGATCGCACAGGTACGGGGACTCGCTCAGTATTTGGCTATCAAATGCGCTTCGATTTGAGCAAAGGTTTTCCTTTGGTAAGCACCAAGAAATGCCACATGCGCTCTATCATCCACGAATTGCTGTGGTTCCTGAAGGGTGAAACTAACGTTGCCTATTTACGCGAAAACAAGGTCAGCATTTGGGATGAATGGGCCGATGATAATGGCGATTTAGGGCCGGTTTATGGTGCCCAGTGGCGTAGCTGGCCAACCCAGAGTGGCGATGCTATCGATCAGATTTCACAAGTAATTGCTCGGATAAAATCTCAGCCAGATTCTCGCCGCCTTATCGTTTCTGCCTGGAACGTGGGCGAGCTGGATAAAATGGCCTTGGCGCCGTGTCATGCGTTTTTCCAGTTCTACGTGGCTGATGGCAAATTATCTTGTCAGCTGTATCAGCGCAGCTGTGATGTGTTCCTTGGCTTGCCATTTAACATCGCCAGTTATGCTTTGTTAACTATGATGGTGGCCCAGCAATGTGACTTGGCCTTAGGTGATTTTGTGTGGACCGGTGGCGATACCCATTTATATTCTAATCATATGGAACAGACGGCACTGCAGTTAAGCCGTGAGCCAATGCCGTTGCCAACCATGACGATTTTACGTAAACCTGAATCAATTTTTGATTATCAATTCGACGATTTCGAGCTAACAAACTACGCTCCACATCCCCATATCAAAGCACCTGTCGCCGTATAACGTGCATTTTTTCGACTAATACCTCGGAATAGCCGAGGTGTTAGGTCGAAACTTACGATTATATTTGTTGTTACAATTCGTCTACACTCAATTCATTATGATTTTTAGGAGTGCACGATGGAAAAAGCAATTAGAAATTTTCTGAGCCAAGAATCGGCTGGCGGTATCCTATTATTGGTTGCTGTTGCCTTAGCTATGCTGATGGCCAATTCCCCTTTATCTGGACTTTATCAAGGCTTTTTAGGCACTGACGTACAAGTTAAAATTGGCGAGCTCGATATTCATAAGCCGCTAATTCTGTGGATCAACGATGGCCTGATGGCCGTATTCTTTTTGCTTATTGGTTTAGAAGTTAAACGTGAGTTACTCGAAGGCGCCTTATCGAGTGTCGCTCAAGCCTCTCTGCCTACCTTTGCGGCCATTGGCGGCATGTTAGTCCCTGCTGGGGTGTACTTGCTGTTTAACTATGGCGATCCGGTCACACAAGCGGGCTGGGCGATTCCTGCCGCGACGGATATTGCGTTTGCTTTAGGTATTATGGCGCTGCTTGGGAGCCGCGTTCCCGTTTCGCTGAAAGTCTTCTTACTTGCTTTAGCGATTATCGATGACTTAGGTGTCATTGTGATTATCGCGCTGTTCTACAGCACCGACCTATCAACCATCAGTTTAGTGATTGCCAGTTTAGCGATTGCGGGCTTGGTTGGGTTAAACCGTAAAGGGGTCACCTCACTTTTACCTTATGGCATTTTAGGATTAATCCTTTGGGTCGCCGTACTGAAGTCTGGAGTGCATGCGACTCTGGCTGGCGTCATCATCGCTTTCTGTATTCCATTACGGGCAGAGGATGGCAGCTCACCTTCGGAAGGCTTAGAGCACAGTTTGCACCCTTGGAGCACCTTCTTCATTCTGCCAGTGTTCGCTTTTGCCAATGCGGGGGTTTATGTCGGTAATATGAATTTGGAGACGTTAATTTCTCCTGTCCCCGTTGGTATTGCACTGGGCCTGATGTTAGGCAAGCCTATTGGTGTGATGGTGTTTAGCTATATTGCGGTGAAACTCAAACTGGCTCAGTTACCCGATGGCGTAAGTTGGAAGCAAATTGCCCCTGTCGCGGCCATGTGCGGTATTGGTTTTACTATGTCCATGTTTATTGCGTCGTTAGCCTTTGAACATGCAGACCCTATGTACGGTGACTTAGCACGCCTAGGAACCTTAATCGGTTCGATTATGGCGGCGTTAGTCGGGTATTTCTGGTTATCAAAAGTGTTACCTAATAAAGGAGTATAACTATGATAAAGTTGAAATTAATGGGAATGGCAACACTCTTATGTCTATCGACAACCGCGACGGCATCGCAAATATCGGCCTGTAATCAGGATGCGAACTCTCAGACTTGCCAAAGCTATCTTGAAGGGATAGTCGATGGCGCTCTGATGTTTAAATCTGATTCCTTAGGGGCGAGATTAGAAACCAATGGTTATGAATCAAGGGCGCTTAAATATCGCGGCGGTAAACGTTTCCAAGAGGCGAATCGGACCTATTGCGCTGAACGTATCCCTGAACGTCATGTTTTAGTCTCAGGTGTCACTGAAGCGGTAAGTCTGGGTAATGCGACTGATTTGGAGCAATTACAAGGCATAGTCACTAACTTGCTTGATTGCCAGCGTTTGCAATAAACTGATTTATAACAATAGGTTTTTATCCCTCAGCGCCTTGGGCGTATGAGGGACGATTCACAACGGATGAGCATGCTGCACTTGAATTACAACCACCTGTATTATTTTTGGATGATTAAGAAAAAGGGCTCGGTTGCTAAGGCTGCCGAAGCCCTCTGTTTAACGCCGCAAACGATAACGGGGCAAATTCGTGCCCTAGAAGACAGGTTGAATGGCAGTTTATTCAAGCGAGTAGGGCGGACACTGGAAGCCACTGAGTTAGGTGAGTTGGTATTTCGCTACGCAGATAAGATGTTTAGTCTTAGTTATGAAATGCTCGATTTACTTAACTATCAAAAAGATGATGCCATGCTTTTCGAAGTGGGTATCGCCGATGCTTTGTCTAAAGCCTTAGTCAGCCGTGTCTTGTTATCCGTCGTCCCCAATGACAGTTCTATGCATTTAGCTTGTTATGAGGCGACCCACGAAAGCCTGATGGCGCGTTTGCGTGAGCATAAACTGGATATGATCCTCTCCGATTGTGCTGGTGAATCACTGAAGTATCCCGAAATATTATCTAAAAAGTTGGGCGAGTGTGGTGTGAGTTTTTTCTCCGCTGATACTTATAGTGCTGATTTCCCCGCCTGTTTAGAGCAAGGCCAGCTATTAATCCCCGGCCGCAGAACCTCACTTGGACAGCAGTTATATCGCTGGTTTGACGAACAAAATCTTAAAGTCAGTATCTTGGGTGAGTTCGACGATGCGGCCATGATGAAGGCCTTTGGTTACCTTAAACGGGGGATTTTTGTCACGCCGTCGATTTATCGCCAAGAAGTGATTTCCCATGGGATGAATTTGCTCGGTGAAACCACCGATGTGAAAGAGGAATACCATGTGATGTTTGCTGAGCGTATGATCCAACACCCTGCGGTAAAGCGTTTGTTGGACACAGATTTCAGCGATCTTTTTGCGGGACGCGATATGCAAGTAAAACAATGCTAATTTTGTGAGCCAATGTGAAGGGTTAATCGACACTTTAGTCACTGAACTGATAGACTAATGCCAAATCTGTGTTGGGAGAAATACCTTGGAATTAATGAACATCGCAAGGGTTCGCTGGGCATGTCGCCGCGGGATGCTGGAATTAGACGTTTTGTTTCAACCTTTTGTTGAAAATTTCTATCAAGAAATGTCCGATCAAGATAAAACCGTGTTTATCCGTTTGTTGGAATGTGAAGATCCCGAATTGTTTGCATGGTTTATGGGTCATGAAGTGTGCCCTGATGCTGAGCTTGCGCGCATGGTAGTGAAAGTCCGTGGAAGACCGGCACCATAGTTTCAGTGTAAAAGCCTCCTTCGACCAACGACTCTCGTTGGTCGTTTTTATTTGTGTCTGCTCTAGCTCATTTCTGCTCTGGCCTCAAAGCGACAATCTCACTTTATCCCTGCTTAAATATATGTTTATCCTGCTAGTTTGTATTTTCTTGCTGTCGCAGTTGTGGCGACTGCAGCATTGGCGTTTAGATTTTGTGCTGAGTGATAAAGGCGAGGGACGTTTGTCAACGGGTGAGCACTTTCAGGTATTAAAGCGAACTTGGGTGACACCCTTTGTTTGCTTGATGTATATCGAAGTGGATACTCAGTTGCGGCTCTTGATGGTTTGGGCGGATATGTTAGACGATACTGACTATCGGCATTTATGTCGGCTGTTGCTGCGGGCTAAAATACAACAGACTAAACCTCATACTGAGATTTAGTCTGTTTATCATTAAGTCACATAAGAACTTAAGCGGTTACTTTTCTGGTAGTAATATAGTCGGGCGCGGCGCGTCTAATTTCTCTGGATGGTCAATATTAAAATGCAGACCACGGCTTTCTTTACGCTCCATGGCACAGCGAATAATCAACTCGGCCACTTGCACTAAGTTACGTAATTCGAGCAAGTTATTGCTGACTCTGAAGTTACTGTAATACTCCTGAATTTCTTGCTGTAACATCAGGCAGCGACGCAGAGCGCGTTCCAGACGTTTATCCGAGCGCACGATCCCGACGTAGTCCCACATGAATAACCGCAGTTCGTGCCAGTTATGGGCGATGACCACTTCTTCGTCCGAGTTAGAGACTTTGCTTTCATCCCATGCTGGAATTTGTCCCGGCATTTGAATTTTATACAGCTGGCTCTCTATATCATGTGACGCCGCACGGGCAAACACTAAACATTCGAGTAGCGAGTTACTCGCCAGACGATTCGCGCCATGTAAGCCGGTATAGGCCACTTCACCAATGGCATAGAGGCCATTGAGATCGGTTTGACCGTGCATATCTGTCATTACACCACCGCAGGTATAGTGCGCGGCAGGCACGACAGGGATAGCATCTTTAGTGATATCAATTCCCAGCTCTAAGCAACGGCTATAGATGGTTGGGAAATGCTTCATCACAAAGTCAGCATCTTTATGGCTGATATCCAGATACACACAATCGGCCCCCAGACGTTTCATCTCATAGTCGATAGCGCGGGCAACAATGTCACGTGGGGCGAGTTCAGCGCGTTCATCAAAGTCCGGCATAAAACGGCTGCCATCAGGACGACGCAGATACGCCCCTTCACCACGCAGGGCTTCGGTGAGTAAGAAGTTGCGCGCATCGGCATGGTACAAACACGTCGGATGGAATTGGTTGAACTCCATATTCGCCACGCGGCAACCTGCACGCCATGCCATGGCAATACCGTCACCGCTAGCGACATCGGGGTTAGAGGTATATTGATAAACTTTAGAACTACCGCCGGTCGCTAACGCAACAAACTTGGCCTTAACGGTTTCGACGTGTTCTTCGTTGCGATTCCACACATAAGCGCCTAACACTCGATTTCCTGGGCGATTTAATTTACGGGTGGTGATAAGGTCGATGGCGTTATAGCGTTCTAAAACTTGAATATTGGGGTGGGCGAGTGCACGCTCTTGTAGTGTGGTTTGCACTTCTTTGCCTGTGGCATCGGCAGCGTGCAAAATACGTCTGTGGCTATGGCCGCCTTCACGGGTTAAATGGTAAGGTGCATCTTTTGCATTGCCGTCTGTGGTTTCTTCTTTATCGAAGGCGACGCCACATTCGATCAGCCATTGCATTGCACTCTTAGCATTTTCAGCGGTAAAGGTGACGACGTCTTTGTCGCATAAACCCGCACCTGCAATTAATGTGTCTGCAACATGGGATTCGATAGTGTCACTTTCGTCGAAGACGGAGGCGATACCGCCCTGGGCGTAGTAAGTCGACCCTTCCGAGAGTGGGCCTTTTGAAAGCAGAATTACTTTTGCTTTTTCAGCAAGATGCAAAGCTAGTGTCAGACCTGCGGCACCGCTACCTATGACTAATATGTCAGATTGGTGTTCAACTACTTGTTTCATCGGGTATCATGATGTGACTGAAGAGTGCCAACTATGGTAAACCAACTCACGGATTATGGGTACTTTCCTTTTAACCTTACTTTTTTTGTATATTTTTTAGAACTTTTTCAAAGTACGCGAGTCTACATAAGTGAATATGATTCGAGCGACTGAGAAATCAGCATTTTAGATTTAGGAGAAGTCGGCTCGGATGAGTGGACAATTAAGTGATCAACAATTAGTTGAGCGCGTACAACAAGGTGATAAAAACGCTTTTAACCTGTTAGTGCTTAAATATCAAAGTAAAGTCATTAGCTTGATATCCCGTTATGTACGGAACCAAGCGGACGTTGCCGATGTCGCACAGGAAGCGTTTATCAAAGCTTATCGAGCTTTGCCAAACTTTCGCGGTGAAAGTGCATTTTATACTTGGTTGTACCGCATCGCAGTAAACACTGCGAAGAATTATCTCGTATCACAGGGGCGTAGAACGCCCGCTAATGATGTTGATGCAGAAGATGCCGAATATTATGAAGGCAGTGATGCGCTGAAGGAGTTCGCCTCCCCAGAACGGCTATTGTTATCGGATGAAATTAAAAAAGTGATTTTCGATACCTTAGAAACGCTGCCAGAAGAATTACGAATGGCCATCTCGTTGCGTGAACTTGATGGAATGAGTTACGAAGATATTGCCATAGTCATGGATTGTCCCGTAGGGACCGTAAGATCGCGTATCTTCCGAGCTCGAGAGGCAATCGATAAAAAGCTCCAGCCGTTGCTGGAAGCCTAAATTCTTATTTTAAGAAACCCTTATATTTAGACAGGTGAAAAATGGATAAATTAGGTCAAGAATGGGTATCTGCCGCAGTCGATGGAGAGACTGATGCGCAGACCATGGCAGAGTTATCTGCTGATACACATTCACATGATAAATGGCATAACTATCATATGATAGGCGATGCCATGCGTGGCGAGTTGCCGCAGAATATTGTGTTAGATCTCTCTGCTAGCATTGCCGCCGCCATTGAGCTTGAGCCAGCGATAGTTGCGCCTAAGCATTATGCGTCTAAGGTTGCTGCACCTGTAACCCCGCAAATTGCCGCCAATGCGCAGCAAAACCGCGTCGTACCTTTGTTTAAGCAATTTGGCCAATATGCCATTGCTGCGACGGTTGCCATGTTTGCGATTGTCGGTGTGCAGAATTACAATCAGAGCGCCGATGATGCCGCGTCACCATCGCCAGTATTGATTACCAGACCGCTCATTGGTAGCGCATCACCTGTGAGTCTACAAACGGGTCCAGTTCAACAGAATCAAGGTTATACCAATGATCAAGTGAACGAGCAGCGTCGCCGAATTAATACTTATATTCAAGATCATATGTTGCAACAACGATTGAATACCGGTGCGGTTGTAGAGGACAATACCGAGGTCGTACCCGTTCCGGTCAATCAATAACGAGGAGTTAGCTTGCGTCTAATCCTGTTGGCTTTATTAGCCTTGGTCTTTCCTGCGATGGCGCAGGAAGATATGCCTGCCAAAGTCTGGCTCGAGAAAATGAGTCAGGCTTTACGAGAGAAAGAGTTTAAAGCATCGATTATTCAACTTCAGGCCGATCATATTCGGCCTTTGGTTTACCTGCACGGTAAGGTGAATAATCAAGAAGTTGCCTTTCTAGAATACCTTAACGGTCCACCTAAAAATGCTGTGCGTGTCGGCAATCGTGTCACCTTTATTGAGCACGACGAGCCTGCATACAGTATTGTTTCTAATCATATCCAAGGTGTTTGGCCTGCCGCTTTTTCTGCCAATATGGCGGATTTAGAAGTGGGGTATCAATTTGTGCTTGGTGGTCGCACCCGTATTGCTGGGCGCCCTGGGCAAATGATCCGCCTGTTGCCCAATGATGAATTCCGTTATGGCTTTCAAATTTGGCTCGATATGGAAACTTATCTGCCGCTGCGATACGACATGCTGACTCAAGATAAGCAATTGCTTGAGCAGATCATGGTGATTGAACTCATCGAACTCAGCGAGCCGCCAGCTATCTTGCAAGAAGCCTATAAGCAAGAATGGCCGGCAGTTATCGATCAAGCCGAGCGCCAAGACGGTCAAAACTGGCAATTTGCTTGGTTACCCGCAGGTTTTACTGTGGTCGTGCGTGATCACCATAGATTGATTGGCAGCCATGAGGCGGTGGAATACATAGCACTGACCGATGGGCTGGCAAATATTTCAGTTTATGTGGCGCGGGCGGGGACGAGTCCATTGCCTGAAGAATTAATCACCCGAAATGGCTTGTCGTTAGTCTCAGAAAAAGTGGGGAATGCCGAAGTGGTTGCTGTGGGTAAAGTGCCGACAGAAACCCTAACACGCATAGCTAAAAGTCTGACGCTAGAATAGGACGCCGATTATGATGGAAGAAATTGCCCGAGTCGTCGCCAGTGATAGCCAAGGCTGGTTGACGGTTGAAGTCGAACTTAAGAGTACCTGCAAGAGCTGCAGTAATAGCGAGTCTTGCGGGACCTCTGCTGTGGCTCAGGCTTTTTCCTCGAAAACTCAGCAATTTTCGATCCAGAGTGACCGCCGCTGCGAGGCGGGTGAGTTACTAAAATTAGGACTTCCCGAGAGCGTGATCCTCAAAGCGGCGGCATTAATCTATTTAATGCCGCTGTTTGGTTTGTTTGTTGGCGCAGCATTAGGACAATTTTTAGGCCAGTTACTTGAGTTTAATCCTAACCTAGGTGCCATGGGCTTTGCGGCCGTTGGTGCCTTGCTTGCATGGTCTTTTGGTAAGCAACAGGCCAAACGCTTAGAAGTCGATGCTCAACCTGTGATTTTGGCCTATTTGGGTATGAGCATCAATTTGCAAGAATTAACTTAATAATTTCAGTGCCTTATTTTTAATTAAAAAACAGCTAACTGCGGTTTTGGGCGTTGTTTTATCTGTCTGTCTTAAGTCGGAGTGAATGTGATTGGTATTGAAACCGCAATCAGGTACAATTTCGCTCCTTTGAACCGTATCCATTTTCAGTATTAGTCATTGCAGCATAATGAAACAAATTAGAAACTTCTCAATTATTGCCCATATCGACCATGGTAAATCGACGCTATCAGATCGTCTTATTCAGGTTTGTGGCGGTTTAACCGACCGTGAAATGGATGCTCAAGTTTTAGATTCGATGGATCTAGAACGTGAGCGTGGTATTACGATTAAGGCACAAAGTGTCACTTTGGATTACAAAGCCAAAGATGGCCTAGTCTATCAACTCAACTTTATTGATACCCCAGGTCACGTTGACTTCTCCTACGAGGTCTCGCGCTCATTAGCAGCCTGTGAAGGCGCTTTGCTGGTGGTTGATGCGGGTCAGGGCGTTGAAGCTCAGACATTGGCAAACTGTTATACCGCGCTGGATATGAATCTAGATGTGGTCCCAATTTTAAACAAGATTGACTTACCACAAGCCGATCCAGAACGTGTTGCTGCCGAGATTGAAGATATCGTTGGTATCGATGCGATGGATGCTGTGCGTTGTTCGGCTAAAACTGGTGTCGGTGTCGACGAGGTTTTAGAAGTCATTGTTGCCAAAATTCCACCGCCAGAAGGCGATCCTGACGCACCATTGCAAGCCTTGATCATCGATTCTTGGTTTGATAACTACTTAGGCGTAGTGTCGTTAGTGCGAATTAAACACGGTAGCCTGAAAAAAGGTGACAAGTTTAAGGTCATGTCTACAGGGCAAAACCACACTGCGGATCGCGTCGGTATTTTCACTCCAAAACAAACTGACAAAACCGAACTTAAAACCGGTGAAGTCGGCTTTGTGATTGCGGGTTTGAAGGAAATTCACGGCGCGCCCGTGGGCGATACGTTAACTTTAGCCAAAAATGGTGCTGAAAAGCCGTTACCTGGTTTTAAGAAAGTGAAGCCACAGGTATACGCTGGCGTATTCCCGATTTCTACCGACGAATATGAAAACTTCCGTGATGCGCTGAACAAACTCAGCCTGAACGATGCGTCATTATTCTTTGAACCTGAAAGTTCATCGGCACTCGGTTTTGGTTTCCGCATTGGCTATTTAGGCCTGCTGCACATGGAAATCGTCCAAGAGCGTTTAGAGCGTGAATACAACCTAGAGTTGATCACTACTGCGCCAACCGTAGTGTACGAAGTGGTGATGACCAGCGGTGAAACGATTTACGTTGATAACCCGTCTGATTTGCCAGCGATTAACAACATCGAAGAAATGCGTGAGCCGATTGTTGAGGCCAACATTTTAGTGCCAAAAGAATACTTAGGTAACGTGATTACCCTATGTATTGAAAAACGTGGCACGCAAGTGAACATGGTTTACCACGGTAACCAAGTGGCTGTGACTTATCATCTGCCAATGGCGGAGGTGGTCATGGACTTCTTCGACCGTTTGAAATCCACTAGCCGTGGCTATGCGTCACTCGAATATAACTTTATTCGTTTCGATCCCGCTGACATGGTGCGTTTAGATATTCTCATCAATGGCGACAGAGTCGATGCCTTGGCTATGGTTATCCATAGATCCAACATTCGTCACCGTGGTTTAGCCTTAGTCGATAAGATGAAAGAGCTTATCCCGCGTCAGATGTTTGATATCGCGATTCAAGCGGCTGTGGGCAGTCAAATTATTGCCCGTTCAACCGTGAAAGCCCTGCGTAAAGATGTAACGGCTAAATGTTATGGCGGCGACGTTTCTCGTAAGAAAAAACTCTTAAATAAACAAAAAGAGGGTAAGAAACGGATGAAGCAAGTGGGTAACGTTGAGGTGCCACAGGAGGCATTCTTAGCGGTACTTAAGCTAAACGAGTAATCGTTAGCATAGAAATGACCATTTAGTTGACTATTGCGCCGCTGTTTGCGGCGCTTTAGTTAGGTTATCGTATTGGTTTATCACTTTGGTTTACCAAGGTCGAATACGGTAAGTTAACTAAAGTATGATATTCGCTGAGTTAGGCACCTTTAAATGATTTTAAAGCAGGAGTTCAATAAGCAATGGCAGCGTATTTTTCCATTATTCTAGTGCTAATCACCCTGATCTCGGGACTTATTTGGTTAGTCGATGTACTCGCATTCGCCCCTAAGCGTCGTGAGAATTTAGCGTTAGCCAAGGCCTCGCAAGCGACGTTAACCGAAGAAGCTGAGTACCAAATCATCCGTGAGTCGACCATAGTCGAAACCGCGCATTCTATTTTCCCTGTGATTGCCTTTGTGTTGATCCTGCGTTCATTCATTTATGAACCATTTCAAATCCCATCGGGTTCTATGATGCCTACCCTCTTAGTGGGCGACTTCATTCTGGTGGAGAAATTCAGTTATGGGCTTAAAGATCCCGTATGGCGCACTAAACTGGTTGAAACTGGCGAGCCAAAACGCGGTGATGTGATCGTGTTTAAATACCCTGAAAATCCGCAAATTGACTACATCAAACGTGTTGTCGGTTTACCGGGTGATAGAATTATTTACCGTAACAAGCAGTTGATGATCCAGAAGGCCTGTGGCGTTGAGCAAACAGCTTGCCCAGAACCACAAGTTATCGCCCGTACTGAAATCAGCCGTGGTGATTATAGCCAAGATGGCGTGCCATTACTGCGTTACACGGAGCAACTGGGCGAGGTTGCCCACGATATTTTGATCAACCCAAGTCGTCCCGACATGCTGGGATATTTTAAGCGCGAAGGTAATTTACCTGCGGGTGAGTTTTTAGTACCTGAAGGCCATTATTTTGCCATGGGTGATAACCGCGATAACAGTACCGACAGTCGTTTCTGGGGCTTTGTGCCAGAAGAAAACCTGGTCGGTAAAGCGGTAGCGATTTGGATTAGTTTTGAATTTGACCGTTCAAAAGCCGACTTCCTCCCAACTTGGGTGCCAAGCGGTGTGCGTTTTGAGCGTGTAGGTGGAATTAAATAGCATGGAACCGATTAAAAATTTGCCACGTTTGTGTCGTACTTTAGGTTATGAGTTCGAGAATATTGAGCTGTTGACTCAAGCGCTGACCCACAGAAGTGCGGCAAATAAACACAATGAACGCTTAGAGTTTTTAGGTGATTCAATTTTATCTATTGTGATTTCTGATGCCTTATATCATCAGTTTCCGAAGGCGACCGAAGGCGATTTAAGCCGGATGCGCGCCACCTTAGTGCGCGGTGATACCTTAACTATCATCGCCCAAGAATTTAAGCTCGGCGATTATTTGTATCTCGGTCCTGGTGAATTAAAAAGTGGCGGATTTAGACGCGAGTCGATTCTTGCCGATGCGGTTGAAGCCATTATTGGCGCCGTTTACCTTGATTCCGATCTCGAAGTTTGCCGTGTATTACTGCTGAAATGGTATGCCGAACGTTTGGCAGAAATCCAACCTGGGATCAGCCAAAAAGACGCGAAAACCTTACTGCAAGAGCATTTACAAGGGTTTAAAAAGCCGCTGCCTGATTACCAAGTAATCAACATAGAAGGCGATGCCCACGATCAGACATTTACCGTTGAATGTCGTATTGAAGACTTGAGCCAAAGCGTCATTGGTGTGGCGAGTTCACGCCGTAAAGCCGAGCAAATCGCGGCCGCTCAAGTATTGGAGTTACTAAAGAAATGACCAAAAAAACAGACTTGTCAGGTATCGATGCTGCAAAAGCGGCAACTGAGCCGAGTTTAGATGAATTACTGGCAAGGATGAATGCGGCCGCGCCAACGCCGTCGGCCCATTACGATGTCACTTATTGCGGCATGGTAGCGATTATTGGTCGCCCTAACGTCGGTAAATCGACGTTAATCAACCGTTTGCTTGGCCAAAAGGTGAGTATTACTTCTAAAAAGCCGCAAACGACGCGCCACCGTATCATGGGTATTCATACCGATGGTCCTAAGCAAATCGTGTTCATCGATACACCGGGTTTGCACATAGAAGAGCAGCGGGCGATTAATCGCTTGATGAACCGTGCTGCGGCCAGTTCACTTGCTGATGTGTCTATGGTGATTTTTGTGGTTGATGGCATGACCTGGACCGCCGATGATGAAATGGTGCTCAGCAAATTACGTCGTGGCGGTGAAGAACGTCAGACGATTCTGGCGATCAACAAAGTCGATAATATCAAAGACAAAGAATCACTATTCCCATATTTGGAAGAAGTCGCCAAAAAATATCCTTTCGATGAAATTTTGCCGATTTCAGCCAGCAAGGGCACTAACGTCCAGCGCATTTTAGAGCTGGCAGCGGCATCGATTCCTGAGGGACCTTTCTTCTTCCCTGAAGATTATGTTACTGACCGTTCGCAACGTTTTATGGCGTCGGAAATTGTGCGTGAAAAACTGATGCGCTTCCTAGGTGATGAATTACCCTATGATGCCACGGTTGAGATCGAACAGTTTAAGATGATGGAAAATGGCGTTTATCAAATCAATGCCCTGATCCTCGTTGAGCGTGAAGGTCAAAAACGTATGGTGATCGGTAGCAAGGGCGAACGTATTCGCACTATTGCGACTCAAGCCCGCTTAGACATGGAAACCTTGTTTGATAATAAAGTCTTCCTTGAAGTGTGGGTGAAAGTGAAATCTGGTTGGGCCGATGATGAACGCGCCCTACGTAGCTTAGGTTACGGCGACGATTAAGCATTAATTCCAGCGAGCGCGCTTACCGATGAAACGTGGTTACGTTTTACATCATCGCCCATATCGAGAGTCCAGTGTCTTAGTTAACCTCTTAGTTGACGGCATTGGACGGGTCGATGTGGTTGCCCGAACCGGCAGCGGTAAGCGCTCTATCAAGAGTATTCTCCAGCCCTTTCAACCGCTGATCTTCGAATTTAGCGGTAAGTCTGAATTAAAAACCTTAACTCAAGTCGAAGCCGCTGCACCTGCTGTGCCTCTATCGGGCCAAAGTTTATTTGCTGGCATGTATATCAATGAGTTATTGGTTCGCACTTTGTCTGTGCAGCACAATGCTGAAGAGTTATTCCTCATTTATCATCAAGCCTTAGTCGGCCTTGCAGCGAAGTTTTGTCAATCCCAACTGCGCTATATTGAACTCGCCCTGCTGCGGGAAGTAGGTTTTATGCCTTCGCTTAGCCGCGATACTCAGGGTGAACCACTCGTTGCTGAAGATTATTACCAGCTCGTGCCTGAGTTAGGCTTTCAATTTGTGCTCAACTCCCGTGCTCGCAACGCCTATCAAGGTGCTATGTTGACGGCACTTAACGATAATCAACTCGCTGACGTGCATTTTTTGAGCGCTAAGTTATTGATGCGCTCCCTGTTAAAGCCATTACTTGGGACTAAACCTTTGCTGAGTCGACAATTGTTTGTCAGCGCTGCCACGCCAACCAAGATTGATGGGAATAATTCGCCCTAGCTCCTGTTTTTTTGTGTAAGCCTAAGTACAATAAGCCGCAATATCAGCGTTCAACATTAAGGAGTTCCCGATGAGCCGTATCTTATTGGGCGTGAATATCGACCATATTGCTACCCTGCGTCAGGCGCGTGGCACCAGTTATCCTGATCCTGTGCATGCCGCCGCCGTTGCTGAACATGCGGGCGCCGATGGTATCACTATCCATTTGCGTGAAGACAGACGCCATATCATAGACCGCGATGTATATCTGCTGGCGAAAACCTTAAAAACCCGCATGAATTTCGAATGTGCTGTTACCGAAGAAATGCTTAACATCGCCTGTGACATTAAGCCGACCTATGTTTGTTTAGTGCCAGAAAAACGTCAAGAAGTCACCACTGAAGGCGGTTTAGATGTGGCGGGGCAGTTAGATAAAATCACTGCTGCGGTTACTCGTTTAGCCGCTGAGGGCATTCAAGTTTCCTTATTTATTGATGCCGATAAAACCCAAATCGATGCCGCTGTTGCCTCTGGCGCACCGCTTATCGAAATCCACACTGGCTGTTATGCCGATGCGAAAACGGAAGCACAAGAAGCCACTGAGTTAGCGCGTATTAGCGAAATGGCCAAATACGCCCATGGCAAAGGTTTAGTGGTTAACGCGGGTCATGGTCTGCATTATCACAACGTGAAACCGATTGCGGCGATTCCTGAGTTATATGAACTCAATATCGGTCATGCGATTGTCGCCCGTGCCGCGATTGACGGTTTAGCGACAGCAGTGAAAGACATGAAAGTGTTAATGCTTGAAGGTCGTCGAGGCGAATAATGGCGATTGTTGGCCTAGGCACAGATATCGTCGAGATTGAGCGTATTCAGGCGCATGTGGCGCGCGCAGGCGACAAGCTGGCGAAACGTGTGCTGACCGAGGCTGAGTTGACCATTTATACTGGCCATAGTCAGCCAAGCCGTTATCTTGCCAAGCGTTTTGCCGCAAAAGAAGCTGCAGCCAAAGCGCTCGGTACGGGCATTGGCCGCGGCGTGTCGTTTCAGCATATTCACATTGGCAACAATGAGGATGGTGCGCCGACGATTCACTTTACCGAGGGGGCGCTTACGCGCTTACAGCAGCTTAAAGCGACGGTTGGGCATATCTCTATTGCCGATGAAAAATCCTATGCGATTGCGACGGTAATCATAGAGTCTCAATAAACCCGAGTTTTGTGTCTGTCGGCGGTAAAAAAGGAACCTCAGGGTTCCTTTTTTCATTTCTGGATGGATATCAAAATAAGTACTAAACAAGTAAATGCAACAATTCGTTTACTTTTGCTGTTCAGCTTAATTGTTTTGCGCTAGTTTATGGCTTGCGCACCTCGCAATTTGGCGCAGGTAAAAGCAGGGGAAAATGAAGAGGAATCCGACATGAAATCCGCCGCAGAGCAGTTATCGACCTACAAAAGTGTGCATTTAAATCAGCGTAATATTCAGACCCATTTTATTGGTATCCCACTGATTATTTGGTCTGCTTTCTTGTTGCTGGCCACTGTACGTATTCCGCTTGGCAGTCTGGGTGAGACCAGTTTAGCCGTGATTGTCGGCGTGTTAGTGTCGGCCTACTATGTCCGTTTACACTTAAGGCTCTCAATGGGGCTGATCTTATTTATGGTTCCTGTACTGCTCACAACTGAATGGGCGGCGCATATTGCCGGTGCCACTTGGCTTGCCCTAGGGGTATTTGTGGTGGGCTGGGTGTTCCAGTTAATTGGCCATAAATATGAAAAAGCCAAGCCTGCCTTTGTAGATGATTTGAATCAGTTATTAATTGGGCCATTCTTCTTGATGGCGGAAGTGTATTTTATGTTGGGCCTAGAAAAGGCGCTCAATGCCCAGATAACGCCGATGGCGATTGAAAAGCGTCGCGCATTGGAGGCGAAAAAGATTTAACTCGTTACATCACTTGGGAAAAGTATTGCTCGGGGGAGCAGTCGGCCGAACGACATTTTAGTATGTGGTTCGGCCGATTTTTTATGGGGCAAATCGAAAGCTAAGCTCTGGGCGGGTGATAGTGCAGCGGTATGATTCGCACAGTTTTAATCATATTTTCTGCTACATCGATGATCTCTAAGGGATAACCGGCTAAACGTAAACTGGTGTTGGCAGATGGGATTTCCTCTAGGTATTCTAGGATCAGACCGTTGAGGGTTTTAGGGCCGTCGGTCGGGAAGTTCCACTTCATTTCTTTATTCAAATCGCGAATGGTAATGCTGGCATCGACTAAGTAACTGCCATCTTGCTGCACTTTGATATCTTCACTCGGCGTGGTTAACATTGAAGTAGTAAAGTCGCCGACAATCTCTTCGAGAATATCTTCGAGCGTCACTAGACCTTGAATATCGCCATATTCATCAACCACTAAGCCGATGCGCTCTTTGTTCTGTTGAAAGTTAGCCAGTTGCACATTGAGTGGTGTACCTTCAGGCACAAAATAGAGCTCTTTCACTGCGCGCAGCAGAGATGACTTACTAAATTGCTCTTTCGATTGTAATCGCAGGGCATCGCGCAAATGAATAAAGCCCACCGCATCGTCAACTGTGTCGCGATACACTAACACTCGGGTGTGTGGACTTTGGATGACCTGCCGATTGATGACCTTAAACTCGTCATTGACGTTAATCCCGTAGATATCTGAGCGCGGCACCATAATGTCTTCAACGGTGACTTTCTCTAAATCTAGGATAGATAACAGCATTTCTTGGTGACGTTGGGGGATAAGTGCCCCAGCTTCATGTACGACAGTGCGCAACTCTTCTTGGCTTAACGCATCGCTACTATTGACGGTTTTAATTCCCATTAAACGTAAAAAGCCTGACGTGATGAGGTTTACGCCTTTCACGAAGGGCGCTAATAGGATCAACAACCAGCGCAGCAGTATGCTGGAGGGGAAGGCGATACGTTCGGGATTGAGTGCGGCGATGGTTTTGGGGGTGACTTCAGCAAATACCAATACAACGAGTGTCAGCACACCGGTAGCGATGGCGACACCTAAGTCCCCCCAGAGGCGCATACCAATAATAGTGGCGATAGCCGATGCTAAAATATTGACTAAGTTATTGCCGATTAAGATCAAACCAATCAAACGGTCAGGACGCTCAAGCAACTTCAAAGCTCTAATCGCCCCTTTATGGCCATTGCTGGCTAAGTGGCGTAGACGGTAACGGTTGAGTGTCATCATGGCGGTTTCTGAGCCTGAGAAATAGGCAGAGAATAGGATAAGCACTAGTAAAACGATCAGGAGTGCGCTTGTCGATATAGCGTCCAAAAAAGGCTCCAATATGGCCAGTAAACTTAAGTAAATACCGACATTTAAAAAAAGTGTCAAGTCGGCAGCGGCATTAACTGCCTTTGCCGACTTAAATGTTTAGTTGAGGATTAACTCTTTGACAATGCGCGCGCCAAAATAAGCGAGCGAAAGTAAGGTGGCGCCAGTCAAAGTGTAAATGACTGCGGTACGAATTTTACAGCCGACCCAATACTGTTGCCACAACATAGTAATGTATACAAACCAAGCTATTATCGACAGGATAGCCTTATGACCTTTGCCATCGGCGAACATGTCTTCAAGAAAGATAAAGCCGGTTGCGAGTGATAAACTGAGCAAGATAACGCCGATAATCACTAAATGATAAAGTTGTTTCTCAACTGTCATCAGTGGCGGAATGCCTGGGCTCAGCATAAATTGTTTTTTCTTCAGCTTATTTTGGATCATCGCCAGTTGTATCGCATACAGGGCGGCTATCATCAGGGCACTGTAGGCCATGAGTGACAATACGACGTGGGCTAATACTTCAGGATAAAGCTCAAAATGCGTGATGAACTTAGGCGGTAATAACCAGAGCAGGGCCACCGAGAGCACAGAGCAGGCGTAAACCACGGGCACTACGACGATCACCTTCAGCCTGAACATCAACACTGTAAAAGTAAAGGCGATAATCCAGTTCACTAAGGAAATCACGTTCGTCAGGCTAAAGTTTTGCCCATCAGTGGTGAAAATCACTTGGGATAATGCAGCAGCATGCAGAATGACCGCAATGGCTGCTATGCCTGCGACGGCGCGGCGATTCGGACCGTCGGGGTGGAACAATCGACTCGTCACTAGTACCAATGCAATGCAATAAAAAAACATGGCTGAGGCAGAAAAGATGACCATGGGTAATTAACCTATTTGTGTAGTTAAAGGTGCCTTATAAACGGGGCATACAGATCAATATTTTCCCTAGAATAACATGAGCTGTCGGCAAATGGGCAGTGACATGAGTTGCAAAATTTAGCAGATTCTTATTGTTAGGGTTAAATAGTGTGTTAACGACAATAAAACATGACTCAGCGCAAGTAAAACACTTAACCACAATCAAGATGGGTGCAGCAGTAGCATAATGCGCATGCATCGTTATAATACAGCCCATCAATCGAGATTCTTAAAGGTATAGAACAGGACGATGTTTGAGAACCTAACCGACAGACTGTCACGCACACTGAAAAATATCAGTGGCCGTGGTCGCTTAACTGAAGAAAACGTTAAGGAAACCCTGCGCGAAGTGCGTATGGCACTGCTGGAGGCCGATGTTGCCCTGCCTGTGGTGCGCGAATTCGTTAATAATGTAAAAGAACGTGCCGTTGGCCAAGAAGTCTCTAAAAGCTTAAGCCCTGGTCAAGCCTTCATTAAGATAGTTCAAAGTGAACTTGAAAAATCCATGGGCGAGGCGAATGAAGCCTTAGATTTAGCCACTCAGCCGCCTGCTGTGATCATGATGGCGGGTTTGCAAGGTGCGGGTAAAACCACCAGTGTGGCCAAACTGGGTAAATTTTTACGCGAACGCCATAAAAAATCGGTATTGGTGGTTAGTGCCGACGTTTACCGCCCAGCGGCGATTAAACAGCTTGAGACATTAGCGCAAGAAGTCGCTGTGGAGTTTTTCCCATCGGACGTTAGCCAAAAGCCAATCGACATTGCGAAAGCGGCGATTGCCCACGCTAAATTAAAGTTCATCGATGTGGTGATCCTCGATACCGCGGGTCGTCTGCACGTCGACGAAGCCATGATGGACGAGATCAAAGGCTTACACTCTGCGGTCAAGCCTATTGAGACCTTGTTCGTTGTGGATGCTATGACAGGTCAAGATGCGGCGAACACGGCTAAGGCGTTTAACGAAGCTTTGCCACTGACAGGGGTTATCTTAACCAAAGTCGATGGTGATGCACGTGGTGGTGCTGCGTTATCGATTCGCCATATTACCGGCAAGCCAATTAAATTCCTCGGTGTCGGTGAAAAAACCGATGCGTTAGAACCGTTCCATCCCGATCGTATTGCTTCGCGTATTTTGGGTATGGGCGATGTGTTATCGCTGATCGAAGAAGTTGAGCGCGGCGTCGATAAAGAAAAGGCCATGAAACTGGCTTCGAAAGTGAAGCAGGGTGGCAGTTTCGATTTAGAAGATTTCCGTGAGCAGTTACAGCAAATGAAAAACATGGGCGGCATGATGAATATGCTGGAAAAACTGCCCGGTGTAGGTCAATTGCCCCCAGAAGCCTTAGCGCAAATCCAAGACGGCAAAATGACAGGCCAAATGGAAGCCATCATTAATTCGATGACGTCCAAAGAGCGTAAGAACCCTGATTTAATCAAGGGCTCACGCAAGCGTCGTATTGCTGCGGGTTCTGGCACGCAAATCCAAGACGTAAACCGTTTATTGAAACAGTTTACGCAGATGCAAAAGATGATGAAAAAAATGTCTGCTAAGGGCGGCATGCAAAAAATGATGCGCGGAATGCGTGGCATGATGCCGCCTGGAATGAAATTTCCAGGTCGTTAATCGGACATTTTTAGTTAAACCTAGCACTTTATCAGTCGGTTGACTCTGGTAACAATGAACCGCTAACGAAGGACGCAGGCGTAATAATCGCCATCTTTGGTTGCATTAGTTGGAAACTCAGGTAAAATCTTCCGGCTTTCTATCTGGGACTCTTCGCGAACACGGGGTTCCAGTTTTTATTTTTGCTTCAAAGCAAATCATTAGAGGATTGAAAACGCATGGTTACCATTCGTTTAGCTCGTGGCGGCGCAAAAAAGCGTCCATTTTACAACATCGTTGTTGCTGATAGCCGTAACGCTCGTGACGGTCGTTTCATTGAGCGTGTAGGTTTCTTCAACCCATTGGCCCGTGGCCAAGAAGAAACATTACGTTTAGACCTAGCTCGCGTTGAGCACTGGGTTTCTAACGGTGCAGCTGCTACAGAACGCGTAGCAAAATTGATCAAAGACGCTCGTAAAGCAACTGCTTAATAGCGTTAAGGTATAGATTGATGAGCAGTAACCAACAGCCAGTCGTACTGGGGAAATTAGGCTCCTGTCATGGCATTAAAGGTTGGCTGAAAATCACCGCCTATACCGATTCTGTTGAAGGTATCTTTGACTACTCGCCTTGGCTTATTAAAGAAAATGGTGAGTGGCGCGAAATAAAGGTCACCCAGTGGCGTTATCAAGGCAAGGCCGTTGTTGCCTTACTTGATGGCGTAGAAACACGGGAGCAAGCGCAAATGCTCACAAATTGTGAGATTGCGATTTTGCCGGAACAGATGAACGATTTGCCAGCAGATGAATTCTACTGGCGTGATCTCATCGGTTGCGAAGTGGTCAATACAACTGGCTATAACATGGGAATTGTCGATCAGATCGTGGAAACAGGATCGAACGACGTATTACTCGTTAAAGCCAACGCTAAAGATAGTTTCGGCAAAGTGGAACGTATGATCCCCTTTGTCCCTGAGCAGTTCATCAAAACGGTGGACCTGCAAGGTAAACAGATTTTAGTGGATTGGGATCCTGACTTCTAAGTCGAGGTACAACAGATGTGGTTAGGGGTAATAACCCTGTTCCCAGAGATGTTCCGTGCCGTGACAGACTTTGGAGTTACGGGTCGAGCCGTGAAAAACGGCCTGCTCGAGTTGCACACGTGGAATCCCCGTGATTTCACCCATGATAGACATAATACGGTAGATGACAGGCCTTACGGCGGTGGTCCCGGAATGTTGATGATGGTGCAACCCTTGCGTGATGCCATTCATGCAGCGAAAGCCGCAGCGGGTGAAGGTGCGAAGGTGATTTACTTGTCACCTCAAGGACGCAAGCTGGATCAGCAAGGCGTCACTGAGTTGGCTCAATCATCACGTTTGATTTTGGTCTGTGGTCGATACGAAGGTATTGATGAACGCATCATTCAAACGGAAGTGGATGAAGAGTGGTCGATAGGTGATTACGTGCTTTCGGGCGGCGAATTACCGGCGATGACTCTGATAGATTCAGTATCGAGATTGGTTCCTGGCGTGCTAGGAAAACAAGCTTCGGCGGAGCAAGATTCTTTCTCCGACGGTTTACTGGATTGTCCACATTACACTCGCCCTGAAAGCCTAGATGGTCTTGACGTACCAGCAGTGCTGCTAAGTGGCAACCACGAACAAATTAGACTCTGGCGTTTACAGCAAAGCCTTGGTAGGACTTTACTGAGACGGCCAGAATTATTGCAAAATCTAGCTCTGACTGACGAACAAACGACTCTATTAGCGCAGTTCGTTGAAGCAATGAACAAGCATGCTTAGTCGTAGCTCAGTTAATTCTAGAACGGAGTAAGTTATGAACAACATCATTAAAATGCTCAACGATGAGCAAATGAAACAAGACGTACCTGCGTTTGGTGCTGGTGATACAGTAGTCGTTCAGGTTCGTGTTAAAGAAGGCGATAAAGAGCGGTTACAGGCTTTTGAAGGCGTTGTAATTGCTAAGCGTAACCGTGGTCTGCACTCTGCATTCACAGTACGTAAAATCTCTAATGGCGAAGGTGTTGAGCGTGCTTTCCAAACGCACAGCCCACTGATCGCTAGCATTGAAGTTAAGCGTCGTGGCCGCGTTCGTCGCGCCAAACTGTACTATCTGCGTGATCGTTCAGGTAAATCTGCACGTATCCGTGAGAAGCTGGCAACTAAGTAATAGTTACCGCTACAGAAAAAAAGACGTAGTGTTCGCACAGAAAACCGCCCTAGTGGCGGTTTTTTGTTGCTGTTTTTTGAGTATTTATACTTGATCTAATGGGAATGAACAGGCATAGTGGTCGCCTGATTGTAATGGTGTAGCATTACGAAAGTACATTGCGATGGGTTTACGCTATTTTTATCCGAAATGAATGCCCAAGCTGACTTGAAGTCCTGCTTCGACAACTGGGTTAAACACTAAGTCTTAGGTGGTAAGCATGCAACAAGATACGATTAACAACGTACACATTAGTTCAGAGAAAGTTTTAATCACGCCGCAAGAGCTTAAAAATGCCTTGCCACTCTCTGAGCATGCTTATCGTTATATTCTTAATGCTCGCAAAACCGTGGCTGATATCGTCCACAAGCGCGACAATCGAGTATTGATCGTCACTGGCCCTTGCTCTATCCATGATATCGCCGCCGCAAAAGAATACGCTTTAAGGCTTAAAACTCTGCACGATGAACTCAGTGATGAGTTTTACATCTTAATGCGAGTCTACTTTGAAAAGCCGCGTACTACAGTAGGTTGGAAAGGCATGATCAACGATCCCGATATGGATGAATCCTTCGATGTCGAAAAAGGCCTGAAAATGGCCCGTGAGCTGATGATTTGGTTGGCCGAATTAGGGCTACCAGTCGCCACTGAAGCGCTTGATCCTATCAGTCCTCAGTACATTTCTGAGCTAGTGACCTGGTCAGCCATTGGCGCTCGCACTACTGAATCGCAAACCCATAGGGAAATGGCATCGGGTCTGTCTATGCCGGTGGGCTTTAAAAATGGCACCGATGGTAAGCTCGATGTGGCGATTAATGCGCTAAAATCGGCAGCCAGCAGTCACAGATTTATGGGCATAAACCAGCAGGGCCAAGTGGCGTTATTGCAAACCGCGGGTAACCCTGATGGTCATGTGATTTTACGCGGCGGCGCAACACCCAACTACGATGCTAAGAGCGTTGCTGAGTGTGAGGCGCAGTTACACAAAGCTAAACTGAATGCACGTTTGATCATCGATTGCAGCCATGGCAATTCATCCAAAGACTACAGCCGCCAAAAGCCTGTGTGTGAAGATGTGTTCGAGCAGATTTATAACGGCAATAAATCGATCATCGGCGTTATGCTAGAAAGCCATTTAAATGAAGGCAATCAAAGCTGTGATAAGCCATTAAGCGAGCTAGCTTATGGTGTATCTGTGACAGATTCCTGTATTAACTGGGAAAAAACAGAAACCATTTTACGTGACGGCGCGGCGAAGTTATCTTCAATACTTCCAACGCGTTTCGATATGCTTAAAGTAGCTAATGCGTAAATTGCTACAGCTTAATGGACTCAAGTATGAATGAAAAAACAACGGCCGAATTAGAACATCTTCGTGGCCTGATTGATGGTGTCGATCAGCAATTATTGCATTTACTGCGTAAGCGCTTGGATCTCGTAGCGCAAGTGGGCACAGTGAAACACGGCGCCGGTTTACCGATTTATGCACCGCAGCGTGAAGCCGCCATGCTCGCTAAACGCCGCGAAGAAGCGAAAAACATGGGGATTGCGCCGCAATTAATTGAGGATATTTTACGCCGCTTGATGCGTGAGTCTTATCTCAATGAAAAAGATGTTGGCTTTAAGCAGGTTAAAAAAGATTTAGGATCTGTGGTGATTATCGGCGGTAAAGGGCAACTCGGTGGACTATTTTCACAAATGCTGACCCTATCAGGCTACCAAGTGGAGTTGCTTGATAAAGACGATTGGCAGCAAGCAGATAGCTTATTTGCCGATGCGGGAATGGTGTTAGTGACTGTGCCGATTGCGATTACTTGCGAGCTTATTCGTGAAAAGCTGAGCCAATTACCGGCAGACTGCATTCTGGCAGATTTGACCTCCATTAAGACTGAGCCGGTTAACGCTATGCTTGAGGCGCATTCTGGTCCGGTTGTAGGTTTTCATCCTATGTTTGGTCCCGATGTGGGCAGTCTGGCGAAGCAAGTCGTGGTGGTGTGCCACGGACGTGAGCCTGATAAATACCAATGGTTACTCGAGCAGATCGCAATATGGGGCGCGCGGATTGTCGAAGCAGAGCCTGAACGTCACGACAGTGCGATGCAGTTAGTGCAGGCAATGCGTCACTTTTCGACCTTTGTGTATGGTTTGAATCTGTGCAAGGAAGAGGCAGATATTGATACTTTACTGCAATTTAGCTCGCCTATTTACCGCTTAGAATTGGCTATGGTAGGGCGATTATTCGCCCAAAGCCCAGAGCTTTACGCCGATATTATTTTTGCTCAGCAAGATAGCCAACATGCAATCGGCGATTACTTAGATAACTACCGTGAAGCGTTGGAGCTGCTAAAACGCGGTGACAGGGACGAGTTTATTAAGCAGTTCCAAACCGTCGCTAAATGGTTTGGGGATTTTGCTCCCCAATTTCAGCGTGAAAGTCGTATTATGCTGCAATCGGTAAATGATATGAAAACCAATTAATAAATAACAAGTTACTTTTTAAAACGCCCATCATTGATGGGCGTTTTTTTATGAGATTTTGGCAGGTTTGATTGCTTATATTAGCGATCACTTAAAGTGATCTTTCTCTAACATTTAGCATCTCATTCTAAAAATGACTGTCGCTTATGGTGCGTTTAGGTAGACTAGTTTTAAACATGTAAAAATAAAGCATGAATTTAAATTAGGAGTCTATCCATGTTCTGTATTCAGTGTGAGCAAACCATTCGTACACCCGCTGGCAATGGTTGTAGTTATTCCCAAGGTATGTGCGGCAAGTTGGCGGCAACGTCTGATCTGCAAGATTTGTTGATTTATATGCTGCAAGGCGTGTCTGTGTATGCGGTTAAAGCCCGCGAGCTGGGCATTATCGATGCTGAAATTGATAGTTTTGTGCCTAAAGCCTTTTTCGCGACCCTCACCAACGTAAATTTCGATGACGAGCGCATTATGGCCTATACCCAGCAGGCGGCTCATTATCGTGCTCAGTTAAAAGCTTCTTACGAAGCGGCTTGTGAACAAGCGGGTATTGCCGTTGAGCAAGTGCCGCAAGTCGCTCAGTTAGTGCTGGGGACCAGTAAGATTGAAATGCTAGCGCAGGCACCGATTGCACTGCTGAATAAAGATAAGCATGACGTTCATGAAGACATCATGGGGTTAAGACTATTGTGCTTGTATGGCCTTAAGGGCGCGGCTGCTTATATGGAACATGCTCGCGTGTTGGGACAGACTGATGCCGATGTTGCAGGGCGCTTCCATGAAATCATGTCTTTCTTAGGTGAGCCGAGTGTCGATGGCGATAAACTATTTACCACTGCGATGGATATTGGTCAGTTGAACTACCGCATAATGGCCATGCTGGATGCGGGTGAAACTCAGGCCTTTGGTCATCCAGAGCCAACAGTTGTGAATACTAAGTCCGTTAAGGGCAAGGCAATTTTAGTCTCTGGTCATGATATGAAGGATTTAGAGCTTATCCTTGAGCAGACAGTCGGTAAGGGCATCAATGTGTTTACCCACGGCGAAATGTTGCCCGCACTGGCGTATCCTGCCTTTAAAAAATACCCACAGCTTGTCGGTAATTACGGCAGTGCTTGGCAGAATCAACAGCAAGAATTTGCCAATTTCCCTGGCGCTGTGGTGATGACGTCCAATTGTATTATCGACCCCAATGTTGGCAGTTATAGCGATCGTATCTTTACTCGTAGCATAGTGGGTTGGCCTGGTGTGGTGCATATCGAAGGCGATGATTTCTCGGCTGTGATTGATAAAGCGTTAGCATTAGAAGGCTTTATCTACGATGAAATCCCCCACACTATCACCATTGGTTTTGCCCATAATGCCTTGATGGCGGCAGCGCCAGCTGTGGTTGAAAATGTAAAAAGTGGCGCGATTAAACACTTCTTCCTCGTTGGCGGCTGCGATGGTGACAAGGCCGACAGAAGCTACTTTACTGAACTTGCTAAATCCACACCTAAGGATTCAATAATCCTGACGCTAGGCTGCGGTAAGTACAAATTCAATAAGCTCGAATTTGGTGATATTAACGGTATCCCACGCTTGCTCGATGTGGGCCAGTGTAACGATGCCTATTCAGCTATTCAGTTAGCGATTGCGTTAGCTGAAGTATTCGAATGTGATATCAATGAATTACCATTGAGTTTAGTGCTCTCTTGGTTCGAACAAAAAGCCATTGTGGTGTTACTGACACTGTTGTCACTCGGTGTGAAAAACATTCGCACAGGCCCAACACCACCTGCATTTTTAACCGCCAATCTCGCCAAAATTTTGGAGGAGAAGTTTGGCTTACGCAATACCACCACAGTTGAGGCCGATTTAAAGACCATGTTGAACGTGGCGTAAATCAGTCGGTGCTCATTGCTGAAGTCCTCTGAATATTGTGGCTTAAATCAGCAATGAGTGGTTGCTTAACTGCGGTTTTAATTTCGGATTTTCCGAGGGTTAAAACCGCAGTGTGTTGCAGGTAAAAATGTAATGAATGCGATAAATTTGAGTGTGATGGCAGGGGCGAAAGCGCTCCATAAACCCAAAAGTGTTAACCCAGTAGACGGTGGGCCAGCGCAAATCGGAGCAGGGCTAAGTGAGCTGGTGTGCGTTGAACGCTGGAATGAAACTATCGATGTGGTGAGTTTTCGTTTTCAGGTGGGCGAGCCGATGAAGTTTGACTATAAGCCCGGCCAGTTTATGACCTTTGTGCTCGATATTAACGGCGAGCAAGTGTGCCGCAGTTATACCTTGTCGTCATCACCATCGAGACCCTATTCCTTGATGGTGACGATTAAGCGTGTGGCGGGTGGACTGGTGTCTAATTATCTTATTGATCACTTGCAGCCAGGCCAGCGTGTGCGCGTACTGCAACCGACGGGGCAATTTAACTTAGTTGATATCTCTGCGCAGAAATATTTGTTTTTGAGTGCCGGTTGCGGCATTACGCCCATGTATTCGATGTCGCGTTATCTAACTGACACTCAAATTGATGCCGATATTGCCTTTGTGCACAGCGCGCGCTCAGACGCTGATATCATTTTTAAATCGTCATTGGAGACGATGGCGAACCGCTTTAATGCGTTTAAGCTCAGTTATGCGCTGGAGTCGGCGGCAGCATCACTTTTATTCTCCCCAAAGATAAGTTTTGATATAGGGCGATTAACTGCACAGATGCTGCAAACCTTAGTGCCTGATGTTGCTGAGCGAACGGTGTATCTCTGCGGGCCTGAGCCTTATATGCAGGCAGTAAAAGCGTTATTGGCCGAACTCAACTTTGATATGAGTCGGTTGCACCATGAGAGTTTTGCCACCGCAGAGAAAGCCGCACGTAATCAGCTCATGCAAGCAAAGTCGTCTGAAACAGATGAAAATCCGCAAGCAGGGGCTTTTACTTTTCCTTTTTTTAACTTAGCCATTGGCGATCGCAGCACAAGGCTAACACAAGGGCAGAGTTTACTTGAGGGAATCGAGTCTGAAGGATTACCGATTATTGCGGCTTGTCGTTCGGGCGTGTGCGGTGCGTGTAAGTGTCAAGTCTTGGAGGGAGAAACCACATCAACGAGTGTGATGACGCTGAGTTCTGCGGAAATTGACGCGGGGTTTGTGCTGGCGTGCTCTACAACGTTAACGTCCGATGTGAGACTAAAACTCTAGCGCGCTGATTAGTGATAGTTATATAGGGCTTATCATGCTTATTCTTAAATGGATGGAAATATTTCTAATCCTTAGTTGCGCTTATCTCAGTGAGAACGTAAGGTTAATGACAAGGGCGTATGATGTTTGCGCCCAGTCCATTAGTCTGGCTGGAGTCTCTCAATGACAATGACAACCACTTATGCCGCAAAAATTGAAGACCGTTCTCTTGGGCATTTGTTGTACGCCTTGATGTCGGGCTTTCCCTTATTATTACTTCCCGTGCTGCTAAGTTTGTTCATTAATGTTTCCCAACGTCAATCCCATGGAAACCCATTATTGGCGTCGCATTTGCGTTGGCAACGGCATTCTAATGTTGCCTTTCTTGGCTTGTTAGTGCTTGGCTATTGCGTGCCGTTAACTTGGCTCAGTCTTTCGATTTATCTTTTTGGGATCATTTGGTTTTGCCACAGGATCATTAAAGGGTGGTTAAGTCTATTGGATGGTTTAGAAATCTAAACTTGTGCTAGAGTCTCTAAATTGATGATATTTAGAGGCTCTTATGTCCAGTTACCAAATTCTGTGTATCCTCTGCGCCTTGGCGCTAGTCACTTCGGTTGTCTCTTCACGCGTCCATAAATTGCAGGAAACTGTGGCCATTACGGCTATCGCCTTAGGTATGAGTTTGTTATTACTCCTAGGGGGAAAGGCCTTAGGCGGACATGTTTATCTGTATTTTGTATCAGGCTTAGAGAAGCTCGATTTTCAAGCCTTGCTGCTCAATGGCATGTTAGGTTTTTTACTCTTTGCCGGCGCATTGCAGATCCGTTTAAAAATACTGAGGCATCAGAAGTGGGAGATTTTAATCCTCGCCTTTGTCAGCACTTTATTATCGACCTTTATCATAGGTGGACTGTTATTTTGGGTCGCGCCTATGTTGGGTCTACCGCTACAACTCAGCCACTGCTTGCTGTTTGGCGCCTTGATTTCGCCAACCGACCCCATCGCCGTTTTGGCTACCTTAAAGAAAATGGGCGCACCGGAAGATATTGCTATCCAAGTGGAAGGTGAATCTTTATTTAACGATGGCATAGGGTTAGTTATTTTTGTGGCGATATCGCAATTATCCTTCTCCACTGAACCGCTGACGTTTGTCCATATCTCTGAGTTATTTATTCGTGAGGCGGTAGGCGGGGTTATTTATGGTGGCGTTCTTGGTTTTCTGCTACATCATTTTTTCCGCTATTGCGAGGAAGAAACGCAATTGATGTTGGTCACTTTGCTGATCCCAACCGCGGGCTATGTGATGGCGGAAGTGTTTGGGGTTTCTGGGCCTTTAGCTATGGTGAGTGCAGGTATCATCATAGGTAATTTCAGTGTGCCTAAGTTTTTTGCCCGCCACGAGCGAGTGAAGTTACTGACATTTTGGTCGCTGATTGAATCCTTCTTTAATGCATTACTCTTCCTACTGCTCGGCTTACTGCTTTTGTTAGTCACTTTTAAAGCGCCGTTGTGGTGGTTTATGTTTGTGGCGATTCCATTGGTATTATTGGCGCGTGCCGTGAGCGTGTTATTACCTTATTTGGGCTTTAGGTTGTTTAAGTCTTACAACCCCTATGCAGAGACGATTCTGATTTGGGGTGGTTTAAGGGGAGGATTAGCACTCGCGATGGCGATGAGTTTACCTGAGGGGATTGTAATCGATGCTATTGGTGGTGTGGAGCTGCGGGAGTTGTTGTTAGTGATGACCTATGCCGTCGTCGTATTTTCGATTCTAGTGCAGGGCTCTACTATGACAGGGCTTATCCGCAGGAGTAATGCGGTTACCGAACCATCGAGGGCTGTTGGCTCTTCTGAAAATGCATAAAGGATGACTGGGCAGCGATAGTAAACAATATTAAGCCTGCTAGTCATCACGCTGACTTGCAGGCTTATTTCAGTCAATCAGGGATAAAAGAAGTCTCATTTATCCCTGAATACACTTCGAACTAACCACATTTCAGTTAAGATTAAATCACTCAAGATCAAAGCTTTAGTTAGCCCGATATAATTCCCGCACTACAGCGCTAATTAAGTTAAGCGACTCATGGTCATCATGGCTATCGAGTGGACAATTGAGTATCAATCCATCTACTTTAAGCTGCTTAATACCTTGGGTTTGAACCAGTAGGGCATCATCTGATACGGCATAGCTAGGGTTGATCAAAATGGGCAAATGACTCGTGGCTTTAATCTGGATCAGGCTCGCCAAATCGAGTGAGGATAGATTGGCGTTATTTAAGGTTCTAATGCCAGAGTCACACAGGATCAGTTGCTGATTACCTTGGCTTAAGATCACTTCTGTTGCCGTGAGTAATTCTTCAAAACTTGCCATATCGTTACGTTCAAGTATTAAAGGTACAGGTAAGGTGCCAGCATGGATGAGTAAGGTTTGATTAAACATTTGCTTACCCGCCAAGAACAGCATATCGGCGTGCTGAACGGCTAATGGCATATCGGCTTCTTGCTCTATGGCAATAATGCACACTAGACCATATTGGTGCAGGATTTGACGCAGTTTAGCTAGGGTCACTTCCGCCATAGCCACTTGATTAACGCTATTGAGCAGAACCGCTTGGAATCCTGCTTCTTTAAGCTGTTTCACTTGCTGCTCGAAAGCCGATAACGCTAAGTGTGAAATATCATTATTCAGTGTGATTTGCGCTATGGCACCGACATGCCCGGCACCGATTGTCATTGCACCGCAGTTGATCTCACTAGCTTGCTCTTTATAGGCTTTGCTATATCGAACAGGGCTGGTATTTGCTCCATTCTCGCTGATGACTTGATCCTTAGAGGTGCTAGGTTCAATCAGTAACTGGCTGTTGCTCAGCTGCGTGGGCTTGACTGTTTCACAAGGATAACAGCCTAATACTTTGATAAAACGAGTGATCCGCTCAAGTTGCTTTAAACCCGCCTGCATAGATTCACTGGAGATATTCGCGTCGATATCCAAATAAAACATCTCTTCCCAAGGTGTTCCTGGGATCGGGCGTGACTCTAGTTTGCTCATGTTTAACTGATGCGCCTTCAGAACCAGCAGAGCTTCCACTAAAGCACCGGCTTTTTGGCCCGTCGCCATAATCAATGTGGTCTTAGCGGGTAACTGCTCTGGCACGGCGACGGCTTTACGGGCAACAACGATAAAGCGGCTTTGGTTGATCTTCTGATTCGCTAAGCCCGCTTCTATAGACTCTAGCTGATAGAGTGCACCACCTTCGGCGCTACCAATTGCTGCAGCGCTGTTATCTGGGCTTTGATTCACCTTGTCCATCGCTTCTGCGCTGCTTGAGCAGTACTCCAGTCTCAAGTCTTTGTGCTGACTTAAATATCTGCTGCATTGGCTAATAGGCTGAGGGTGGGCATAGACAGTTTTGATGTCAGCTAATTTACTGCCAGCTTTGCCTAGTAGGCAATGGCTGACTTCAATCGTCGTTTCACCAACGATCGATAGACTGGTGTGCTGCAGTACATCATAGACTTCGTTGATTGAACCCGAGGAAGTGTTCTCAATCGGCAGGAAACCATAATCAGCATGCCCAGACTCAACGGCTTGCACTATTTCGTCGAAACTTTGGCAACCTAAGTCCAGCATTTCAACTTGGCGGCGTTGGCAATAGCGGGTTGCTGCGAGATAAGAGTAAGAGCCTCGTGCACCGAGGTAGGCGATACAATACTGCTGTTTTTGTGTTTCTGGGTTGGCACGGCCGTGAAGGTAAGCTTGTTGATTCAATACTGAATCTTCAATGATACTTTGGTAAAGGGAGATAACATAGTGGGCATCTAATCCCTTTTCTCTGCCTTCTTTCACCAGTCTAGCGAGCAGTTCTTTTTCCCTTTGAGTATCTCTGATGGGTCTGACATCCACTTCTTTACTACGGGCCACTTCTAGACTTAAGCGACGGCGCTCTGCGAGTAATGCCAGCAGTTCATTATCCAGATTGGTGATCTGCTCTCGGGTTTGATTTAAAGGCTGTGGTGTATGCATTCTGACCTCAATTGCCGCCATGTATTTTATCAATCGTTTAAGACAAAAAAGCCTCCCAGTTGGGAGGCTTTGGATTTTTACTTTCGTTATTACACAGTAAATCCGCCTCCTAGAGTGGGGGTGTAAAAAAGAAAGTAAAAAAAGCTGCTGTTATCATTTTCATGGTCTTAAAACTAAAGGGCTAGGGCTTAGCTGTCAATCAAAACTTTCTCACAGACAGCCTAAAAAGAAAGCGCACCCGAGGGTGCGCTGGTTTGAGTATGAATATATGGTCAAGCGAGTTTATCCTCCTTATGGTCAGTTTGGGACAAGGTAAAACACTCGTTTATCTTACATTTACGTGTAACAGTAAAACGTTAACAACTCACTAGATAACGACTTGCATTTACAATGAACATTAACAAGTACTTTATACGGCATAGTGTATAACATTGAAACTATGCTTTTTGAGTACCAGCGAACTTACGTTGACATGTCTTGCACTTATATTTTAACAATTAACACTTACATGGTTCTATAACATTAAAAACTAAAACTAAAACTAACATTTAAAATAAACGATTTACGGCTCATTAGTTGTACTAGGTACATATTGCTGTAAAAACAGCTTAGCCTTGTCATGCGTTTATGTCTTGCTACTTACGTTATTACTTTTTACTTTAAAACCTAACGTGTTAATACTTGGAGCGTATAACAAACTCTCATTTACTGTTATTGCATTTTTCGTCAAGTCTAGATGCCCTCCTTTTTAGTTGATAATTAAAAATTATTTAAGGTGTCTATAAAATATCAAAACTCAACTAACGGTAAAAGTTAACACATTACATAAAAATATTTATACGATTTACAGTTTTTACTATACAAATAACACTAAGTAAACTAATAACTTTTAATAAAACCAACGTATTGCACTTACATTAAACACTTACATTAAACACTTACATTAAATCACACGCTAAAAACGCTAACTAATATATCAGTGTAAATATGACTCTCTTCATCTAACAAAACGTGACCGTTGTTACCTCATTTGTCTCAGTGTTTAGCACACATTGGTGCCGACCCGTTTTATAATAAGCACTTTTTGTTATGTAGCTTTTGCTAATGTGACTTTTGTTTATTTTTACCTGGGCCTCCATTGTGGATATAAAAAATTGGATAGTTAAAGGTTTCGCTAATGTACTCGTTGCGCTGTACTCGGCTCCTTATGTTTACTCTGGTATTGAGCAATGCCGCCTGTTTCTAGTGGTCATCCTGTTATTCGGTCAAAATTGAGCACTACTTTAGTGAATGCCAACATACTTGATTGTAACTAATATCAACAATATCAATATTATCAAATTGTTCGCTTTGCGTTGCCTCCTTTCCTAACTTACTATTGAAAGTGGAACCTAGTTGAAAGTATAACGTTGAGCTTTTGAACGTGAAAATTATAAGTAAAATTAATCATTAACAACAAATTTTAGAACTTAAAACCCTTTGAGCTTAAAATCTTAGTACTTAAAACTATATGGGTTGGATTGGTCGTGCTCCTTAGTTATATCCAGTAACGTTATTTATAAATAATATCTTTTAATCAATATATGTAAATGAAAAATTAAAGTAAATCAACATTTGAAACGATTTAAATTCGCACCACTTCGATTCTTGCTGTCACTTTGTAAAGTGTAGTAGGTATTTAGTCAAACGAACTGTTTTTTTCATCATTAAAATGATTGCACTAAGCTTTTGTAAAAACTGTGATCTGATTAAATATTTCTACTTTATTGCTCTCAAAGTGATGCGTTTCTCGCACTCACTAAACTTAAATTATGCCGCATCTTCCTCCTCGTACTCGTCGTCAACTTCAACAATATTATTAGTCGGTGTTAATGATGTGGAACGTTGTGCTTCCGGTTTGTGTGTTATGCGATTGAGCTGCTTCTCTAATTTTTGGCCCATAGCGTTAATCGCAGTATATAAATTTTCATGTTTTGCTTGAGCGAAGAGTTCTCCATTTGGGATGCCAACCGATGCTTCAATTTTGAAACCAGGTTTCTCCTCCGTAATGATTACATGGGGATTTATCATTTGCACATCATGCCTTGAAAGTTTTTCGAAACGGCTTTCAATACGTTCGCGAATAGGAGATGTGACTTCAAGTTGCTTGCTAGTAATCTTTAGCATATTTCGAACCTTCTGTTGTTTCCTTGGATTTCAGATTACCAAGGTCTGCACTATAAAACGAGATCTAGATCACATTTTTGTGCCAGTTAGTTACTGTTCGTTGGATATTTGATCACTTAGACAAATATCAATAATTCCTGGCCAAAAAGCCTTGTATTGCCTGCTAAATCGGGTCATATTCGATGGGATAACTCCGCAGTCTTTGCCCTTATTTACTTATATTTACTTTAAGTTTCATCCTAAATCCCGATAAAATACCTCAACTTATTTCATTCGTTCACTTTGAGTTTGCCCATTTTATGAATATTGAACACGTTAAGATTAAGGTCTGGGATTTACCCACGCGAATTTTCCATTGGGGCATGGTGTGTCTGTTGGCACTTTTATGGTGGAGTGCTGACGCTGGCGAAATGCAGTGGCATCAAATTTTTGCTTATAGTTTGCTGATCCTCATTGGATTTAGGATCCTTTGGGGGATCATTGGTAGCGATACGGCAAGGTTTAGCCACTTTGTTCATCACCCTAAGGTTGTGCTCGACTACTTGAAAGCAATCAAAACTAAGGGAATGTCCGTTGTGCTGGGGCACAATCCTATTGGTGGCTACATGGTTGTCGCACTGATTGGGATCATTAGCCTGCAATTAGTCACAGGCCTTTTTGCGACTGATGATATTTTTACCGAAGGTCCGCTCTATAGTTATGTCAGTTCAGATACCAGTGGGTTTTTGACTTGGCTACATAAGATGAACTTTAACCTTATCCTAGCGCTGAGTGCCATTCATGTACTGGCAGTGGTTATCCATGCTATCAAGGGCGATAAGTTAGTTGGTGCTATGCTCAGTGGCTACAAGAAGGTCTCTAAGGTGGCACTGTCATCAAGCGTGAATCGTGATCTTACATTCAAGTCAGAGTGGCTTGCCTTAGTGCTGCTGGCTGTATTAGCGGCTGTGGTCTTTGTGTATTTAATGTGGCCGATAGTGCAAGTGCTATAGTTTTACGCAGAGTGTTTGAGTAACAAAAAGCCTGCTAATTAGCAGGCTTTTTGATGGACGAAAAACTAAATAGAACTAGTCTTTCTTATAAACGTCGTGACAACCTTTACAGCTTTTTCCTGTATTCATAAAGGCTTGCTTGATTTCAGCTTGATCACCTTTTTGAGCAATAGTAGCAAGAATGGCGGCATTCTCTTGGAAAGTTTTCATTTTTGCATCGAAATCAGCTCTGTCTTGCCAAACTTTGGCTAAGGCTTCAGTGTCGCCTTTGTCTGAGCCATCAATAAAACCTTCGAAAGGAATTTTTGATAATGCAGCAACATTCGTTGCGCGCATTGCGAAGGTTTCCGCTTCGAAAGGTTTTTTGCCTTTCATCATGGCAGCCATATCGCCGAAGTTATAAGCAATAAGACCAAATGCAGATTGGCGGTATTCAATCGCATCTTTAGAATCTTCGAAATTGTGTGCCTGTGCAGCTGAAGCCAATAGAGTACTGGCAACGAGAGTAAGTAGTAATTTTTTCATCGTATTCTCACAAATTAGCGTCGAAGTGTGACATTGCGCTTCTATTGTACACAAATTAACTTGATGTACTAGAAGCATTTTTGTCAGTTTTTGTCTGGATAAGATGACTAAACGTAACAAGTTATTTGTATGAAAATTGATGTCGGTTTAACAACAACACTAATCTAGATGGTTTTAGTATTAAGCCAGTCATTGTCTAAGAAAGATTTGGCTATATATGAATTTAACAGTAAGCGACTAATTTTTGTATTTAACATAGATATAAGAAGGGCAGCCTAGTGGCTGCCCTTCATTCAGTTAGAACCAATCATAACAAGTGAATCAGAGCAAATGAGAAGCTTAAGCTTCTAACTTAGCGAATTCTAATTTTTGCTCGTTGAGCTTGTCCATGTCACGTTTCAGATCTGTCATCTTAGCACGCTCTTTGTCGATAACCTCGGCTGGAGCTTTTGCCACAAAACCTTGGTTCGACAATTTGCCTTCGATGCGAGCGATCTCTTGACCGAGTTTTTCAAGCTGTTTGTCGATACGGACCATTTCGGCGGCGACATCGATTAAGCCTGCCATAGGGATCAGCAGCTCCATTTCGCCAATCAAACCAGTGGTCGACATAGGCGCAGTTTCGCCATCGGCTAAAATGGTCATGCTTTCTAAGCGGGCAAGTGTGGTGAAGAAGGTTTGGTTGGCTTCAACACGGGCTTTATCCTGCGCGCTAACACCACGAAGTAGGGCATTTAGCGGCTTAGATGGGGCAATGTTCAGTTCGGCGCGAATGTTACGCACAGCGACGATCACTTGCTTAACCCATTCTAAATCGGCCATTGCTGCGCTATCGACTTTAGCGGCATCAAATGTTGGGAACGGTGCCAGCATGATGGTATCACCAGCGACACCAGCTAACGGTTTAACGCGCTGCCAGATGGTTTCAGTGATATACGGCATCATAGGGTGCATCAGGCGTTGCATCGCTTCGAGCACTGTCACTAAGGTGTGACGGGTGCCGCGCATTTGCGCTTCGCTGCCATTTTGCAATACCGGTTTAGTTAATTCTAAGTACCAGTCACAGAACTGGTTCCAAGTGAACTCATACAGGGTATTGGCTGCTAAGTCGAAACGGTAGGCTGTCATGTGATCGTCAAAGGTCTTAACGGTTTGATTGAACAAGCCAATAATCCAGCGATCGGCCAACGACAGTTCCATTTCACCGCCTTTGTGCTCTGGAGAACCAGGGCCACAATCTTGATCTTCTGTGTTCATCAGCACGTAGCGTGAGGCGTTCCATAACTTGTTACAGAAGCTACGGTAACCGTCTAAGCGCTTCATGTCCCAGTTGATGTCACGACCCGTTGATGCCATTGCCGCAAGCGTAAAGCGCAGTGCATCTGTGCCGTGGGCTTCGATACCGTCGGCAAATTCTTTGCGAGTGCTCTTTTCAATCTTGGCTGCCAGTTGTGGCTGCATCATGTTGCCGGTACGTTTTTCAACTAAATCTTCAAGGCCGATACCGTCGATCATGTCTAATGGATCGAGTACGTTACCCTTAGATTTTGACATCTTGTTACCCGCTTCATCGCGGATAAGGCCGGTCACGTAGACAGTTTTGAACGGGACTTGTGGCTTGCCGTCTTCATCTTTGATGAAGTGCATGGTCATCATGATCATACGGGCAACCCAGAAGAAGATGATGTCAAAACCTGTCACCAACACGTCGGTTGGGTGGAAGGTTTTTAAATCTTCTAAATTGTCAGGCCAGCCTAAGGTTGAGAACGTCCACAGGGCTGAGCTGAACCAAGTGTCCAGTACGTCTTCGTCTTGGCGTAAGGTCATTGAGTCAGCGATATTGTGCTTAGCACGGACGTCGGCTTCGTTGCGGCCGACATAGACTTTGCCGTTTTCGTCGTACCATGCAGGGATGCGGTGACCCCACCACAATTGACGCGAAATACACCAGTCTTGAATGTCACGCATCCACGAGAAGTACATGTTCTCGTATTGCTGCGGCACAAATTTAATGCTGCCATTTTCAACGGCTTCGATAGCGGTTTTCGCCATTGGCGCAACAGCCACATACCATTGGTCGGTCAGCATTGGCTCGATAACCACACCTGAACGATCGCCGTAAGGCACTTTCAAGGCATGAGGCGCGATTTTCTCGAGCAGACCTAAGGTGTCAAATTCGGCGACAATAGCATCGCGGGCTTTAAAACGGTCAAGTCCGGCAAAACGTTCAGGCAGGCTGCCATCGAGCGTTTTGTTAAAGGTACCGTCAGAGTTCACCACTTCGGCACTTGCACGAATGGCGGCATCTAAGGTCAGCACGTTGAACATTGGCAGGTTGTGACGTTTACCGACTTCATAGTCGTTAAAGTCATGGGCTGGGGTGATCTTCACGCAACCTGTACCAAAGGCCATGTCGACGTAATCGTCAGCCACGATAGGAATGCGGCGGTTAACAATCGGCAACAGAATAAACTTACCGACCAGTGCTTGATAGCGTTCATCATCGGGATGCACTGCAACAGCACTGTCGCCGAGCATAGTTTCTGGACGCGTGGTAGCGACTTCTAAATAGTCTTTACCATCGGCAGTCAGTTCACCGTCGGCCAGTGGATAACGCAGATGCCACATGTGGCCCTGTTTTTCTTTGCTTTCTACTTCTAAATCAGAGATAGCCGTGTGCAGCTTTGGATCCCAGTTGACCAAACGCTTACCGCGATAAATCAACTCGTCTTCGTACAGACGTACAAACACTTCTTGTACTGCCTTGGACAAGCCTTCGTCCATAGTGAAACGCTCGCGGTCCCAATCAACAGAAGCGCCCATACGACGTAGCTGCTTAGTGATAGTGCCGCCCGATTGCGCTTTCCATTCCCACACTTTATCCATAAAGGCATCGCGACCTAAGTCATGGCGATTTTTGCCTTCTTCGGCTTCAAGCTTACGCTCAACCAACATTTGGGTGGCGATACCCGCATGGTCAGTACCGACTTGCCATAGGGTATTTTTGCCTTTCATCCGTTGGTAACGGGTCAAAGTATCCATAATGGTGTCTTGGAAGGCGTGGCCCATGTGCAAGCTGCCCGTCACGTTTGGTGGCGGGATCATGATGCAATAATTACCTTGGGATTCATCGCCGTGTGGCTTGAAGTAACCTTGCTCTTCCCAGTTTTGGTAAAGAGTTTGCTCGATGGACTGCGGATCGTATGTTTTTTCCATGGGAACGTGTCTGTCTCAAACTAATTAAGTGGATGTGTTGCTAAGTCTTGGGTCTGTAAATTGACCCCTAAGCCGCGATACTGTCGATAACGTTCGCGAGCGACCGCTTTATGCTGATCGTCATTGGCAACAAAATCGATAATGTGGCCAAAGTTTACCGCAAATGGGGGCGCTTGGTCTGCAAGATTAATCAGAACTTGGCGACTTTTGTTGGCGCCGAGGCGATCAAAACCAATTTCAACCGGCGATCCCGTCATCGGGCCTTCACCTTTGAGGTTATGTGGCACAAAAGCACTTGGCTCAAACTGCCATAAAAGTTCATCAATCGCATGGGCTTGCTGCTTATCTTGGCAATGGATATAGACCCATTGTTGTTTCACAAAAGCCTGCTGCGCCAGTTGGCATGCCAGAAGATGCATCTCGCAAAGCGCAGGGTTTGCATTCGCGGTTGCAACAGGTGAATCAACCTTGGCCTTGGCAGGTGATGCCACTGGCGGCATGAGATAAAACAGCACTTGAGTCATGATTTCAATGCCTTGCTTCACTTGTTTTAGTGGCGAACGAAAGGAGCAGTTTACACTAAAAGTTGCTAGGGGTTAATGGTGCAGTATTGGCCTAATGCTAGAGTGTGAGCAAGCTTAGCTGACTTGTTTTTATTTCAGTGTATTTGCGACAGAGACAGATTGAAAATGCTTGTGACCATTACAGGTCTCTGTCTCGATTACTACCATCTAGGCTCTGAGAGTGGACACTGTCTAGCATGTAAGTCGGTTATGCATCAATAGATGAGTGATAAATGAAACAACCACCTTTACCACTGCGCTTAATTTGATACATGCTGCTATCAGCTTGATGAAATAGGGTTTTAGCATCCTGGGCTAAGTTGGGGAAGAGTGATGCTCCTATGCTACAACTCACCTTGAGGGTCACCTTTTCTAAAGGTACTGGTTTTTGTAACTCTGCTAGGATACGGGCTAATAGGGCTTCTACGGCGATAATGTTATTGGCTTCGGCCAACCAAGCAAATTCATCCCCACCTAAGCGACACACATAATCATTTTTCCGTTGCATGTTTTTAAATCGTTGTGCCAATGCTTGCAGTAACTGATCACCAGTTTGATGGCCATAGTTATCATTAACTTGTTTAAAATCGTCTAAATCGATCAGCAACAAGGCGACATGGTTGGTTGGGTGGCGTTGTGCCCTGAGCAAGCAATTATTTAGTTCATTGTCGAATGCGGCTCTATTATACAAGTCGGTTAACGGGTCGTGGGTGGCTTGATACATAATTTCAGCGGCGCTGCGTTTATAATCGGTAACATCACGTGCAATGGCGTAGAGTTGGCTCGTGTTCTCGCTCAGTGCGGGGCAGCGCCAAGAGAGCCAGTGCCACTGACCTTGATTATCGATATAGCGGTTTTCAAAATTAATGCAATCTTGGCCAGAACCTAAACCTTGTAAGGCTTGCACTGTAATCTCTCGGTCATCCGGGTGAATAAGCTCAGTAATAGGTTTGGCTAATAATTCGTTTTGAGTGAAACCTAGTGTCGCCGCAAAAGCAGGATTAACTCTTTTAAAGTAACCATCAAGTGCCGCAATGCAGAGTAAATCGAGTGAGTTTTCAAAAAACCACTCCCAGTCTGCTTTAATTTGCTGATGACGGATTAACTCTGCTTGTAGGCACTCAGTCGTGTGAGTAAGCGTAGAGCGTTCTTGTTCAAGGGTATTAATGCGTTTCTCGAGATTTTCTAATTGCTCAATCTGGCTACGTAGGCGTTGGATGATATGCAGATCGTTTATTGGTTTATCGCTCATGAGATCACCTGTAATGCATTCAGCAATTAGCAGACTCTTCCATTAATGAGCGTTCAGTGCCCAGTTTGAATGTCGTGATTTCGTCCTGATAGTTATGGAGTCTAGTGGTAGTGCTTCGCCGCGCGAACATTAAGTATTATTGCTAATACTGTGGTTCGCAAGTTGCGAATAAGGGGGGAAGCCTTTTATGCTGATGAACTCATTATGCGGTTATTGTTTTATAGCCTCAAACTTAAGTCATCGGGCTTAAAATACTGTTTTATATCAAGGCAAATGAGTTAGTGATTAGGGAGATTAGTTCTGTATTGCAGACATGGCAGTTAAGCCTGTATTTGGGGAAATAATGACATATAAAAAGCCAGCGACTGAATGTCACTGGCTTTTTTTGAAAACGTTCAAGTCTCTTAGAGCGATACCAGTCTTTTGTTTGAGTGAGTCAAATTAAAGCTGAATAATCTTATTCGCCGAGTTCAACGCCAGCACGATTGATCAGGAACTGAGTCAATAGTGGCACTGGACGACCAGTAGAACCTTTGTTAGCACCGCTATTCCAAGCTGTACCCGCAACGTCTAAGTGAGCCCAGTTGTACTTTTTAGCAAAGCGCGAGAGGAAACATGCTGCTGTGATAGCACCTGCTGGACGACCACCTAAGTTGGTCATGTCAGCAAATGGACTGTCGAGCATATCTTGATACTCATCCCACAATGGCATGCGCCATGCGCGGTCACCACTTTGCTCACCTGCACTTAATAGCTCGTGTGCCAGTGGGTTATGCGATGAGAACAGACCCGATGCGTGTTTACCAAGGGCAATCACACATGCGCCAGTCAGAGTCGCTGTATCGATAACCAATTCAGGATCGAAACGCTCAACATAGGTCAACACGTCACACAGAACTAGACGGCCTTCTGCATCGGTATTTAACACTTCAACGGTTTGGCCTGACATAGTGGTCAGAATGTCACCTGGACGGTAAGCATTACCCGATGGCATGTTTTCACAGCCAGCAAGAATACCCACAACGTTGATAGGTAACTTCATGTCACAAATGGCTTTCATGGTGCCGATAACACCCGCTGCGCCGCCCATGTCGTACTTCATTTCGTCCATGGCTTCGCCTGGTTTCAATGAAATACCACCCGAGTCGAAGGTTAACCCTTTACCGACTAATACGATGGGTTTTTCAGTGCTATCGACAGCGCCCTTGTATTCCATCACAGTCATGATGGATTCGTTGGCACTGGCGCGACCGACTGCAAGGTATGAGTTCATGCCCAGTTTGGCCATTTGCTCTTCACCGATAGTGGTGACATGCAGTGTGTCGTGTACTTCAGCCATTTGGCGAGCTTGAGAAGCTAAATAGGCTGGATTACAGATGTTCGGTGGCATGTTGGCCACATCGCGACATAAGTGCATGCCGGCAGACACTGCCATACCATGCTCAATAGCGCGCTCACCTAAGGTTAACTCACGGCGAGTGGGGACATTGAACACTAATTTACGCAGTGGACGGCGAGTTTCACCTTTGCGGGTCTTCAGGGCATCAAAGCTGTAAAGACTGCTATTGGTGGTTTCAACCGCCTGACGTACTTTCCAATAAGTATCGCGTCCTTTCACGTGCAGTTCAGTCAAGAAGCAAACCGCTTCCATTGAACCTGTTTCGTTAAGGGTGTTGATTGTCTTAGTGATGATTTGTTTGTATTGGCGTTCGTCTAGTTCTCGTTCTTTGCCACAACCCACTAATAATACACGTTCACTCAATACGTTAGGAACATGGTGCAGCAACAACATCTGGCCAGGTTTACCTTCCAGATCGCCGCGACGCAGTAGGTTACTGATATAACCTTCGCTAATTTTATCTAATTGCTCCGCGATACCCGACAGACGACGGGGTTCATAAACACCGACCACGATACAGGCTGAGCGTTGTTTTTCGGGGCTACCGCTCTTTACGCTAAACTCCATGAGCACTCCTAGATTCTTAAAGACAAATTTTTATATTTATTGGATAATGTCTGCTTGTCCCGAAAAGGGCCTAAGTTATTACTCCAAAGGTGATTTATTCTCGGCGCTTGAGTCACGCATTTCGTGACATTAAGTTTACCTAGAACCCCTGAAGCTGGTCAGAAAACTATCAAAAGTAAACAGTTTACATGAAAGTTAGTCTGTTACCAGCAAAAAGATAAGTTTAGAGACCGGATCCTGCCTGTGATTGTATTTAAATACCTTATTCGAGAAGTTTTAAAGGCACAAATTGCGGTACTTTTAGTGCTGTTAACTATTTTTATTAGCCAGCATTTCGTGCGTATACTGGCCGATGCCTCCGACGGCGATTTTCCCGCCTCTTTAATCATGACTCTGATTGGGCTTAACTTGCCTTATCTGGTGATCTTAGTCCTGCCGTTAAGTTTGTTCTTGGGGATTTTACTGGCCCACGGCCGTATGTATTCCGAAAATGAGATGGTCATTCTCCACGGTGTTGGGGTCAGTGAGTGGTATGTCACCCGCGTGACGCTGATTCTTGCCGTGATCAATATGTTGTTTACCGGCTATTTATCCCTTTATGTTGCCCCTTGGGCAGAAGAGCAGCAAAACCAAGTGCTCGAAAAAGCCCAGTCCGAAGCCGGGCTTGCGGCCTTAGTACAAGGGCGTTTTCAGGCGAGCCCTAATGGCCGCGCGGTATTATTTGTAGAACGTATTGGTAAAGATAACGAGTTAGATAAAGTGTTTGTGGCCCAGTTGCCAGACCCTGATGATGAAACGGGTGTCACCAATGTGGTGGTCGCTAAAGGCGGGCGAGTGCAGGAAGATAGTACTGGCGCACAGCAATTAAACCTCAATGATGGCGTGCGTTATCAAGGCAGCCCTAAGGCGAAGGACTACCAAATGATCGAATTTGGTGGTTATAAAATGCAAATTAAAGAGCAGCAAGTCGACGAGCGTCGCCGTAAATTATCTGCACTGCCTGTCGATGAACTCGTGAAAATCGAAGGTGCAGAAGCCGTTGCCGAATTCCATTGGCGTCTTGCCATTCCGCTGGCGATTCCGATCATGACCTTGATCGCGGTACCACTCGCGCGGGTAAATGTGCGTCAAGGTAAGTTCGCTAAAATGTTCCCCGCAATACTCTTGTACCTTGGCTATTTTGGCCTCATGGTCGCCGGACGTAAGGCATTGCAAGATGAGATTATCCCTTTGTATCTTGGTATGTGGTGGATCCATATTTCGGCGCTTTTGATGGGGCTGTTCTTACTCGGTAAAGATAGACCTATGTTCAGTCGTATATCGGCTCTGTTTGCCCATAAGAAGGTGGCGGCATGAAGATATTAGACCTTTATATCGCCAGAGTATTGTTAAGCACTTCAGCGCTGTGTTTGCTGGTGTTGACAGGCTTGTCGGGCATCATTAAATGGGTTGACCAGCTGCGCTTAGTCGGCCGTGGCACCTACAGCATGATGGATGCGGGCATCTATGTGTTGTTTTTAGTGCCACGGGATATCGAAATGTTTTTCCCTATGGCCGTGCTGCTGGGCGCCTTGATTGGCATGGGAATGCTGGCATCGAACTCTGAACTTGTAGTGATGCAAGCTTCTGGCATGTCACGTTTGCAGATCACTATGTCGGCGATGAAAACCGCTGTGCCCTTGATGTTGCTGGTGATGGTGTTAGGTGAGTGGGGCGCACCGATTGCCGAGCAAAAGGCCAATGAGTTGCAAGCCATTAAACTCTCAGGCGGGAGTTTAATTAAGTCCCATCGCGGCATTTGGGCAAAGGACGGTGATTTGTTCGTGAACATTGGTGAAGTTGAAAACATCAATAAACTCAACAATATTACGCTTTATAAGTTCAATAGCGAACTTAAGCTCACCAACGTTGTGCATGCGGACCGCGCGGTGTTTTCCCAAGACCGTTGGCGTTTATTCGACGTCAAACGTACTGATTTAAGCTATGAGAAAGTCGTGCTTGAATATCTGGAAGAAGACCAATGGCAGTCGAGTTTAACGCCGGATAAGCTCAGTGTAGTTTCGATTAAACCTGAGGCGTTATCTATCCGCGGTCTGGTCGGTTATCTCGATTACCTTAAAACCAACAGCCAAGATCCTAGCCGCTATGAATTGGCGCTGTGGCGCAAGGTGATGCAGCCAGTGACGGTCGCTGTGATGATGTTAGTGGCTCTGTCGTTTGTATTTGGGCCGCTGCGAACTGTGACTATGGGCGCGCGGGTATTGCTCGGGGTTGTGGCGGGTTTCAGCTTTTATATCAGTAACGAGATTTTCGGTCCTATGAGCATAGTGTATGAGTTACCTGCCTATGTGGGGGCTGTGGCACCAAGCTTGCTGTTTACCGGCGTTGCCTTCTACTTTATCCGGCGATGATACTTATCTTATTACTTCCCATTTAGTCTATAAGAATAGTTTATAAGAACAGTCCCTAAAAAATAGCTCATAAAAAAACGACGCTTTTGCGTCGTTTTTTGTATTTCGGATTTACTTAAGAATAAACTTATGCCCCGTGCCAGTTACGCATTTGATTGGCTTCTTTAGACAATACAACCACTTCTGAGCGGGTCATACTATCTTGCAGGGCAAGCTTGTTGCCATTGATGAGGATCCACAGATTACCAATGCCGAGCAGTGACCAAACAATACGCGCATAAGCTGTGATCATGCTTAAGTTTTGGCCGTTTGGATGTTGGATCTTAAGCCGCCAAGCGCGCATCCCTAAGGTTTGACCGCCCTTACTCCAGAATAAGGCGTAGAAAGTGCCGACACACAAGACGAGCCAGAGTTGATAAATACCATGGTAAATCGGTGTGCCATTGAGCGCGTCAGAGACATGCTCAAAGCCATTCATGCCAGCCAATCCAGAAGCGGTAAGGCCGTAGAAAATGCCAAAGCCCACAGCGCCAGAAACCATATAAACGGCCACGGCTAACAGCGAATCGTAAACGGCAGCACCTAAGCGGCGAAAGAATCCCGCACGGGGAAAGTTAGCATGTTCGGTATTGAGCATCACAGAGTCCTGTTTTTAAAGTGCTTAAAGCGAATACAAATATGGATACCTGCCTAGGCTTCAGGTTCTTCGTCTCTAACAAAGTGGATATTGCTAAAGCCAAAGCGGGCAAATTCTACTTTTCTGAATTCTTTTTCAGCCTTAGCCCCCTTGCGCGACGTCATGGCGACTTGTTGCTCCATGGCTAAAAATTTGGTCAGATCGATACCTTCGGCTTCGGCCACGGCTTCATATAAATCATGGTGTTTGTCGTAGCTAAAGGCGATGGTTTTAGTCTTACCTTTGAAGGTATAAGTGACTTGACGGGCCATGGATGAGCTCTCCTGAAATAAGTCTGAAATTAATTAAATTCACTTCTAAAAATAAAATACACAGCACCTAATATGCACAATCCTGCCCACAGATAATCGAGCTTCAATGGTTCTTTCATATAGAAATAGGCAAAGGGGACGAACAGACTTAAGGTGATGACTTCTTGTAAAATCTTTAACTGGCCGACGTTCATAACCGTGTAACCGATTCGGTTAGCAGGTACTTGCAGCAAGTATTCAAATAGGGCGATGCCCCAACTCACTAAGGCGGCAATAATCCAAGGTTTTGAGCCTAAGGTTTTTAGATGCCCGTACCAAGCAAAAGTCATAAAGATATTGCTTAGGCAAAGTAAACCGATAGTCGTCAGGGTTGGATTCATCTTTCATCTCTATGATTAATTTTATAAATCATGTACATGGCATCGTCGGTATAGCTGCCAAGGCACTTGTCTATGGCCTGAGGTTTAAAGCCCATTTTTAGCCAATAACTGTCGGCGCCTTGAACGGCAACAAGGGACAAGGAATTGAGATTATAACGATCCGCCAACAGTGTTAAGCGAGTGAGCGCCTTAGCACCTGCGCCTAAACCTTGGGCTTTGGCTGAAAGCGCAATATCGTGCAGATATAAAGTATCAGCCTTAGGTAAATGGGTAATGGGCTGATAGAGCGCTGGCGGCATATTGGTGGTCCAAGGGTGAGCCAAGCAATAACCGACAACTGAGCCATTCACTTCGAACACAAAACAGGACTGTGGCGATACCTGCCATTTACTTTGCAGCACGTGCAATGGCTCAGGATCCAGTTGTGAGTAACACTCATCTTGGATTGCTAAAATGGCGTCCCAATCCTGTGGGGTGATTGCTCGCAGTAACATGGCCGACAATTATCCTGTTTCAAAAGTCCTGTTGAAGGAACTCCGTTGAAAGAGTCCTGATTCAAATAAGCTCGGCATTATAACCTCAAGCGGCTTCAAAATGCAGGCTTCAGCGGCAATATAAAGCGCTTTAAAACCTGTATAAACTGAGCTTTCAGCGCTTGTATACCCAAACAACCTGAAGATGCAGGATTCAGCGGGAGTTTAACGCACTTTAGGCAAGGCGGTTATTTGCAGACCTAGCGGGCTAAGTTAAAAATAACCAACGCAGCATAAAGTGCGTTAAAACCCGCCGGGACGGAGCGCCTAGGGCACTTCACTTCCGTGTTGCATCAATTCAAAAGGTGGCCGACATTCTGTCATTGATGCGCCTTGAATTGATGCACCCTAGGCGCTCTGAAACTCGACTCTTCAGGTAGCTTGGGTATAAGCGTTCGCAGCGGTTAAATGCCCAGATATCGTTGACGCAGGTGACGCTCAAGATATTGACCATTTAAGGTTTCGCCCGTTGCTTGGCGGATCAGTTCATCGGTCGTGAGCAAGGATCCCTTTGACCAAATGTGCTCGCGCAGCCATTGGAATACCGAGTCCAACTTGCCTGCATCGATTAGGGCTTCAATCGGTCCTAAGGCTTTTTCCATCGCAAAACGACATTGAGCGGCATACATGGCACCTAAGGTGTAACTTGGGAAATACCCTAGCTCACCGACAGCCCAATGGATGTCCTGCATGCAACCGTCGCGGTAATTGCCATCAGTATTGATCCCCAGTAATTGTTGCATCTGCGTCGACCAAAAATCAGGTAAATCATCGACGGTTAAGCTGCCGTCGACAAAGGCTTTTTCCGCCTCAAACCGCAGCAAAATGTGGCAAGGATAGGTGACTTCATCGGCGTCGACGCGAATAAGTCCGGGATTTACGCGGGTATAATGTTGTGCTAATTCTTGGGCTCTGAAATGACAGTTAAGATGCTGCGCGATTTTGGGCTGCAACTGACGCAAAAATGCCGGATTTGCCCCAAGCTGCATTTCGCAAAATAGACTTTGGCTTTCGTGGACGCCCATAGAACGTGCAAGCCCAGCGGGTTGACCGCGCCACGCTTGAGGTAAACCTTGCTCGTATCTGGCATGGCCTGTTTCATGAACTATGCCCATGATAGCACTGCTAAAATCGGCCTCATTGTAGCGAGTTGTTATCCGCACATCGCTTGGCACGCCGCCACAAAATGGATGGCTACTCATATCCAGCCTGCCGTGATTAAAGTCAAACCCCAAAAACGCCATGACGTCACGGCCAAGGGCTTGCTGCGCGCTGATATCGAAGGGGCCATTGAGCACAAGCTTAGGCTCGTTTGCCTGCTTAGCCAGCACTTCTTGGATGAGTGTCGGTAGCCAATCTTTCAGGCCGCCAAAGGTTTGTTCTAGCTTTGCCGTGGTCATTCCCGGTTCAAATTTATTGAGCAGGGCATCATAGGGCGTGATATTTTGCGCTTCGCCGCGGATCTGCGCTTCTTCCTTGGCAAGGTCGATGACCGCTTTTAGATTGGGCTTAAAGCCCTGCCAATCATTATTTTTACGCTGCTCGCGCCACGCATTCTCGCATTGATAAGCCATCTTGGTTTTGGCTTGTACTAGGTCGCCGGGCACTAAGTTGGCCTGTTGATACTGGTACAGTATTTCCCGCAGATTGGCTTCTTGCTCTGTTGAGAGAGATTCGTCCGCCGCGCCGTGTAAGTGCTCGGCTAAGGCGGCTGAGGTTTTGAGACCGTGGATATGCAGCGCCAGTTCTGCCATAGCATCACCGCGATCTTGACCACCGCCCATCGGCATCATGGCCGCTTGATCCCAGTCACCCAAAGCGCTGAAATGTTCAAAGTGAGAAATTTTCTGGAAATGTGCCGTCAGTTTGTCGTAACTTGGCGTTGGTACTTTAGTCTTAGGTGTGCCCATGGGATTTCCCTTCTGGCGCATAAAACCTGCGCGAATAAATAACAATAACAGGATGATAATACAATGAAGTCAAAATCATATAGCACTAAAACGCTTAAGGCTGCGCTGTGCCTGACCCTCGCCGCTATCGCTTCGACGGCGCAGGCGGGTGTCGATAAATTTGTGGCTGGGCCTGCTATTCCTGAGTTTGGTCAGATTGCTAAAGTCGATAGCATGATGCCCATTCCTAAGGGCATGAAGTTTAAAGTGGCTTTTGATATGAGTAAGGCGGCCGATGTGGGTAAGACGAATCGTCAGCTCGAAAGTTTAGCGCGTTTTATCAACATGCATGTGGCGGCAGGCGTTAAAGAAACTGATATCGAGCTGGCTATGGTGGTGCACGGTGGCGGTATTAGCGATTTAGCGGATGATGTTTTTTATGCCAAGCAGCATTCAGGTGCCGTAAACGCCAATCGCGCTTTGGTTAAGGCTCTGGTTGATCACGGCGTGAAGTTTTATATCTGCGGACAGAGCGCCGCTTATTTTGATTTAACCAATGCCTCATTATTACCTGGTGTTGATATGGCATTATCGGCGATGACAGCCCACGCTATTTTGGCGCAGCAGGGTTACAGTGAAAATCCATTTTAGAGTAAATTTTTAGTTTGGAAATAAGGCTTGGCTTGCTATTCTGTGGCGCATAAGTCGATAATTACAGTGAAATAAATGGAATGCTGTATTGTTCAAGGAGATGACTATGTGGGCGTTTTTAGTTGAGCAGCCTAATTTACCTTACACCATAGCTTTTGCCTGTGTTCTGGCCCTCGGTGTGTTTGAAGCCTTCGCGTTAGTCATTGGCTTAAGCATGATGAGTACGCTAGACCAATGGGTACCTATCGATGCGGATTATGACGCAGATGTGAGCCCTGGCGGACTTACTGGCATTGCCGGTTGGCTGTGCCTCAATCGACTGCCGTTATTGATTTGGTTTGTGCTCGCGCTGACCAGTTTTGCGATAGCGGGTTATATCGTCAATTTTATCAGTTTCAATGTCGCTGGCCTTTTACTGCCGCAATTGTTCACCTTACCCATAGCCATAGTTGCGAGTGCCTTTTCTTGCCGTTATTTCGGTCGAGTGCTGGCCGAACATCTGCCGAAAAATGAATCGAGCGCAATTTCGCTTGATGATTTGAGCGGCTATGTCGCGACTATTACCTTAGGCTGCGCCATCAAAGGTATGCCTTCCGAAGCCGTTGTGCGTGATAAACACCAACAAAAACATTACGTCTTAGTCGAGCCTGAAACCTCGGGCATCGAGTTTGCCTCTGGCACTCAAGTAGTGCTACTTAAGCGTGAAGGCCGTGTCTGGTCTGCTACGCGTTTTGATAATTAATCGTCCCCAGCCATAAATCAATTGAAAGGAAATCAAATGGATGTGTTAACTGATATCGGTTCATCCGGTAGTTTTATTTTGCTCGTTGCCGGTATGGTGTTACTTGGCTTTATCGTGATCGGGTTAATTTTTGCCAAGTTATATAAACGTGCAACCAAAGAAATGGCCTTTGTGCGTACCGGCTTTGGCGGTGAGAAAATCATTAAAGATGGCGGCGCTATCGTACTGCCAGTGCTGCATGAAACCATTTCGGTCAACATGAATACCCTGCGTATCGAAGTGGAAAAAACTCAGAAAGATGCGCTGATCACTAAAGACAGAATGCGTGTCGATGTGAAGGCCGACTTCTACCTACGTGTTGCCCCAAATTCCGATGGTATTTCGATGGCGGCGCAAACCTTAGGTACGCGCACAAACCGCGTTGAAGAGCTTAAAAAACTGATGGAGTCTAAGTTTGTTGACGTACTCCGCGCTGTTGCCGCTGAAATGACCATGACAGAAATGCATGAGCAGCGTGCCGATTTTGTGCAACGTGTGCAAAACAACGTGGCTAACGATCTGGAAAAAAACGGTCTCGAACTCGAGTCGGTTTCGTTAACGGGTTTCGATCAAACTGATCTGCAGTTCTTCAATGAAAACAACGCATTCGATGCCGAAGGTCGTGCGCGTCTGGCGAAAATCATTGAAGAGAAACGTAAAGAAACCAACGATATCCAACAGGATAACCGGATTAAGATCGAGCAACGTAACCTCGAAGCCGAAAAAGAATCCCTAGAGATTGAAAAGTCGGAAGAAGAAGCGCGCTTGATCCAGCAACAGTCTTTGGAATTTAAACGCGCCGATCAAAAAGCGGAAATCATTAAGCAGAAAGAAAATAAGGCCCGTGAAGAACGCGAAGCCGAAATTGCTAAAGAACGCGCTATCGAAACGGCTCAAATCGAAAAGACGAAAGATATCGAAACCCGCGAAATTGAAAAGTATAAGTCGATTGAGCAATCGCGCATTCAACAGCAAAGGGATATCGAAGTTTCTGAGCAGGAAAAACGCATTGCGGTTGCGGCGAAATCTGAAGAAGAATCTGCTGCCCGCGCCCGTGCTGCTGAAGCCGAAAAACTGAAAGTTGAGAAAGAAGAAGCGGTAATCACAGCGCGCCAAGTGGCCGAAGCGAACCGCCGTAAAGAGATTGAAGTGATTGATGCCCGTAAAGAAGCTGAGCGTGATGCGGTAGGTGTAACTGTACAAGCCGAAGCCGAGAAACGTGCCGCCGAAGACAGATCGAGTGCGATTTTGATTGAAGCGCGCGCTAGCGCCGATGCGAAAAAACTGCAGGCCGAAGCGGATGAGAAAGTCTATGCCGTTGAAGCTGCGGGTAAACAAGCGCTTTACGAAGCCGAAAACGTCTTAAGTGATGAGCAAATTGCCCTACAAAAATCCCTCGCGATTTTAAAAGCGCTGCCTGAAATCGTGGCACAAGCCGTTAAACCGTTGGAAAATATTGAAGGCATTAAAATTCTTCAAGGCTATGGCGCTGGCAATCAATTTGCCGCGGGTGGCGAAGGCGCTCACCATCAAGGTGGCATTGCCGAGCAAGTCACCAGTGCTGCATTAAACTATCGTGCTAATGCACCGGTGGTTGATGCCATGCTCAGAGAGTTGGGTTTAGTGAACGGTGATACAGGCACCTTGAATGATTTATTGAACGGCAATAACACGTTAACCGCCGAGGCGTTAAGTGGTGTGAAGTCGTCTCATGCTGAGCTTAAAGATTACAGCCAAACACAAGTGGTCGAGAGTCAAAGCTTGCCTAAGCTGTAAGGTCGATTTAGCTCACTCAATGAGGTTAGCTTGATGACTGAGCTTTATGAGATTAAATCAGCCAAGTAAGCTTTTGCGCTGAGTGAAGTCAGCACTGACTCAAGGCTTGATAAATCAGCTTGATTAAATAAAACCGCTCGCATTATTGCGAGCGGTTTTGTTTTTGGGCGAGATAAAATCTACCAGCCTATTGGTGCACCTTATCGACACCCGATGAGCGACCCTCGGCGTGACAGATGGCGCAGGATTCTTGCCCCGCTTGGTAAATTCGCCCTCCGCTGGCATCGCTTTGATAAACCCCACCAAAGCCACGTGCGTGAACCACTAAGCTATCCGTTTGTGTATGACAGGCGGCGCAGGTTGCCAAGGTTGGCGAATACTCGGCAATTTGACCATTGTTGACCGCATCGGGTGCGGCAACTAACAGGGATTGTTCTGCACTCAGTCCCGTGAGATCCAGTTGCCCTGCACTGTGGCAAACACTGCAATTGCTTTTCGCATTAGGGTAGGTGAGTTCTGGGCGTGGGTTGTCAAAACCGACGACAGTACGGGTTCCCGCGTGCAGTGAATGCACTAACTCCCTGTAGCTCAAGGTATTGTTGATGGTGCGATAGGGCTTGATTTGGTCGGCACCGGGAGTATGCATTATGCCTGCATTGAGATACATGATTGCATCATTGCTGTGGCAGCTTTGACATTGCCCATCTGTGAGCGCGGTTGCGGTTTGCGGTGCATGACAAGTGCCGCAGCTGCTAGTGGGCTCAAAAATCCCCCTCATCTGATGCGCCGACAGAACTCTGTCCTCTAAGCCTTGATCATGACATTGGCGACAAGCTTGTTCATCGACCTTAGCCTTTGCCGTAACCGTTTGACCTTGCAGGGTGAGCGTATTCAACGCGCTGAGGTTCACATTGTGATTGGCGATATTACAGTCAATGGCAAAGCCAGTGTTCTTATCAGCGCAGAGCACCAATTTACTGTAAAGCTTAGATTGGCTCAGATCGCCAAAGTCAGCAGTCGATAAGTTAGATATAGTGACCGTTAACTGATTCGGCGCCGTGATGTTTAAGGCAACATCGCTCGCGTTTGCCAATAAATCCCACACTTTACGCTGGCCATTATTAACTGGCATGTTGGCGTGATTGGTTTCACCCGCAGCAATTAACCAGAAAGATTTAATCATGGCTTGAGTAGCGGGAAGTTGATCCAGTTGCTGCACTTGCAGTGTGACGACTAGAGTTTGCGCCTCAACACTGAGCTGCGAGCTCAGTAACTTAATTTGGTAATCGCTCGCCAGTTTAGCGGCCGTATTCACTGCGGCATTGTGAAATAACCCGACACCTTGGGGATTATTGCTATCGGGGTGACAGCCACTGCAACTGAGTGCCCACGCCTTAGGGAAAATGTCCCTGTTGTGGAATAACCCCGCGACAGTGCCATTCCAGTCTGCTGGAATTTGTGCTGTGTGACAGTCAAGGCAGGCAGTTTTATTGGGAATATTGTAATTGCCACTTTGCGCCGTTGCGCCAGCGATATGACATTGCTGGCACTGGTTCATGTCGCCAGGAAAGGTCACATTGGAGAAGTCATATAACTGTCCCTTGTGGCCGACGATTTGATATTTAGCTTGGTGGATTTGGTGCGTCAATGTCGCCATATCTAAGCTGTTACCCGTTTCAGGGTCGCCAGAATAAGTCGTGTGACACACCACGCAGCCCTCAAAGGCAAAACGTTTACTGCCGTGCATCAAAAGGCGGGTATCGGCATTGGCCAAATCGGCATTATGGCAACGAAAACAGGCTTGCTCAGGTGCGATAACTTTGCGGCCCATGTTCGCTGCGACGGTTTGCCCCGTGGCGGGAACAAAGTCGTATATGCTGTTAATCAACTGAGTGTCGATTGGGCTATTGGCTAACGGTTTGAGTTCTAGGTAAATCCTGTGGGTCAGTTCTGGCGTGTATTGGGTATCGAGCCCCGAAAATTGCGGGTATGCCGTCAGCGGTTTGCTAAAGGTATAACGGTATAGACCTGCGCCTAGCGAGGTTAAACACGTCGTTTTACAGCTGCTTTCAATGCCCGCTTGAAATTGTGTTACGGCATTGGTTTGGGCATTGGTCGCGGGTTCCACTTGGTTGTTGATGTAGCTGGTCCATTGCAATGCGGTATCTGTCGTACTGGCGGTCTCACTCGTTGTGACAACACTAGTTTGCGCCGCAGCATCAGTTGTGGCTTGAGTGATGTGATAGTGCGCCTGCGGCGGTGCAAGCTTAGCGATACCAAGGCCTAAGGTATCAAGCTCCTTAAGGTTTTCTAGTCCAGTGACGGCAATGCCATTGGCGTTACTGAGAAAGAAATCGACCTGCACTTGAGTTTGCGCATCGATAGCGACTTTTTCGATTGTCGCTTTAAGAGTATCGGCCTGTTCTATGCTGATACTCACAATTCCAGGTGGGCCTTCTTTACCTTCTTCACCATCGGAACAGGCGGTCATCAGACAGACTGCAACAGCAATTGGCGTAAAGATTTTCCATTGAGAACGGGTATTCGTGTTCATCATTTTCCATTCCTTTTTAATTAGATTCTGTCGGGACTCTAATCGGAATGTATGCGTTTTAGATATTAACTGAGTTATGCGTTGAGTGGCAGTTAATTAACCGCTTTTAAACCTTTTCGATTAATTATATTGAAGTAATTTGAATTGAAGCATTATTTTAATTTTCGATATATTTAATTGTTAATTCTTAAAAGCGTTAGTCAAACACAAGTCGTGTAACTTGATCTAATACTGCCCCAATTTGGGTAAGTGTGACGCAGACGTAAAATAATAATAGATATTACTCTAGCATAAATTGTCGGGAATCAAAGTGTATGCATATTTTAATTATATTGCTTTGACTAATAAAGGATCGAATATGATTACCAGAAGAGGAATACTTAAAAGCAGTATGGGCGTTGCTGTCGGTACTGTATATCACGGGACACTGATTAGCTTTCTTACCGGTTGTGGCAGCGACAATGACAGTCAGGAAGTCGTAGAAGTCATGGCCGGTGGTTTAATGGTGGTCAACCCTGTGGTGTGTGTGAGTTGTCGACGCTGCGAGATTGCCTGCAGCTGGAACCACGAGGGTGACAGTAGTCCAACGCTGGCGCGCGTAAAAGTCGAACATAACATGAACTTCGGCCCGCATGGCATGCAATTCAACTATCACATACAGCATGGCGAATGCGGTGATGGCACCATAATTCCTGCCACTTGCCGCCAATGTGAAGTTTGTACACAAGTGTGCCCGCAACAGGCTATTTCAACCAACCCGCTAACCGGCGCCAAAGTGGTTGATGAAGAACTCTGTGTTGGATGTGGTTATTGTGCGGATAAATGTCCGCAGCAAGTGATTAAAGTCGTCCGCAGTAAAATGAAAGCCGTGAAATGCGATTTATGCAATGGCCAGCCTGCTTGTGCTCAAGTTTGTCCTACTGGGGCAATTAAATTTTATCCTTGGGATGAAGCCGAAGCTGCATTAGAACAATATGAAAAATATACCGGCTTAGTTTCTTGAATCGAGGTGAAATATGATGAGTAATATAATTGGTGGTTGGGCAGGAAAAGTCCTTAGAGTTAATTTAACGACAAATACGATTTCGTATGATCCCATAGAAAAATATTATGACTATATTGGTGGTATGGGTATTGGCTATAAAATATTGTGGGATGGTCATAAGGACAATATAAAGGCAATCGATCCTGAGAATATTATTGTCTTCTCTGCGGGGCCATTAACGGGTTCAGGCGTGATTTGTACTGGACGAACAACGATTACTTCCCGTAGTCCAGTGATTGAAAAACACCTTATTGCCGACGGTCACTTTGGTGGCCATTTTTCGCCTGCAATGAAATTTGCCGGCTTCGATGCGATTGCAATTGAAGGCAAAGCGGCGAGCCCTGTGTGGCTAAAAATTGTCGATGACAAGGTCACTATTGAACCCGCCGATGCGCTATGGGGCAAAGGCATATTCGATACCCACGCCATGATAGCGCAAATGATGGGCCCTAATGCACAAGTGGCGGCGATTGGCCAAGCGGGTGAAAACCAAGTGCCTCTGTCTGTCATCATGACTCAGGGCGGACACTCTGCGGGTGGTCATGGCTCAGTTATGGGCTCAAAAAATTGTAAAGGGATCGGTATTATCGGCACGGGTGCCGTCAAAATCGCCGCCAATAATGAAAAGATGCGCGCCTTAGATGACCATATTTTAGGAATTATTGGCGCCAATAATAATGGTGTGGTGCCTTCTACGCCGCAATCTTGGGCCGAGTACTCAGCCCCTATTAGTCGCTGGAAATCACGACCTGGCCTTAAGTGGGGCGCTGCCGATCAAGAAATTGATTTAGGCGAAGTGCCTTGGAATGAGCGTAACCGTATTGGATTTCGTACTTCGATGGCCGAAAGCTACATAGGCGTCGAATATGCCAACAAGTGGATGAAGCGCACTGGCGGTTGCCATTCATGCCCAATACGTTGTTTCTGCGAGCTTAAAGTCCCTGAACTGAAGAGTAAATATGGTCGTAAGACCGAGCATATTGCCAACGTCTGTATGGGATTCCTCGTGCCTCAGTATTTGATGGGCACCACAAACGGTTCAGAAGCACATGCAATGGCGGGAGCTTTGGGGGCACAGATCCTCGATGATTACGGCATTTGGTGTAACTATGGTTTGATTTCTCATATCTTTAAGTTTTTAAAAACACACGATATGTTCAAATATTTACTGCCAGAAGAGGAATACAACAGCATTCCTTGGGCGCTTTGGGATAATCAAGATCCTGCCTTCTTAATCGATTTCTATCGCCGCATTGCCTACAAAGAAGGCGAAATTTCCCATATGGCGGATGGCTTGTATGACTTAATCGCGCGTTGGGGCTTAGATGGCACAAACCCCGCATTAGGGTATTGGGACATACATAAAGAGAGTAAAACCAAGGTATTTAACCGAAAAACCAACGCCGCCGTGCACCATGCGAGTGAAACCGCAGGTCAGGTGGGCACTTTAATCAACGTCGTCTTTAACCGCGATGCCCAGTGCCATTCCCACATCAACATCGTTAACAGTGGGTTACCCCACGATATGACAGTCGCCATCGCCGAGAAAAAATGGGGCGAGGGCGCCTTTGATAAGGTGAAGTGGTATACCCCGATTAATGCCGCTAAGGTTCGCTTTGCTAAGTGGTCTTTAGTGAAAAACGTGCTGCATGACTCGCTGACACTGTGTAATTGGATGTTCCCGCTATTGGCATCGCCCGATAAGAACCGTAATTATGAAGGCGATAGCACCATAGAATCGCAAATGTTCAGCCTAGTCACAGGGATTGAAACCAGTGAGACTGAGTTAGATTTCAAGGCGGAAAGAGTCTTGCATCTGCACCGCGCCTTAACCATGTTGCAGATGAATGAGGGCAATATGCGTGAAGAGCACGATGTGCTCAGTGACTGGGTTTACGATATGGACCCAGACAAAAACTTTGGCGAAGAGGGCACCATCAAGATGGACCGCGCCGACATGCAAACCTCGCTGGACATGTTCTACGAAGCCTTTGGTTGGGACATTCAAACGGGAGCGCCAACGCGGGCCACACTCGACAAGTTTAGTCTGGGCTTTGTCGCCGACAAATTAGCGGCACGAGGCTTGTTACCCGCTTGAGCACTCTAGTTGGGCACTATGATTGGCGCTATGACTGGACATTATGAGTGAACACTATGATTGGGCGCTATGATTGGACATTATGAGTGAACAAATGATTGAACTCGTCGGTTATATCCGAGTATTTAGCCAGCATGGACGTTTAGTCACGGCGGAGCAAATTGCCGCTGTGGCTGGGCTGGAATGGGATAATAAGCAAACGGTTGCGGGTTATATTCAGTTGATCCTCGATGAGGCTTATGCGGATGTGCAGATGCGTTTGTCGGATAAGCGGCATTTTTTCTATTCCGACAAAAGTATCGTTGAGCGCTATGCCGAGCAATGGTTAGCACTGGAGCGCGGTGATGCATTTGAGGCCATCATAGCTCAAATTCGCCGCAATAGTTGCCGCCATACTGAGGTGTATCAGGAGAGTGTGCTGACTTTTGCCCCCTATCTTTATGATGAGCCCCAATTAGCCAATGTGCGTGAGCAATTGCCGCAGCAGCTTGGCGCTGAAGATATCCATTATGCCGTGGATAAACAGGGCAAAGGTTACTATTACTCGACTCAAGGATTGAGCCACAGCTATGCCGCTGTCCTCGCCAATTACGATCCCTGTGAATGGTCAAACTGACATTAAGCTGAATAAGTTGAGCTATTGATAAGTGTTGATAAACCTTGGATCTGTATCGATGAGCGCCTGCGGGCGCTTTTTTATTGATGACGGGAAATGTGGACAGATGGCATGCTGATGATGTTATAACGAAAAAAAACGATTGAGCTAAGCCCAAGCTGTAACTGTGGTCTTAATAACGCCAATGCTTGAGCATAGGATCAGCTTGCCAGTGTTTGGGTGTATTTTTTGACTATCGCATCAATCTTACCGTTGGCTTTTAGGGTCGCAATCGCTTGATTGATGGCAGGCAGCAAATCGGCATGTTCCTTACGTAACCTAAACACTAAGTCTCCATCGGAATGCACCGCCGCAAGGGCGACAGGGATCCGCAACTGAGTCGACCAATACAAGGCTGGATAATTACCGGAAATAATCGCATCGACTCTGTGTTTATCTAAGGCTTTGACTAACTCTTGCTCAGAGGTAAAGTCGGCACGGATAAAGTCCTTATCGTCGTGGTATAAATAACCGCGCACTGTCCCGATTTGTTTACCTTTTATCTGGTCGATATCCTTATATTTACTGACATTTTCAGGCAGGGTGACCACATATTCGGTGATTTGCATTATGGGAGCGGATTTAACAAACAGCGGCCCCAAATCCTGCTTTTCAAACCAACTCGGGCTGACGATATCAAAGTCGAGTTGACCAGTTTCCAGAGCGTTATTAGTGCGCTTTGGCGGCAAGGTGAGGATTTCACCGTCGATTTTAGCTAAGGATAGAATCATCGGGATAAGCTCAGTGATCATCCCCGGCGCCTCGGCTTGATCACCAATAAAATACGGATACCAAGAATAGGAGCCAGTGATATTGTATTTGAGCTGCTCCGCATAGGCGTGTGGTTGAGTAAAGCAAAGGGCGAACAAGGCAAATCGAACTAAGTGTTTATACTGCAAACATCGCTTAACCATATTGCTTTTATCCTTGTTATCTCTGCTTTAGCCAAGGCCTATCCGATGGCCATTCTACCTAAACTGTGTGAATAAATTGTTTATTGGGTCACAATCAGTCACATCAGCCATAGTTAAACAGTTTTCACCTTTACGCCATTACACTTTACGCTATGACACCTAAGCCAATAGCTGACACAGGGCGGGCTGCTGATTATGCGGGAAAATTTGATAGGTTTTATGGTGCTTAACCAAGCTGGTTTTCTTATTGCCTTGGCTGAGTAATAACCCATGGGATAGGGCGATACGCGTTAGGGTCTGTTCATCGGCGCGGACATATAAGTTGATTGGTTTGACCAACTGATTATCTTTAATATGTTGATTAAATTCTTTTGCATCAATTACTAAGCTAGATTGGCCATCACCATCGAGTTTGAGCTTGGCGCTGATTTCAGTGTCAGTAAAGACTAACCATTCGGCTTGCTTTAAAGTTTCTATCATAGCATTTAATGCCGTACCTAACGCTTGCTCTGATGTCTCAACTGTTTGATATTGATGCACAATCCTTTCTAGCAAACGCTTGAGTTCGGCGCCCGCACCTTGGCTGCGAGCCAAACGTATCCAAGCCGTGAGATCGTCGGCTACCAGTTTAGAAAAGCGTTTTTCCTTTAAGGACTCGACCATCCAATTACACAAAAAATGACTTTCCTGCGCAGAAGTGCGCTGGGCTTTCTTGGTCTGTGCTGAAGCGGTTAAATCGGCAAGACCCGCAAGGGCGAGTTCGAGCACAGCTTGGTTATAGGTTTGAGAATTCATTATGACTCCGCCGCGGGCTGAAGTGATGTTATCTATTTGAACTTGGACGATATTGATTGCGGCGGAGCTAGTTTAGCAAAGCGGTCGATAAACCGATATTTATTCTTGCGATCCCACCAAACTTGCGGCGGTTAAGATCAGCTTAGGTGCGGGTCTGACCTTGTAGTTAGGATTCACATATTGGAAATGAATCAAACCTTTATCATCGCTAATATAAATGGCGGGCACAGGTAAGACTAAACGTTTGGCTCCCTCGGGAGTCGTCCACATTGGATTATCGACATGAAGACGCGAAGTATAAATCTCAGTGACCTTTTCGCTTGTGTAAAAAGCTAAGCCAAAGGCTTGCGCTGCCAGCATTTTTTCATCGGAAAGCAGTAGATACTTAAGCTCATTTTTTGCCGCCGAAGCCTTAAGTTGAGCTGGTGTATCGGGTGAAATACCCACTAATTGAAAGCCCATTTTTAATAATTCAGGCTCAATCGCTTTTAACTGTCCCATTTGATTGTTACAAAATGGGCACCAGCCGCCGCGGTAAAAGAAAAAGATGGTCGGTTTTTGCTGGGTTAATTCGGCTAAATCGACGGTTTTACCCTTTATATCATGCAAGTTTACCTTAGGAATTTGCTGACCATTGAGTAGCGGACTGATGGAAAACTCATCTCTGGCAATGGGCTGCGCCAGAGTCGTAAAGCTAGTGAGCAATAGTGTGCCTACGAGGCAAAGTGTTTTTAGTATGGTTGACATGGACGTTCCTAACGTTATCTTTCAATGGCTGCGTTTCTAAGCACTGACAGTTATCTTTTGTCTGCCCTAGTACTGAGATCTGCTTGTGTAATTTGTTGCTTAAGTCATCTCCGTTGACGAGATCTTCGCTTAAGTGCTTTTTGTGTAAGTGCCATTGCGCGGTCTTGCTGTATTGTTCGTATTGGCCAAGGCGCTCTTAAGCGAGTTTCTAAAGGAACGGGGATTAGCGGAAGTTATTACATAACGCCGCAAATTTACTGTTCAAGGACACATTAGACCTAACAGACTCATTTGGTATCGGGGTGGATAGGATATGAGCCCAGTTGCTCAATTAGTTGTTCAATTAGCTGATCAATAAAAGGAATGAGTGATTTCTTTTACATTAGCTGTCACGCGGAGTTTTGATGAATAAAATTAACCCTAATAAATTACTCAACAGTAAGTGGACCGCCGTTAAGCCGACCAATAAAGAAAAACATTTTTTAGTCACTGAGATTGAGTTTGATGAGGAAGGCGTAGTGATCTCGTGCTCAATTGAGGCTGTGATGTCAAAGCGAGTTATACCTATAAACTGGCATGATTTAAAAGATGAAATCCTTTGGTTGCAGGGCTGGAAATAGTTAAACGAATTGGGTAAATACCAATCTCATATTATCCAAAGACATGGAGGGCACTCATCTTGTTCTCCAGTTTTTTAACCATCATCTTCTAGGTTCTCTAGTTCATTTCGCAGCAATATCATTTATCAATGCCCTCATCATGCCCTCCATCAATGTCTTCCATCAACGATCCCATCAATACCTCGTCTCTTGCCGTCAACTGGGCATGTTTTCGTAGCGCAGCGGCATCCATTTATTCAAGTTTGAGATTAATCCGTGTTTTTTACTGATATCGATTGCGGCTAAATCGAGATTCCGTTATTTTGTTATAGCCATCTAAACGTCTGGATGGTTTTGCAGTTATTAAGGTACTCACTGAAGCTATGCATTGTCGTCATCGAACGCAGCAAGGTGCTAGGTAGCAGGATTCTCATTAATTATGAGTGCCTTAGTAAAACGAAGTCGCATAAAAAGATTGAGGTAAGCAAGATGGATAAGCAGCAACTGTGGGTTTTGGATGGTGGCATGGGGCGTGAGTTGGCAAGACGGGGCGCACCCTTTCGACAGCCTGAGTGGTCGGCGTTGGCCCTGATAGAAGCGCCACAAACCGTGACTGAGGTACATCAAGCCTACGTAGCCAGTGGGGCCAAAGTCATCACCACCAACAGTTATGCACTCGTGCCATTTCATATCGGCGACGAGCGTTTTGCCGCCGAGGGTGAAGCGCTGGCTGCATTGGCGGGCAAATTGGCAAGGGATGTCGCGGATGAACACGCAAATGCGGTTCGCGTCGCGGGCTCATTGCCACCCTTGTTTGGCTCTTACCGTGCCGATTTATTTGATGCCGCGAGGGTGAGTGACTTGGCTCTCCCACTCATTCGAGCGCTGTCGCCCAGTGTCGATCTCTGGTTAGCCGAAACCATGAGTTTGATTGCCGAACCTTTAGCCATCAAGGCCTTGCTGCCAGAAGATGGCAAACCATTTTGGGTTTCATTTACCTTAGAGGACGAGACGCTTGGGAGCGAACCGACACTACGTTCCGGTGAGCGGGTGGCAGATGCTATCGACGCGTTAGTAGCAGTCGGTGTGGATGCGATTCTGTTCAACTGTTGTCAGCCTGAGGTGATTGAGGCGGCATTACAGGTGGCCAGCGATAGATTGAGTGCTCTGGGGCGTGCCGATATTCGACTCGGTGCCTATGCCAATGCGTTTCCTCCTCAGCCGAAAGAGGCGACCGCTAACGATGGTCTGGATGAGATCCGGGCCGATCTTGGGCCGCTCGATTATCTCGGTTGGGCTGAGCGTTGGCGCGCGGTAGGGGCTTCGCTTATCGGTGGTTGCTGCGGCATTGGTCCCGAACACATACAGGCTCTTTCTACTCGTTTGCGCTAAGGATTTTGTATGAAAGAGAACAGGATAGGTCTCTGGTCACTCACTGCCCTAGTGTTCAGCTCTATGGTAGGTGCGGGGATTTTTAGCCTGCCGCAAAACATGGCTGAAGTGGCGGGTGTTCGAGCTGTGCTGATTGGCTGGGGGATCACAGGTGTGGGCATCTTGGCATTGGCTGCGAGTTTCCTCTATCTGTCGCGCTTGAAGCCTGAGCTTGATGGCGGCATTTATACCTACGCCAGAGCCGGTTTTGGTGAGCTGGTGGGCTTTTTTTCTGCTTGGGGCTATTGGCTTTGCGCCACCATAGGCGTGGTGGGATATTTAGTGATTGCGTTTGCCGCCCTTGGCAGCTTTGTCGATACGCCGCAGCAAGTTTGGTTTGGCGAGGGCAATACGCTGGCCGCTTTTATCGGTGAGTCGTGCATTTTGTGGGCGGTGCATTGGTTGGTCTCCCGCGGCGTACAGCAGGCCGCCATGTTCAATCTGGTGGCGACATTAGCCAAGAGTTTGCCGTTATTGCTGTTTGTACTGTTTGCCTGCTATTACTTCGACCCAGTGACTTTTGCTCAGGACCAAGCGGCCAGCACTTTAGCTGTGCCAGTGTCTGAACAAGTGCGTAACACTATGCTGATCACGCTTTGGGTATTTACCGGTATCGAAGGTGCGGCAGTGTTATCGGCGCGTGCTAAAAATAAGCGGGATGTGGGTACGGCGACTGTCCTCGGCGTCGTGCTGGCGCTACTACTTTATGTGCTTATCTCTGTGCTAGCGCTGGGGATTTTAGCTCGTCCTGAACTTGCAGCGCTGCCTAATCCCTCTATGGCGGGACTGATGGGACACATGAGCGGCTCTTGGGGCAAGGCACTGATCAGCGTTGGGCTTATTGTTTCTGTATTGGCCTCCTACGTGAGTTGGACCCTGTTCTCGGCAGAGGTGCCTTTCAGCGCAGCCCGCCACGGTGCTTTCCCTGCCATCTTTTTGCGGCAGAATCGCAATGGCACGCCGATCGCTTCCCTCTGGTTATCTAGCTTAACAGTGCAGTTTTGTTTGTTACTGGTGTGGCTGCTGGGTAAGGGGTATACCAATCTGCTACTCATTTCTACGTCGATGATTTTAGTGCCTTACCTATTGATTGGACTGTTCCTGCTGAAGCTTTCTTTGAGTGGACAGGGCAATGGGCTGATGAGAATCGTGGCGCTAGTGGCGAGCGGTTATGGACTCTGGCTACTCTATGCTGCAGGCGTCGAGTATCTGTTACTGTCCTTGCTACTCTACGGCCCCGGGTTACTCTTGTTTCTTTACAGTCGCCGCCAAGTTGTCGATGGTAAAAAGCTTAACGGACGTGAGCGATTGCTCGCGGGGGCGACGCTGCTGAGTTTGTTCCCCGCGTTATGGTCTTTTTGTTATCAATAAAGGATTGCTGTTGGTTAAAGTGGGCAGTGCTTTATCGAATTGGGCATAAAAAAATCGGCCACAACAGTTGTTGTGGCCGATTTCACTAAAACACGTGGGATGGGGTTAAACGCTATGCGTTTTACACCGCCCGTTTTAGCGATTACTTAAGCTTTTTCGCTTTGCTAGGCGCTTGACCCACCTTCATTTTTACGCGGCGGCCTTGCATGTTTTTCTCAGCAGTAACTTGAGCGCCAACGTTGTCGGTTCTTTGTTGCTTCTTGGCAAAGCTACGGCGGGTTTGCAATTGCTTTAATAGCAATTCGCGGCTGCCTACTTCATAACCTGGCACAGTGACGCGGCGAATTTGTTGACCGATCAGTTTTTCGATATCGGCTAAGGTACGTTCTTCTTCGCGGCTCACGAAAGAAATGGCTACGCCAGTTTTCCCCGCACGGCCTGTACGACCGATACGGTGGACATAGTCTTCGGCGAGGAAAGGTAAGTCATAGTTGACTACGTATTCAAGGCTTGGGATATCCAGACCACGGGCGGCGACTTCGGTGGCAACCAGTACGCGTACATCACCTGCAACAAACTCACGCAGGGCGCGGCGACGACTGCCTTGGCCTTTATCACCGTGGACCACTTCAGATGGGATCCCATCTAAATTCAATTCTTTGACTAGCGTATCGGCGGCATCACGGGTCGCGGTAAATACCAATACCTGTTGCCAGTTTTTCTTGCCAATTAGCTCAGACAGCAGTTCACGTTTACGGCGTTGTTCAACCGGATAAACCACTTGGCTAACCGTATCAGCCGTAGTGTTTTGCTTATCAACGCTGATCACTTGTGGTTTAACCATCATGTCGTTGGCGAGTTTTTTCACCGCACTTGAGAAAGTGGCCGAGAACAACAGGTTTTGACGCTTCTTATTTACCGCTTGCAGGATCTTTTGGATATCGGCGCTAAAGCCCATGTCTAACATACGGTCGGCTTCGTCTAGGACTAAAAAGTCGACGTTCGACAGGCTTAAGTTACAGGCGGTAAGGTGCTCAAGTAAGCGACCTGGGGTGGCAACAATCACATCGGCGCCGCGTTTCAGCTTTTGCGCTTGTGTTTCTATCTTTACGCCGCCATAAATGGTTAACACGCTGAAGTTTAAGTATTTGCAGTAAGCCGTAACGTTGTCAGCCACTTGAGCCGCAAGCTCACGGGTCGGCGTAAGGATTAATACGCGGGCATTCGACTTTAACGTTTCGCTTGGATTTTCAACCATCTTTTGCAGGATCGGCAGCGCGAAAGCGGCGGTTTTACCCGTACCGGTTTGGGCACTGGCTAAGACATCTTGGCCGCGGCGGATAGCAGGTATCGCTTGCTGCTGAATAGGCGTCATTTGTTGATAACCGCAATCTGAGATAGCGCGCAAAATCTCGGGGGAAAAACTAAAAGATTCAAATCTCATTTTGGATTCCTATCGTTCACTTATTCAAACATTCAAGCACCGCGAGCCTCTATTGTTTACTCGACTAAGGAGAGAGGCGTGCCGACTGGCTCATTCTTCCACACAGATTTTATAAGAAAAATGGCGGGCGCGGAGTATAGCAAAAATTTCGGTTAAAACCTGAACTTTTTAGTGTTTTGGCATTTTATCGGCATCATTTTATCGCCAAGAGATAAAAGCCTTAGCGACGGCTCAGGCGGGATAGGGCCAATTCTGCACGCTCTGGATTGAGTATGCTCTTAGCAGAGTATGATTTGAGGTTGAGTGACGGCTGGCGGAAAGAACGAACAAAAAGAACGCGATAGAAAAATGCCGCAGTTTTGGCTGCGGCATTTTATATCTTGCTTATGGCTAACCGAAGGTGCGTCTTAGGCCGAGGGCCTTCTCGGCATTGTGTTTAAGCAGATGAGCAGCATCACCAATCAGATGGGTTGCGGCTAAGTTTTCTACGCTTGAATGGGTGATGGAATGTATATTGCTGGCAATCTCGTTGACCACTTGACGCTGTTGATCCGCTGCCACTGCATTTTGTTGGGCAAAGGTGTGGATATCACTCACTTCTTGGTAAAGGGTATTCACATTGTCGGCGGACAGTTGAATGTCGCTAGCGCAGCGCTCCGCATGTTGGCGGCTCTGTTCCATTTCTTTGGCCCATATGTTGAGCATAGAGAACATCTTATCGACACTCTTTGAAATACTGTTGGTCGATAGTTGGGTTCGACTCGATAGCGCGCGCACTTCATCGGCGACTACGGCAAACCCTCGGCCTTGTTCACCTGCACGGGCAGCTTCAATGGCCGCATTGAGGGCGAGAAGATTAGTTTGCTCGGCGATGGAGTCAATTTCGCCCATCGCATTAGCAACTTGCTCAGCTTCTTTATTCAATTGATGAGCATTATTAGCGGCATCGGCAACAGACTTGGCCAGTTGTTCCACTTTTTGAGTGTTGGCCTTCATATTGGCGCTGCTTTTAAGGCAGAGATCGTAGGCGGTATTGATGCTGGTGGACGTGAGATGGGTATTCTGCGCCACTTCTGTAATGGTTGAACTCATTTCTTCCATCGCGCCAGAGAGCTGTTCTAACTGACTTTTCTCTTGATCTAGGCTGACATAGGTTTGCTCGGTCGCAACCACTAATTGATCGGCAATTGCGTGCAATTGATTGGCTTGATCTTGAGTTCGCCCCAGTACGCCATTCATTTTGGCCTGCAGCATGATGAGCTGGAAATCGAGGATAGAAGACGTATCGGCACCCGAGTAGATGTAGCGACTGATAGAGTCGTATTTGGTTTGCATTTCAATCAGTTTAGCGGGAATGCGAAAGGCCTCATCGTAGAATATAGCCAAGTTTAAACTCATCAAAACCGCCCCCGCGATAATCACGCCCCAGCCCCAAAAGTAGCCTGCGATCAGTAAGCCTGTCGAGGCGACAACCGCCGAGAGGATACGTTTCTGCATTAAGCTTAAGGGCTTAGAAATGGATTTATCCAGTTTAAGTCTTTGGTATATCTCATTTGCTTTGCTGACGTAGGCGGCCTGAGGCTGAATACGCACCGATTGATAACCGACAATAGTGCCGTTTTCAAACAATGGCGAGACAAAGGCATCGACCCAATAGAAGCCACCATTCTTACAGCGGTTCTTCACTATGCCGCGCCAAGATTGGCCCGACTTAAGCTTTTCCCACATTTCTTTAAAGGCGGCGCTTGGCATATCGGGATGACGAACCATATTGTGGGCACTGCCGACTAACTCTTGGGCGCTATAGCCTGAGACTTCGGCAAAACGGGCATTAACGTATGTGATAACACCGCGAGTGTCGGTGGTGGAAATGAGTTCGTCCTGTGGTGTTAAGCGGATTTCTTGATCTGATCTCTGTGCATTCAGTGTTCTGTTGGCAGACGCGTTACTCTGGCTCATTTAGTGTGTCCATTCAGGGCCGATATGATTCATTGGGGTTCAGGGGCGCGGTGTTAGGCGCTAATTTTCTTGCGCTTACTCTCATTGGGGTAAGCTTGTTATGTGATAAGACTATCATTTTTGTATGGGTATAGGAGAGCGCTTTTTGATGGCTTACCCATGAAAATCAATCGTTCGTTGTATTTATAAGCTATTGCAAAATATAAAATTTTTAAGTATTGCGAATATAGAATTAAACGAGCGTTTATCCTGCTAAAACGCAAATTTCAGTATTTTGTATAGGGTTATTTTTCCTCAGATATTGAGTGGATATTAGACGCTCATGTTATCGACTAAATCTGCTCGGCGACATTGGACTAATGTCGTTGATTCGGTTGCCATATCGCGGCATTCATTCGGGCGCTTTATTCGTCTTAGTCTATTCTTTAATGGGCAACAAACTATGACTTGCTGAGCGTGTGATTTATCTGGCTTTGCCTCAGCGTTGTAATATTATCCGCACCCTTTAGTTCATTAACTCAGGTTCATTCGCTTAGGTTAATAAGATCAGCTTCATTAGCTCATAGCGGGAATGCAACATAAGAGGATTTTCCCATGGCGATATCACTTAGACGTGGCGTAGCTAAATTGGCTACCTCGTCCTTGGGGACAGCAGCGGCACTTCCCCATTGGCGACGTTTGATTTTTGAACGTCTATTTGGCTTTCTTGCGCTTCTTTGCGTGCCCGTATATATCACCAGCGTGTATTTATGTGTCATCGCCGATCTTTGGTCTATGGTGGTATTCGATACGCTGGCTTATCTTTTTTTACTATTTTTGCTGTATTTTCCTAAGCTTGCTGATAGTACGCGTTTTGGCTGTGGCTGCTTCTTGGGGTTTGCTATCGGCGTTGGTTTTTTGATTGCGATTGGTCCATCGGGTGCGGGGTTCTTCTGGTTATTTATCTTTCCGCCATTAGTTGGCATTTTCTTAGGAAGTCGCGCGAGCTTATATGCCCAATATTTAAATGGGCTGAGTCTGGTACTGATTGGGCTTGCCTATCACTTTGGCTGGTTAAACTGGCCCGATATTCACGGTTACAGTTTGGGTATTTGGGCCGTTGTCGTGGTCAATTTTATTGTAACCAATGCCATGTTGACGCTAACCATCACTTACTTATTAGGTAAGTTGGCTGATTCACTCGATTCAACCTTAGCCTCACGCCAAGCGACTGTATTAGGGTTGGCCAAACTTGCCGAATACAGAGACAACGAAACGGGCGCGCACTTACTACGTATGCGGCAGTATTCAAAAATGCTCGCGGCGCAGCGGCTGCAGGCCGACAATCCACCTGCTGAATTAAACGATGATTTTATTCAAGATATTAGTCTATCGGCCATTTTGCACGACATAGGTAAAGTCGGTATTGCCGATGCGATTCTACTCAAACCGGGTAAATTAACCCCGCAGGAGTTTGAGCAGATCAAAGCTCACCCTGTGATTGGTGGGCAAGTGTTACGCAGTTTGTTGGAATATGCGCCCCAATGTACGTTTATTCGGATGGGCCAAGATATCGCGTCGGGTCACCATGAAAAGTGGGATGGTAGTGGTTACCCCTTAGGGTTGAAAGGTGAGGATATTCCGCTTTCGGCACGCATAGTTGCCTTAGTGGATGTCTATGATGCGCTGACTTCGCCGCGATGCTATAAGCGACCCTTTAGCCACCAAGAAGCCATCGATTTAATGATTGAAGGCAAAGGTAAGCATTTCGACCCTGAGTTAGTTGATTGTTTTATGGCAATTCATCAAGAGTTTGAAGTGCTATCTAAGGCATCGCTGGATGATGCTTATCAGCCTATGGCGCAGCCCACTATGGTTTAGCGACTCGTGTTTTTAATCATGTTTTGAAATCATGTTTTGAAATAGGACTAGGCTTGAAAGTACAGATGCAGCGCTAAAAAAACGCCCAAGGCTCATAGCCTTGGGCGTTTTATTTTTTAGCATATAACTGATTTAGATGATGGTTTAAATGACGACTTAAATCGCTACTTATCCGCAGGAGTGCTAAATCGCTCTAAATCGCTTTAGTCACTTTCGTTAACCACGCGAGTTCATCACCGGACATCAGCGGCGAAAGTGTATGGAACACTTGCTGATGGTAAGCATTGAACCAGTCGATTTCCCCTTGCGTTAGCAGGCTCTTATCGATAAGGCGGGCATCCATAGGGATCATAGTCAATGCATCGAACTCATACATCTCACGCTCAGCGCCTTTCAGTGCTTCACAGTGTTGCACTACGACTAAGTTTTCTAAGCGAATGCCAAAACTCTCAGCGCGGTAGTACCCCGGCTCATTGGAAAGCACCATGCCGGGCATCAGTGCGATACCGTTGACATTTTTACCTATGCGCTGCGGACCTTCGTGCACACTTAAAAAGTGACCCACGCCATGGCCTGTGCCGTGGTCGTAATCAAAACCATGTTGCCATAGATATTGGCGGGCGAATGCATCGAGCTGCTGGCCTGAAGTGCCTTTTGGGAAGCGAGCTTGGTCTAGCGCGATATGACCTTTTAGCACCAGCGTGACCATTTTTTTATGTTCATCAGTCACTTTGCCAATCGCAATAGTACGGGTCACATCTGTAGTGCCATCGATATATTGCGCGCCAGAATCCACTAAGTAGATGCTGTCCATCGTCATCATCGCAGGTGTGCCATTGTTGTGATTGTAATGGCACATGGCGGCATTGGGGCCCGCTGCTGAAATGGTGTCGAAACTTGGCTCGCGATAGCGCTCATCCTGCAGGCGGAAGCTTTCTAATTTATCGGCAAGTGTGGCTTCATCGTGCATACGCTTGGCGGCGACTTCGGCATCTAACCATGCAAGGAAGCGGCTCACAGCAACGCCATCACGAATGTGACAAGCGCGCATTCCGGCAAGTTCAGAGGGATTTTTCTGTGCTTTAGGCAAAGAAACGGGATCGATTCCAGCAATCAATTTAGCCCCCGCTTCACGGGCGAGATTTTGTGCCCAAGCGTTAGCCGAGTTTGGATCGGCCAGCAGTTTAACGCCTTGCAAGCTGGCAAGGGTATCGGCGAGCGTGGCCTCGTCCTTAAAGCTTACTCCTGCACCGACATGCTCCTCAATGCCCTCAGGGAGTTTGCTTAAATCGGTAAACAGCAGCATATCGCCATTAGCATGAAGCAGGGCACTGCCGAGCACGACAGGCAGACGCGGAATATCGTTACCGCGAATGTTTAATAGCCAGCAGAAAGAATCTAAGGCGGCAATCAAAGCAACATCAGCACCGGCTTTTTTCACCAAGGCGCCAATTTCAGTACGTTTTTGCAGACTGGTTTTACCGGCACTCTTGTTACTGAATAGCGTGATCGGCGCACTCGATGGTGCGGGGCGATCCTGCCAATGCAAATCGATAGGATTTTGCTCAACCGCTACTAATTCAATTTGGGCTTTGCTTAAGGTCGCTTTGGCATTTTCATACCAAGCTAAAGTATGCAAGCGTGCATCAAAGCCAACGCGAGATCCCGCTGGCAGCGTGTCACATAACCATTCAATTTGTGGCGTGTCGGTCAGGCTTTCATAGCTGAAAAGTGCGGCATCCACTTGCAGACGAACTTGAACCGTATAACGGCCGTCGGTAAAGATAGCGGCTTTATCTTTCAATACGATAGCCATACCTGCCGAGCCAGTGAAGTTGGTTGCCCAGTACAAACGTTCGTTATGTTCTGGCACATATTCGCCCAGATACTCGTCGGCGCGGGGAATGATAAAAGCATTGAGATTGGCGGAAGATAATTCGCTGCGAATGGCACCGAGGCGGCTGGCAATTAAATGTGACATATGGGCTCCAAGTGAGACTGGCACGCTGTGCGAGTCGGTAGGCAAAGCTTGCCTAAGGATAAATTGGTCTATGTTTATTTGAGTTCTAACCAGCTCGGATTATCGCAAGCCTAACGCGCTGGATGCAAGGGGAGCGAATAAAGGATTTTGTATACAATCGTGAATTTGTGCTGACTGTGATGAGCAAGCTAAGTGTTTTACCCTTAATTTATTTGTGTGATTCTTAGCATAAAACCTGAGTAAAACAAAATGTCAGTCATATTTTTTGTAGACTTGTTCCTTACAAATTAGCGACTTAAGTTTTATTCAATCGCTAACATTTGGACCCTATGCTAACATTTGCCATCTCCGCTCGGGGTCAGAGTGGGGCACATGTATCAGTGGAGTAAGCGATGCAAATACTAACAATAGATGTGGGCGGTACGACAGCCCTGTTCGAACTTCAGCTCGCGGGACATACAGAACAATATAAAATCCCCACAGGCGAAGGTTTTAAAATTGAAGAGTTAAATAATCAAATCGCTGCGCTTGAACGCGATTACGATTTACAGCATTACCAATTAGCGATTGGCGTACCTGGACTCGTACAAAATAATCGTTTGGTTGCCTGTAAATCGTTACCCGGGCTCAATGGCTTGAGCTTCGATACAGTCAAAACCCAAGGCGAGCTTAAGTTTATCTGCAACGATATGGATGCGGGTATGCAAGCCACGTGTGATGCCAAATATGCCTGTGAGTTGTTGGTCATGTGCGGCACTGGTATAGGGATGTCGATTGCGTTTAATGGGCAAGCCTTTACAGGTGCGACGGGGGTTGCAGGGGAGTTGGGCCATTGCCGCGTGATGACTGAATCAGGCGAATTTAGTTTAGAGCAACTCGCCAGTGGCGATTCTGTGCGCAGCCGTAACATCACTACTCAGGATGATTTATATCGTGCGGGCAGTTACCTTGGTATGGGGCTGGCGTGGACAGTTAATTTATTTAATCCCAATCGGATTTGGCTCGCGGGCAACATGATGAACAGTGCTCCTTACTACAAAGGCTGCCTCGAAAGCTTAAAGCAAATGGCATTGAGCGCGCCCTTAGCTGAGATGAAAATCAACCGCGTCGATGATATGGAAACCTTAGTGTGCCGAGGTTTATCTGTGATGCTCGCAAGGGATTATCCACGCGCATAAGGATCATAGATGCTGTTAGCTAATGGTTTTGAATTATTAGATTACAGCGGCTCAGTGCTAGTGGTTTAAGCAGTATTAGCAGCATAAATAGTGAAATTGATAACAGGACAGGTGATGCCTTTGGCTTATCGTGTCCTGTTTTTTTATGGCTAAAATAGTCAGCAAAGCCTTAATTATCAAAGTAAATATTAGAAATAGCTGAACTGTATTTAATTGCTTTCTTATCAGACCACTACCTTAGTTGATAATATTTTGTTGCATTTTTATTGCGCTTACGTCTATGCTGATTATCGCAATGACAACGTTGTCATCGCGTGTAAAAGGCAAACCAGTTGAAAAACTGGGACGCAAAGCCTCCGGTCTAAGGGTTCGTCTGTACCTATGATAGCGGGGATACCACAGGTTTTTCTTCGTGCAATTGTCAGTCGTGTTGCATGGTCTTAAGAGAGTGTTGTTTCCTGTCTACGCTTTGTTTGCCTTATTGATTCATATAAAAAATTCAATAGGGATATCTCATGTTCAAGACTCAAATTTCAACATCAGCCTTGCTGGTGGCATCGGCGCTGGCATCTACCGTGAGTGTCAGTGCATTTGCCGTAGCGCCCGGCAAACCGACTATAGGTTGGGGCGAAACCAAGTTCGCTATTATCGAAGTTAATCAAGCCGCTACGGCTTACAATCAGTTGGTGACCATTAAAGATGCTGCCGACGTTTCAGTCAGCTGGAACCTTTGGAGTGGTGATGTGGGCAATAAAGCTCAAGTGCTGCTCAACGGCAATGTCGCTTGGGAGGGCCCCTCTGGTGCTTCGGGCACCGCTAATTTTAAGGTGAACAAAGGCGGCCGTTATCAGATGCAAGTGCAACTGTGTAACAGCGATGGTTGTACGGCGAGCGATACCAAAGAAATTCTCGTGGCCGATACCGATGGCAGCCATTTAGTGCCACTCAATGCTCCGCTTAAAGAAAACAATCGCCCATACGTTAACAAGTCGGGCAAAGTGGTCGGCAGTTACTTTGTAGAATGGGGTGTGTATGGCCGTAAGTTCCCAGTCGATAAGATCCCAGCACAGAACTTAACTCATATTTTATATGGCTTTACCCCTATTTGTGGTGGTGATGGCATTAACGATAGTTTGAAAGAAATCGACGGCAGTTTCCAAGCGCTGCAACGTGCCTGTAGTGGCCGTGAAGATTTTAAAGTCGCTATCCACGATCCTTGGGCGGCGGTCCAAATGCCACAGGCGGGCGTGAGTGACTACTCTGATCCCTACAAAGGCAACTTCGGTCAATTGATGGCGCTGAAGCAAGCCCACCCCGATCTAAAGATTTTGCCTTCGGTCGGTGGCTGGACGCTATCTGATCCCTTCTTCTACTTTGGCGATAAAACTAAGCGCGATACTTTTGTCGCATCGGTGAAGGAATTCCTGCAAACGTGGAAGTTCTTTGATGGTGTCGACATTGATTGGGAATATCCAGGTGGTGGCGGTGCGAATCCAAACTTAGGTAATGCCAATGACGGTGAAACCTATGTGACCCTGATGCGTGAACTGCGCGCCATGCTCGACGAGTTAAGTGCTGAGACGGGTCGTACCTATGAACTGACTTCCGCAATTGGTATCGATGCTCAAAAAATGGCAAAGGTCGATTATCAGGCCGCTCAGCAGTACATGGATTACATCTTCTTAATGAGTTACGACTTCAATGGCGGTTGGACGAACACTGAACTCGGTCATCAAACCAATCTTTATGAGGCGAGTTGGGATCCTGATACCCGCTATACCACAGACAAGGGTATTAAAGCTCTGTTAGCTCAAGGTGTTACTCCAGGAAAAATTGTGGTTGGTGCCGCTATGTACGGCCGCGGCTGGACAGGCGTGAATGGCTACACGGGCAATAACCCATTCACAGGGACAGCGACGGGCAAAGTGAAAGGCACATGGGAAGATGGCGTGGTGGATTATCGCCAGATAGTGAACGAGTACATGGGGAGCGGTTGGACTTACAGCTATGACGAAACGGCCGAGGCGCCATCATTGTTCAAGGCATCTACGGGAGATTTAATCACTTTCGATGATGCGCGTTCCGTTAAAGCCAAGGGCCAATATGTGCTTGCCAATCAGCTAGGTGGTTTATTTGCATGGGAAATTGATGCCGATAACGGCGATATTCTAAATGCGATGCACGAAGGTTTAGGTCATGGCGAAGGAACTACGCCACCGGTGAATAAAGCGCCGATTGCCAATGCAGGTGCGGATGTGAATGTCACAGGTCCCGCCGATGTGGTGCTCAATGGTGGCGGATCGCGCGATCCTGAAAATGAGGCGCTGACGTATCTTTGGACTCAAGTGTCTGGCCCAACGATTGCCATCGCAAACGCCGATATGGCGAATGCGACGATTCAACTGAGTGCAACGCAAACCGATGTTGTCTATGGTTTTAGCCTTAAAGTCACTGATCCAGAAGGGTTATCTGCCACAGATTTAGTGACAGTGACCAATAAGGCGGATACTCCGAACCAAGCTCCCGTGGTGAGTGTAGCTGCCACTGCAACAGTGGAAGCGGGTAAAACTGTTAGCATAGTGGCGAGTGCCTCTGATGCCGACGGTGATGCCTTAACTTACGCTTGGACTGTGCCCGCTGGCGTGTCGGCAACCGGACAAAATAGTGCCACCTTAGTGGTCACTGGGCCTAATGTCACCGAAGCGACCAGCTATGGTTTGAGCGTGCTGGTTTCCGATGGTGCCTTGGATGCGAGCGCATCGACTAATCTGACCGTGACGCCAAAAGTGATCGGTGGTGGTTGTGATGCAACCGATCCTAATGCCGGTAACTATCCTGCTTGGCAAACCAGTGTGGTGTACAACACGGGCGATACTGTGAGTCACAGTCAGTTGGTATGGAAAGCCAAGTACTGGACGCAGGGCAATACGCCATCTCGCACCGCTGATCAATGGCAGCTACTCAGCCAAGTTGATCTCGGTTGGGATGCGGGTGTGGTGTACAACGGCGGTCAAACTACCAGCTATAACGGTCGTTTATGGAAGGCGAGTTACTGGACTAAAGGTGATGTACCTGGCGTTGCGGCGGTGTGGGTTGATATTGGCGCTGCAAGCTGTCCTTAATCATCCAACATACTAATATTATTTGAGTTATAGAGACAAAAGCCCTGCGATAATGCAGGGCTTTTTATTATGCGATTAGGCTCATTGCAGACAGATTTAATCAATCTTAAGCAGTTCTACATCAAAAATGAGCACTGAACCACCGCCAATCTTGCCCGTGCTGCTGTTGCCGTAGGCGAGTTCACTCGGGATAAAGAAACGCACTTTATCGCCAACGACCATAAGTTGTACGCCCTCGGTCCAACCTTTAATCACCCGATTAAGCGGAAATGCGATAGGCTCGCCGCGATCAACCGAACTATCAAACACAGTACCGTCGATCAAAGTGCCATGGTAATGCACTGTCACTGTATCGCTGGCTTTAGGATGAACTGTGCCATCGCCTTGAGTTAACACTTGATATTGCAAACCCGAAGCTGTGGTGATAACACCTTCTTTAGTTTTGTTTTGCGTTAAAAATTCATTGCCTAAACGGATATTCTCTTGGGCGGCTTTTTGGCCGTTCATCGAGGTAAAGAAGTAAAAAATCACCCCAGCAATCACAGCAACGGCAAGTAACATTTTCATATAAAGAGCACCTTAGTTAATTTTCGCCATATTATCAGTTTTTTAGCTTGAGATGCTATTGGCACTCGCACCTGCATTGAGGGGGATATCTGTTGCTACCACTTCAAGGCGTTAAAAATCCCCTCAAGACTTTATCCCGCTTTAGAGATCGCTTAATCTGTTGGCTTAATACTCAATAAAAATTCAATAAAAACAGATAAAAACTAGAATTTAGATAATAAACAAGGAAAGTCTATGTTAAACAAAGCGGCAAAACCTTTGGTCAAACTCGTCGACCGATATCTACCCGATCCCTATATTTTCGTCCTTTTACTCACCTTAGTGGTGTTAATTGCAGCTGTGGTCGCAGAACACAAAACTCCGCTGGAAGTCATCAATTATTGGGGCGATGGCTTTTGGACCTTGCTGAGTTTTTCGATGCAGATGCTGTTAGTGCTGGTGGCGGGATTCATGCTGGCAAGCTCGCCGCCGATTAAAAAGCTGCTCGATGCGATTGCAGGATTCGCTAAATCGGCACCGCAAGCCATTATTTTAGTGACCTTGGTCTCACTGGCCGCCAGTTGGATTAACTGGGGATTCGGGCTAGTGGTGGGCGCGTTATTTGCCAAAGCCTTAGCGCGTAAAGTGAAAGTGGATTATCGGCTGCTGGTCGCCAGCGCCTATTCTGGCTTTGTGGTTTGGCATGGTGGGCTTGCGGGTTCTATCCCATTAACCATAGCAACGGCGGGGCATTTCTCTGAAGCACAAATTGGCATTATCCCCACCAGTGAAACCATTTTCGCGAGCTTTAACTTACTGTTAGTGGCGATTCTTTTTGTGGTCATGCCATTAGTGAATCGCTTTATGCTGCCTGAAGACAAGGACAGCATTTATGTCGACCCAAGTGCCCTTGACGACAAAGGCAGCGACCCCGCAGCTTCGGCGCTGGAGTTTACCCCTGCCAATGTGAGCGAGTGTCAGCTTGAAAGCCGACCTGCGGATAAGCTTGAAAATAGCCGCTTACTCGGCTGGAGCGTCGGTGGCGCTGGGCTTGTGTACTTAGGCTATTACTTTTGGGTACAGGGCGGCAGCTTAAACCTTAACTTAGTGAACTTCTTATTCTTGTTTCTCGCCATCCTCTTACATCAAACGCCACGCAGTTTATTAACCAGCTTGAATGAGGCCATTAAGGGCGGCGCAGGGATTGTGATCCAATTCCCTTTCTATGCGGGCATTATGGCGGTGATGGTGCAGTCGGGTTTAGCCCAAAGTATTTCGGAAGGTTTTGTGGCCATAGCCAGTGCCGAGAGCCTGCCATTTTGGAGCTTTATCAGTGCAGGAATTGTGAATATTTTTGTGCCATCGGGAGGGGGGCAATGGGCCGTGCAGGCGCCGATTATGTTACCCGCTGCCGAAGCCTTGGGCGCCGATGTTGCTCGGGTAGCTATGGCCGTAGCTTGGGGTGATGCCTGGACTAACCTTATTCAACCTTTCTGGGCACTGCCCGTGCTGGCAATTGCGGGCTTAAAAGCGCGGGATATTATGGGATTTTGTTTAATGCAGTTGATGATCACAGGCGTGATTATCAGTATCGCGTTGAGCTGGTTTTAAAGATAATAAACAGTGCAAAACTAAACAGGGTAATTCTATGATTACCCTGTTTTTTAGTTAAGGTTTCAATGATATTAATCGCTTGAACCATTTACTTTTTTTGTTGCTTCATCAGCAGTGATTTGACCAAATAGAGCTGACATCATATAGCTAATACGATTCGCAGCATTACCAAACTTACTCGGGTTCGCAGTATAGGGTACTTGAAACTTAACACTGCCAACTCTTTGGCCATTCTGAAATGCGTTAATTTCAGCGCTTTTTAAATATAATGCCAAGTCCCAAGTCCAATTGCCTTCATATTCTAATGTGAGTTTATTTAAATCATGTTTAGAATCATCAGGCTGCACTGTGTAGGTGTAATTATTTGCTTTTAGCCATGTCTCCATTGTTTCTTGGAAGCCGTCACGTGTTTCTTTATCTTTAATAATGACTATTTCTACATTGTTAGTATTTGTTTCTATTGGTTTTGCTGTATAGCGAGGTGCGGCACAACCCGATAGTATTGCAACACCCAAAACTGCAACTAAAAATTTTTTCATAATTTAACCTTTTGTTTTTGTATTAAAATAAGTTAAAGCGTTTTAGTGACAAACTTTAGATTTTCATAGAATCCATAGCTTGCTAGATAAACATATCTACGGCGCCGGTTTTTATGCCATAACCCAGCACGGCTAAGTTAGCGACAACGGTTAGCCAGAAGACGTTTCTAAATGAGGCTTTAACTGACTTGTGCCTTAACACGTTTTGGGCAAACAGGGCGCCGGGCCAACCACCCACGAGGGCGAGCAGATGCAAAGTGCTTTCTTTCGTGCGCCATTTACCGCGTTTTGCGGCGGATTTATCGATAGCGTAGGCGATAAAGGTTAGCAGGCTCAGTGTGAGGTACATGCCCGCAATGCCGTAGGGCAGCATATGTTGCTGCGCTGCGCCGATTAAACCAGCAAGAAAAATCACCACCAATAACAGCGGCATAAGGCTTGAGCCTGAAGTGGCTGCATTGGATTTTTGAGTACGGCTACTTTGGGCTCGATTGTTTGTTTGGGCACGATTGTTTGAAGTGCGACTGTTCTGAGCACGACTGCTTTGTGGTCGATTCTTTTGAGCACGATTAGTTTGAGGTGAAGCGCTGTTGCCCGTTTTGGCTGGTTTTGAATTCGTCATTATCTGGTATCAATCTCGTGTCAGTGTTTTTAAGCTTGCTAGCGTTCTTGTGATGCAGCGTATTTTTTAAACGCGAGGTGGCGCCAAAGTTTTTCCAATGGCCCTTGCTTGAAATAGCGTAAGTACAGGCTGGCTAACAGTAATTGCACTACTGAATAAACCAGTGCCATGGCCATGTATCCCCATCTGTCTAGACTCAATAGCAATTCTGGAGCTAAGTGCCTAAACACTAACACGCCAACGATGGATTGCAGAATATAGAGACTAAAAGCAAGCTTGCCAACATTTTGCAATGGAGTCAGTCTATTAGGATTGTTCTGGCAAATTTTAACCATAATATGAATGTAAATCAGCGCCATTGGAATAGCGCTTAGCATGATCAACACATCTGAAAACGTCACTAGAATAGGATTATTGCTAAAGTCTAAACCGATATCGAGTAGCGATACCGTCACACTGGCGAGCACTAATTTCAGCAGTTGTGGCTTGCTAAACCCCCGCTCAAAAGTTCCCTGTTGATACAAGGCCATGCCGAGCAACATTAAGCCCGCCGTAAACCACATTATGGTAAAAGGGATCACCAACGCCATATAACCCACTTGTATCAAATGCAGGAACAATTGGTCGGCATAGCTTGAGGTCCATGCTCCGTATTGCTCTGCAAATAGACTCGATTCTCGAGTGAAAGGTTCATCGCTGCCCGTAAAGCTAATCAGCGTGATGATCACTAAGGCGCTTAAAATAAAAATATTCGCTTTGCGCTTAAGGGCTTCAATACTTAAATCTTTGTAACACAAAGCTAAAAATCCGCTGATCCCATAGGTTAATAAAATATCACCTGGCCAGATAATGATGCCGTGGAGTAGGCCAAACACCATTAGCCATTTCAAACGTGAGCGCAGAAGTGGATATGCTTCTAGGCCTTTGGCGCTAAATCTCTGATATTGAATAAAAAGCCCGACACCAAATAAGATGGAAAACAGACTGATAAAGCGCGCCTCGATGAAAAAGTTACTGAACACTTTGATTATGTGATCCGACAGCGGCGGCGTTTCGTGGGGGGCATAGCCAAAAAAAGTAATGCCCATAAAATAGATATTCATAAAAAATATCCCCAACACGGCTAAGCCGCGAATGGCATCGAGATTGGCATTACGCTGTGCAGGAATCGTCATGACGACTGGCTGCGTGGAGTCTGTTCTTGACCAAGGGTCTTTAGGTAAGTTGGCTGGCACGTTAGCTGAGTTCCTTTCGCTAGTAAGCATGTTCCACTTTTCACTGGGATTTGGGAGGGCTAGCCTAGCAGGCGCTAGCCCCCAATGAAATACAGCCAATACAAAAAGTGAAATACAAAAAAGATAGCAAGTGAAATATAGAAAGTGATTGAGAAGAGTGAAGATCCACTACTCGCCGATATCTTCATTCCAGAGTGTGGGATGGTTAGCGATAAAGTCGTGCATCAGTTGTTTGCACTCGGCGTTATCGACCACAGTGACATCAACGCCGCGGGATTTGACATAGGCTTCTGGCCCTTGAAAGGTGGTGTTTTCACCGACGATGACTTTAGGTATGCCATAAAGTAATACCGCACCGCTGCACATATCACAGGGCGATAGGGTGGAATACAAGGTTGCTCTTTGGTACTCGGCGGCGCTAAATCGGCCGGCATTTTCGAGGCAATCCATTTCGGCATGCAGTACTGAACTGCCTTTTTGTACCCGTTTATTGTGGCCACGTCCGACGATTTTGCCATCGATCACTAGTACCGAACCAATAGGGATGCCGCCCTCGGCCAGTCCTTGTTTGGCTTCTTCAATGGCTGCCGCTAAAAATTCATCCATCTTGATATCCTTAAAATATGAACCCTGAATATTAAACTCAGCATAGCACTCGTTTGGGAGACAATCTAAATGGTTTTGATTTGTTGCTTCAATAAGTCCCTCAGGCTATCAATAATCGGCAGCGAAGCCATTTCTGGCCGATAAATCAGGCAGATATCGGCGGGGATTGTTTGTTTTAATTTAATAAACTTTACCCTAGGCCAAGGCTGTGATGCATAACTTTGCGGCACTATGGATACTCTGTTATCGCCAGCGATGATCGCCATCAAGCTATTGGGCTCGACCATTTCCTGTATCAGCTGTGGTATAAATCCTTCGGCCTGACAGTTGGCGATAATCAAATCGCTAGAGGCGGAGTTGGCACGGCTGAGTAAGGTAAAGGGCTCATCTTTGAGTTCACTCAAGTCGATGCTTTTACGTCTGGCTAAGGGATGTTTATTTGCCAGCGCTAACACCATAGGTTCGCTGGTGATGGTTTCGGCGATTAGGTGCGGCAGATTTAAGGTGTCGGCGTAGCGCACTAGGCCAAAATCGATTTCTTGATGCGCTAAGGCGACTTTTTGAGTTTCAGGTGATAACTCTTGAAAAATGAGCTCATTATCAGGGCATTGCTTGCGAAAGCTTTTCAGAATGTCACCAAATCCCATCCAAAAAAGCGAGCTCATGATGCCAATCCGAATATGGTTTCTATCGAGTCGCCCAAGCTGAGCCACTTGTTCCAATGAGGTATTCACCAGCTCGAATATTTGCTCGCACTTTTCTCTTAACAATTGGCCATAGGGTGTGAGCTCCACTTGCCGAGTGCTGCGAGTGAACAGCTCAACGCCAAGGAGTGATTCTAACTCTTTGATTTGTGCGCTCAGCGGAGATTTCGATAGATGCAGTTGCTCGGCAGCAGCGGTAAAGTTTTTCACTTCAGCCACTCGATGAAAATACCGCAGCATCTTCAAGGTAACGAGTTCTGGTGCGTTTATCTTGCTCATCTCAGGCTCACTATTTTTATTTATTGTCCTTTTTATCAGCACAATAGTGCGGTTAATCGCGATTATTTGCAACCCCAAGCCCGCTTATACTGAGGGTCGTTTACTCTTTCATTCCTTTGCTATGAGGTACCTTGTATGAGCCATGATCCTGTTATTAATGCCCTTGCGACGATTCGAGCCCGTAAACCGAATTTCTCTCCCCGTGCTGCTATGATTTTGGGCTCAGGACTTGGCGCGTTTGCCGATAATTTAGATAACAAAGTGGTGATCCCCTATGAAGATTTAGACGGCTTTCCCGTGAGTACCGTCGTCGGTCACTCGGGAGAGCTGGTGCTCGGCAGCTTACATGGCGTAGACATAGTGTGCATGAAAGGCCGTGGGCATTTTTACGAGCACCAAAGCATGAAGGTGATGACGACGCCGGTGCGTACTTTCAAACGTTTAGGGTGTGAATTGTTACTTGTGACTAACGCTGCGGGGTCATTACGGCCAGAGCGGATCGGCGTGGGATCATTAGTGATTTTCAGCGATCACATCAACACTATGCCAGGTACGCCTATGACGGGCGCAAACGATGACAGCTACGGCCCGCGCTTTTTTAGCTTGGCCAATGCCTATGATAAAGACCTCAGAGCAGAAGCCTTAAGTGTCGCAAAAGCCGCAGGCATTGAAGTGAATCAAGGGGTCTTTGTGTCTTACTCTGGCCCGTGTTTTGAAACCGCGGCCGAAATCCGCATGATGCAAATTATCGGTGGCGATGTGGTGGGAATGTCTGTGGTGCCAGAGGTGATTTCAGCGGCGCATTGTGGTTTGCCAGTACTGGCTGTGTGTGCCATTACCAATATGGCCGAAGGATTGGGGGATGTGCAGTTATCCCATGAACAAACCTTAACATCCGCCAAGCTTGCCGAAGCTGACTTTATCCGTTTAATTGAGCGTTTTACCACCAGCCATTTTGCTTAATATCTGGTTTAACTGGGCTGCTATATAACGATAGGGCGCGATAAAGGGCTGCTATTTTAAAAGCTCGTATTTAACAGGTCGAATTAAGCTCTCGTATTTAAGAGCTCATATTGAAGAGTTCGGATTTAAAAGAACAGATTTAAAAGTCCGTACTTAAAAATCCTTACTTAAAAGTGAGCGAGCAAGGCGCCGTGCAATTGCGCTAACATAGTTTTTTAACGAAATACGGCTGAAGGCTAAAAAAGTAAAAGGGAGCTTAGCTCCCTTTTTAGATGCAGACATTAAGCACAGCGCTCGTGTAAAACGCTTATTTCTGTGGTTTTTCTGAAATCCACAACTTGATATGTCCCTTTACTACGACCACACCTTGGGTGTCGTAGGCGGTAACGGGGACGAGCATATCGCCCGGAGTCCATTGCTCTGGCGTCACTTCGGCGATACACAAAATATCGCTGCCTGCTTTGGCGGTATAATCCAAACTCATGCCCTTAGGGATCCAACGTAAATGCTTTGGAATTGAGGCTTCGGCCATCACGCCCATCGCCATTTCTAGGCCGTTACAAATCGCAATCACATGCACAGTTTTTATATGATTATGAACAGCATGGCGTTTTTTAATTAAACAGGCGCAATGATTAAGGCGTAATTCAGTGATCAGTGGTTTGATGGTGCCAAAATAGGGCGCCATTCGTGAAACCATGATTGAAAACAGTTTTTGGCCGAAGGGATAAAGGCGAGTCTTATGGTAGAGCGCGAGCACTTTATTTGGTTTTTGTTCTGCAGTGCTAGAAGAGTCAGTCTGGCTCATGGTCATCCTTAATTATGATGCAAAGGGATATGGTTATCTTGAGCCGGTTCCAAGTTGAGCTTGGACTGCTCTGGTCGGATGAGTGTAACATTAGGATAACAACAAATACCAGTCGGCATAATTAAGCAAACTTCATTTCGCGGTTTTTAGTGTAACACCGTATAATTGCGGCCAATTTGTCGTTTAGCGGCAATGGCATATTGATTTAACTACAAGGACTCACAGTGAAATATTTGCTGACATATTTTAAGGGAATGGCCATGGGCGCTGCCGATGTGGTGCCAGGCGTTTCGGGCGGCACCATAGCGTTTATTACCGGTATTCTCGATACCTTGCTCGATAGTGTAAAACGCATCAATCCTTCCCTTTGGGGCGTAATCAAGTCGCAGGGCATAAAAGGGGCATTTGCCCATATTAATGGTGGCTTTTTAGTGAGTCTGCTGGCGGGGATCCTGACCAGTATTTTTACCTTTGCTAAGTTAATCTCTTGGTTACTGGTGACGCACCCGATCCCGATTTGGTCGTTCTTTTTTGGGCTTATTATTATCTCTGTCGTGCATATGCTTAAGCAAGTGAATGGTTTCACTGTGGCACGTTTAGGTTTATTTGCCTTAGGTGTGCTGGCAGCATGGGCGATAACTGTGTTAAATCCGGTCGCGGTAGAAGCCAGTTATATGAATATCTTCTTCGGCGGCGCGATTGCGATTTGTGCTATGGTGTTACCGGGGATTTCAGGCAGTTTTATCTTATTATTGTTAGGCTTATATCCCGTGGTTTTAGCTGCGGCTAAAAATATTCAGCTGGATATTTTGGCCTGTTTCGCCGTTGGCGCTGTGATGGGATTACTGACGTTCAGCCATTTATTGTCGGCACTGTTGCGTAAGCACCACGATGCCACTATCGTGTTTCTAACCGGATTAATGTTAGGCACCTTAGGTAAAATTTGGCCATGGAAAGAAACTTTAACTTGGCGGACCAACTCCCATGGTGAGCAAGTGCCGTTATTGGAACAGAATATTTCGCCGCTTAATTTTGAACAAGTGACCGGCCAACCTTCGCAACTCGCCTTTGCGATTGTGTGTATGCTGGCGGCGATTGCACTGGTATGGGGGTTAGAGAAAGTGGGCAAAAGAGATTAATCCTTTATTTAATACCCTTGATATAACGTTTCCCCTATCAAAGCAGCGAGCCTTCGCTGCTTTGTTGTTTTCGCCCCAAAGGCAACAGATATTTAATTTTCATGGTTTTTTTGTACAATACTTAGCCTTTGCAGAGGTGTGGCTTTGGTTGAAGGCACCTGTATAAATTCAGTATGAGTTTGTCGTTACGATAAGGATGTTTTGTGAATAAGAATACCGTTTCATGGGCGGGCGCCGCGCTCGCTTTCTTCGCGTTAACCCATGTGATTACCAATAGTATCAATAAGCAAGATGTCGGGCTCTCCCCAGAGCAACGCACGCAGATGGAAAACACCTTGCAGCAGTATGGGCCCAAGGGCAAGGCATCTCAGTATGGCCAATATGCTCCAGCCGATAATACCAATCTCACAACTGACAACTCCCTCAAGAATGTCCGGCATATCTACAGTAATAAAGGTGCTTTTGCGGCACTTCGGCAGGATGGCAGCGTGGTGACATGGGGCGATCGTCAGTGCGGCGGCGACCATAGCGCCGTGGCGGCTGAATTAGTCAATGTAAAAAGCATTTTTGCTTCGACAAATGGGTGTGGTTTTGCGGCATTAACCCAAGACCATCGACTGGTGATTTGGGATATGGGGGATGCGCCTGTATTACTTAGAGATCAGCTTACGCAAGTGGCAGATTTTGTGATGCGTGATGATCTGTTTGCCGCCATAAAACGAGATGGCAGCGTCATCAGTTGGTCTATCGTGGATGGGTCTTTGGATGAATTAAATCACGGAATTTATTCAGCGCCAGCGTTGAAGAATGTGCAGAGTGTGAGTATCAATGATGCAGCATTTGCTGCGTTACTACAGGATGGCACTGTGGTGACCTGGGGTTCGGCCTATCACGGTGGTAATAGTCAACACCTTGCCGCAAAACTTAAGAATATTAAAGCTGTTTATGCGGCGCCAAGTGCCTTTACTGCCGTGACTCAAAACGGGGAGCTAATGTCTTGGGGGAGCGTCAATGATGGTCAAGAAAGCCAAAGACAACTGGCTAGACTCAGTGAGTTTACGGCAGTTACCAAAGTTGTTCATTCAGTATTTGGTTTTACTGCATTAATGGCCGATGGAAGAGTCTATGCGTGGGGTGAAGGTTTTTTGCCAGAGAGTCGTGTACTTTTTCCGTTAGCCTTAGCGAACTCGCCCGCTAATAGCCAAGAAAAAGTCATTGATATTGTAGCTAATGATGGCGCTTATGCTGCGTTAAAAGCGAATGGCGATGTTGTAGTTTGGGGTCATAAACGCCATGGCGGTAATGCTTCGGCCGTGCAAAACAAGTTGCAACATGTACGCGCACTATATGCGATAGATACGGGGTTTGTTGCGCTGCGAGAGGATGGCACATTAATAGGTTGGCAAGGAGCAGAGGATTTAAGTGGTGAACCTATGATGCAAGAGATTACAGATGTAGTTCAAGTGGTTACGTTAAATCAGGGGTATGCAGCGTTGAAAGCGGATGGCACTGTAGTAGAGGATAGCGCGGGACCTAAGCTTGGTGTCTCTGAGGTTATCGAGCTTATCCCAAGTGTTATGGGATTTACCGCTAAGCGACGTGATGGGAGCCTTTCTGTTTGGCAATTTGGCGGGCTGAGTTGGCATGCTAAAAAACAAGATATTGATCTAACCGATGTCATTGAGGTGCGTGGCAACATATCAAACATGATAGCGCTCACTTCTGATGGTAAAGTTTTGACGTGGGATCTGTTAGGGAGTGGCGGTGAAGCTGATGCTGATATGTCATATTAAAACGAGGCTGGAATATTTCATTTCAGCCCGTTGATTCAATCATGCACGCAATTAAGCTTGATTGGCTTTGATTTCCCGCAGATAGCGATAAATCGAATGCACCGAAATCCCCAATCGAGTGGCCGCGACTTGGGCGCTGTCCTTGAGTTCGAAAATCCCTAACTCATGCAATTGATTAACGATTTCGCGGTTCTTCTGTGAAGGGGAAATCCCAGAGTTTGAGCGCACTTCATGGTTGATACTGTCAATCGTGCTATGGAGCGCTTCATCGATATTGCGGGCAAACACCTCGGGCGAGCTGGTCAGTTCGCTGCCAAGGAGTTGCTCTGGCATCATAGTGCGCAGCACAGATTGCAGTGGTGCATCCATGTCGCTGTTAATACACAGCAAACCTATGGGTTGATTTTTACTGTTACGGATCACAGTCGTGATCGATCTTAGCGTCTTACCATTGGCGCATTTCGTTAGGTAAGAGTTAGAAATATCCTGACCTGTCTTGAGTTTAAGCAAGGCAAGGTTGGTTATCGGCGCACCCACTTCACGGCCTGTGACATGGCCATTGGCAATTTTGACCACAGACGGATGTTTCGCATCTAGGCTGTGCAATACCACTTCTGTGTGTTCACCATACATGGCAGCGATGCCATCGACGATATTTTCGACCGATTTCAAAATATCCAGATCACTTTGCGTTAAATCTTGCAGTTTCACAATTTCAACCTTTAGTTATTAACCCGCTATTATTCAGCGGGTTAAAATCATTATGCCGACATAATATCGATAATAGTGACATCTGTGGATGACATGCCATTGAGGATCATTTTGCCAATGTTTTTAATGGTTTTCTCTACATCGGTAGCAATAATACCTTGGCCTGAGACATTGTGACTACTGAGCGCCATCAAAAATGAGCGCACGGCCGCACTAGATGACGTGCTGACCTTCATGGCGCAGGAGGCTTTCGCGCCATCACACACCATGCCCGAGCTGTCGCTGATCACGTTTTGAATCGCGAAACAGGATTGTTCGAACGAACCTCCCGCCAAATACACCATAGCCATAGAAGCGGCTGCGCTGGTGACGGTATTACCACAAAATGCCGACAGGGGTGGGTAATGGGACTTGATATAAATCGCCCCTAGATGGCTCATTATCAAGGCGCGGGCGAGCTGTTCTTCCGAAACCTTATAGCATTGCGCCGTTAATACCACGGGAATAGTCGCGGCTATGCCTTGGTTGCCACTGCCAAGATTACTCATGGCGGGCAAGTTCGCACCGCCCATGCGCGCATCGGAGGCGGCAGCCGTTAACATCACGATTTTATTGAGTAAATCTTCACCAATAATGCCAGCGGCTATGCCACTTTTCATGGTGCGACCGACTTCGAGTCCATAGGGATTCGCCATGCCTTCATCGGATAATTTGCCGTTTAGCTCAGAGGCTTCGAGGATGAATTTGATCTCTTCGAAGGGGACTTCTTGGGCGAAGCGATAAATGGATTCGATAGTGATGTCCACGCCTTCACAGATAGACCCCGTGGCTTTAGCTTGCGTGCTGTCAAGGCTAAAGACGGATTCGCCGTTGAGGCGCTTTTCGGCGATCAGTGTATGGCCGCCGCAGATTTTCACTAGGGCTTCGCGGTCGCCTTTTTTCGCGATGACACAGCAATAGATAAACTCTGCCGTTTCAGTGCGCTCAACTGTGACTTTACCCGCATCAATCAATGCCTGTGCTTTGGCGACTTGCTCCGGCGTGATTACGGCTAATACTTCTAAGCCCGCATCAGGATTGCCAGCAATGGCGCCTGCTGCAGCGGCAATTGCCAGACCGATTTTGCCTGTGCCAGGTACAAATACGCCCATAGAGTTTTTATAAAGATTGTCAGACACTTGTACCGCAATTGAATCGGGTTCAACACCCAGTAAGGCGCGGGCGACGGCGGCGGCGTAAGCAGCGGCGATGGGCTCAGTGCAGCCTAATGCGGGCTTAACGACTTGTTTGATGATGCGAATATACTGCTGCCATTGGGGTTTCATCAGCTTACAACCTTATGTTAATGCTTAAATGTTAACGTGTGCTATGGCTTCAACTTCCACTTTAACGCCCAGTGGAAGATCCTTCACCGCAAAACAGCTACGTGCAGGGCAGTCGGTTTTAAAATAGGTTTTATACACTTCGTTAAAGGCGGCAAAGTCACTGATTTCAGCAAGATAACAAGTGGTTTTGAGAACCGTGTCTAAGCTACCACCACCCGCTTCAAGCACGTATTTGAGATTATCTAGCGATTGAATCGATTGTGCGGTGATCCCACCGTCAACCACTCCGCCTTTCTCTTTACAAACGGGCAGTTGGCCAGAGGTGAAGATGAGATTGCCATAGCTCGTACCGTGTGAATAAGGGCCAATGGCCGCGGGAGCACGTTCTGCATGAATAATAGTTTTCATTGTCTCTCCAACTTGCAAATAAAATTGAATGCCTAGGTCGGCGTATGTGCAACATTATTTGTATTTTTATGTTTTATTGCAATTATTTTTTAATGAATTTCATTTGTCACTGCGGTTTGTGCGCTATTTATCTCGTTTTCAGTCAAGTTGTGAGCTTTAACTCTTTGTTCAACAAAAGTTGAGTATATTGATTGCTGAGTTTGTTATGTTCAAATATATTTGCATAAAATAATAGCAACAAGGTAAAGGTGAAATAATGGATGCAACAATTACTGCTGCACAGTGGAAAGCAGATACCCGCTTCGATAGTACGGATTGGGGCTGGATTATCATGAGTATTGGAATGGCGATTGGCGCGGGGATCGTGTTTTTGCCTGTGCAGGTCGGTTTAATGGGGTTATGGGTGTTTTTACTGTCTGGCATTATTGGCTATCCTGCCATGTATATGTTCCAACGGTTGTTTATCAATACCTTAGCCGAATCGCCTGAGTGTAAGGATTACCCGAGTGTGATTTCGGGTTACTTAGGTAAAAACTGGGGCATGCTGTTGGGCGGCTTGTACTTCATCATGCTGGTCATTTGGGTGTTCGTTTATTCAACGGCCATTACAAACGACAGTGCTTCATTTTTGCAAAGTTTTGGGGTCACCAAAGCGTTATTGTCAGAAAATCCTTTTTATGGTCTAGCCTTAATCTGCGGCTTAGTTGCCTTAGCCTCCCGCGGTGAAAATCTACTGTTTAAGATCTCCACTTTTATGGTGCTGACTAAGCTGGGTGTTGTGGCTGTGTTAGGGTTATTGATGGTGGATAAGTGGGATATCAATAATATTGGCGCTATCCCAGCAACGGGTGATTGGTTAAAAGATGCGGTCGTCATGCTGCCTTTTACGCTGACATCGATTCTGTTTATTCAAAGCTTAAGCCCTATGGTGATTTCATACCGTTCACGGGAAAAATCTTTAGCCGTGGCGCGCTTTAAAGCGATGCGCGCGATGAATATTGCCTTTGGTGTCTTGTTTGTCGTGGTGTTCTTTTATGCCGTATCATTCACGCTCGCTATGGGTCACGAACAAGCGGTGCGGGCATCGGAAGAAAATATCTCGGCCTTGGCTATGGTCGCCCAAGGTATGCAGGGGCAAACGCTGAAATTACTGAGTCTGACACTGAACATTTTTGCCGTCATGACGGCTTACTTTGGCGTGTATCTTGGTTTCAGAGAAGCTTGCCAAGGGCTAACCATGAATATGCTGCGTCGGTTTATGCCTGAAGATCGCATCAACAAAAAGCTTGTCGGTTACGGCATCATGATTTTCACTATTCTACTGTCGTGGGGCGCGATTGTATTGAATGCGCCAGTGCTAAGTTTTACGTCAATTTGCAGTCCAATCTTTGGTTTAGTGGGTTGTTTAATTCCCGCTTATTTAGTGTATCAAGTCCCCGCACTGCATAAGTACAAGGGCATGTCGCTGTATATCATTATCATCACGGGTTTATTACTGTGTGTATCACCTTTCTTGGCGTTTAGTTAGCAGGGTTAAAATGGGGGGAAGTTAAGCTTTGATGCATAAAAACCGGTATTGAGTTACTCAATACCGGTTTTTTGCGAGGAAAACGACCTTAGACAATTATATCAAGCAATTATTTCAAGCCATCATTTCAAGCAATCATGACAAGCCATGATCCCAAACAATCATCATAAGTCGTCCTCAAAGTTTAAATTGTGAGGTGGCGTTTTTCAGTTCATCGGCAAAATCGACTAATCCCTCAGAAACATTGCGAACCTGCGACAGAATTTGCAATGTCTGTTCGAATGAAGCGTTCATGTTGACGACGTTATCGACCACTTGAGAAGCGACCGAGGCTTGTTTTTCCGTTGCCGAGGCAATGTGGGTATTCATACTATTGATACTGACAATCTGCTGCTGAATCGATTTCAATGCACTGCCCGTGTTTTGGGCATTGGTTTCATTTTCTGATGATTTAGACATGGCCACATTCATGGTACTAACCGAAGAAATAGCCGCCGTTTTAAGGTTTTGTAACACATGACGGATTTCTGTGGTCGCATCAGCGGTTTTAGAGGCGAGGGCACGGACTTCATCCGCTACCACGGCAAAGCCCCGTCCTTGCTCACCCGCGCGGGCAGCTTCGATAGCGGCGTTCAGTGCCAACAGGTTAGTTTGCTCAGCAATCGAGGTAATCACATTTAAGATAGAGGTGACATTTTCAGTGTCTCTGGCAAGTTCATTAATTGAGTTAGAAGCGGCCTGAATCCCCGTATTTAATTCCTGTGAAATATCGATAGTCCGTTGGACGACTGTCATACCTTGCATGGCTTCTTTTTCGGCGATCTGGGCAGCACTGGCGGCTTGGCGCGCATTTTGCGAAATTTCGATGACGGAGTGGGCATGTCTTCCATTGAAACTTGCACAGCACTGGCATCATGGCTTTGCCTCTGGGTTGCATGCGTTGCATCTTCCATTCGCTGTTTGAGTGAGTGCGAGCTTGCAAGTAAGGGATCGGTAACATTCACTACTCTACGAATCGAATCACCGAGTAACCCAAGGAATCGATTGAAGTTACTCGATACTTGGCCGAGTTCATCGCTACCTGATACGTTAAGTTTATGGCTAAGATCACCCTTACCATCGGCGAGCTCACTCAATGACTGGGCAACATTACGGGCGGATGAGCTAATGGCGCGTGCAATGGCGATAGTGACAATAAACATCACGATCAGTAAAGCGATACCTATGGAGAGGGTGAGCCATAAACTTTGCTCCGATCTGTCACCCGCTTCTTTTATCGATTGTTTAAATTCGAGTACTTTGTCTTGTTTGTAGTTTTGTATTTCATTGAGTACGGCTTCATAGGCTTGGGATTTTTCTTGGCTGATTTGGCCAATATTTGCCATATCAATCGTACCTGCCAGCATGCCTTTAGCTAGCTTAATCGTCATGTCGTTATAACGGGTTAATTTAGCCGATAGATTGTTGAGTTGATTGGCTTGTGAGGGATCGACCTTGTCTAACTGTTGGAGGTTTTTGCGTAAAGATTCGTACATATTACCGGCATTGGTTAACAGGTCTTCGTCGGCAAAAGAAACGGATTGAGTATAAAGCTCATCGAGTCGTTGGATAAAAAACACGTTTTGATTGGCGAGTTCAACCCTTTGGTAAACTTGCTGCTCCATATAGTTAAGAGTGGTGCGATTTTTATTTATGGAGATAACACTAATGCTTAAGTTTAAAGCGAAAATGATGACTGCTAAAATAAATATCGCGATAACTTTTTTAAAAATAGAAATGTTATTAAAGAAATTCATCCCTTGCCCCCAAGTTGTGCAGAGCTTAAGCCCGGCACTCCAATCTAAAACTCGGCAATAACTTTTACCGAATCATTGGCCTCATTACTATCAATATAGCCAATAATATTAGGGTTAGATGCAACTAATTTTATCATCTCCGCCCCACTACTGACTTCCTTGGGTGGCGTTCCTTTGCCCGTAAACACTTTCTGTGACCAATATGACTTAAGTTGGCTTGACGACTTGCCCAGTACTTTAGTGTCAAATGTCTCCCTTAAGGGCATAGCGCTGTCAAGATTGACTGGTACTGCTTGGGCTCCTCCGGGGAAGGTCTTTGTTTTTCCTAAATAAATATTCTCGATTGATTTTTGATCTATTGCATCCGCATTACTGGGATTTACTATGACGACTACGCCAGCAAATAATGGCATTGACAGTAAACTGAGTAGGATTGAGCAAAGTAATTTTTTCATATCTCTCTCCTAAAATACTAAATCAATACCAAGACTGATGGATTTAGAATCCCCCGCAATTTTCAAGCCTGGGCCACCGTCATCTTTAACATCATCATATTGAATTTTAAAGGCTGCCGAGGGATGGAAATCCCAACGTATTCCTACTGAACTCGTATGGTGCACTTCGAGATTTTTACCTTCATTGAAGTCCGAATAGGAAATGTATGGCATTACTGAATCGATACGGTAGCCGAAAGTGAGCAAGTAAGTATCTAGATTACTCCCATCGAGATCTAAGCGGTTCAGCTCAGATAAAAAAAGGAAATTCTCATAATCTATATTAACGGATAGCCCATAGAATTTGCCTGAACGTTGGGTGCTGCCATTCCTGCTGAATGCCACCAATATAACGTTCATTCGTGTATTGCATATGTGTTAGGCGAATATCTAACCAATCTTTGTTGAATTGAACAACAATACCGCCTATGTCCTTCCACACTTCTCGGGTATTTTCGAGGAAGAAAAAGTCAGATAACAGTTTATTGGATTCACTATCTTCGCTACCGTAATAGACTTGCCCTGACATGGTCCAGTCGCCAATTAAATAGTTTTATAGCGCGCTGACACCTGTGTAGTTAAATATTTGCCATGTGTAGTTATCTGCGGGTGTACGTATCCAAGGATAGGCATATCCAACATCAAAAAAGTCACTGTAATAGTAGAGCGGTAAGCGTTTTTTACCTCCTTGTACTGTCCAATGATCATTGATCTCATAGGACAGATAAGCCCATTCAAAACTTGCCGAAAAGTCATCAGCCCCGCGGGAAACAACCTGTGCAGTGGCAGATAAACCTTCGAGTAAATCTGCTGAGAATTGAATACCAAATAAGGTATCGGGTTTGAAACTAATATCTTCATCATAGGCGCCAACGAGTGGATAGTCGGCGAGAAAGGTGGGTCCTAAATCAAACTCTGCAACGCCCGAACCCTCGAGAACTTGACCAGCAACAACTGAGGCAAAACCTGAAATGTTGACTTCTGCATAAGCGGTAGAGCTGAGCAAAAGTGAGCAAAGACCTAATGAAAGCTTATGTTTCATAAAAAAGCCCTTTAAGTGAGTATATTCGTTTTTAAGCCTAGAACAGGCACAAACATACGCAAACTTTTATTAAACATTTTTGTAACATGGTGGTCTGGCTCCCATTTTGAAAGATAAGTTTGATATTTTATGAGTAAAAAGCGTTAGGTAATTCGAGCTAACTTAAGTCAAAACTGTAAGTTCAATATTCTAAATTTGGAATGATTACTCAGCCATACCCATTAAACTGTTAAAGTGAGACTGTGATCTCCCTGAAAACTGTTTCGAAAATTTGCCAAAGAATATTATTGATTTTGCTAAATGAGAGACTCAAAGCTTGAGTGAAAAGTGGTGAGATAATTATCTTTATTAACAACATTAGCCAAAGCTAAATATGGTTGTTATTTAGCCTTTAGATTATAAAAATAACGCAATGGATACTTTTTATTAAACTAAAATTGGGCTTTTTACATAAAAATGCTCTAAATCTATCATTGATTATGCTTGTTAAGTCAACGTCGATATTTATTCCATTTTCATGTGTATGCCAACGCTGTAGCATATTTTACTGAGTTTTTTCTCCGATGTAGTGGTTTTATACTGTATGGTTAGCAGCTTGATTGCTGCACACTGCTATAGCACCTATAATCTTGCTCTCTTATGTTGAGTTTCTCTTCTTTCTAAACATGATCCAATAAAAGGAATGTCATAATGCAAAGACGCAATTTTTTAAAAAGTGCGGCTATTTTGTCGACTGCGGGTTTTATCACGCCAGTACTGGCATCTTCCTCTAAATCGAGTGTCGTTGAACATAGCTCAAGCGATGGACGCCGCCGTTTTACCTTAATTAATAGTTACCATCTTATTGCCCCAGAAGGGTCTGAGGGTGTGGTTAAGTTGTGGATCCCTTTGCCTGAAGACACGCAATTCCAACGGGTCAGTAAGCTGAATTTCACCGGCAGTTTTAAAGATGCCTATATCAGCTCAAACAACAGCTATGGCGCTAAAACGCTGTTTGCGACTTGGCCAGATGCCAAAGACAGCATGACAATGACCGTTGAGTTAGACATTGAAACCTTAGATTGGGAACCGGTTAAAAGCGGCGCTTTGACTCACTATCGCACACCAACACAGATCCACTATCCTGCAGATGTAGAACGTTATTTACTGCCGACTAAACATATGCCGATTAACGGTATTGTGAAGCAAACGGCGGATAAAATCGTTGGTAGCGAAACGGAGCCACTGAAACAAGCGCGACTGATATACCTTTGGGTTAGCGCCAATATGTTCCGCGACAATAGTGTGATTGGCTGTGGCACGGGTGATGTGGCCAGCATTTTAGAAAGTGGTAAGTTAGGCGGTAAGTGTACCGACATTAACTCGGTATTTGTGGCGCTAATGCGTGCCGTGGGAATCCCTGCCCGTGAAATGTTTGGTATTCGCTTAGGTCAGGCGATCAAGATGGGTCATTACTCTAAAAAGGCCTTTGGGAGCGCCGATGACAAAGGGGCTGCCGATGTTAGTGGCGGTCAACATTGCCGCGCTATGTTCTATTTAGCGGGTTATGGTTGGTTGCCCGCCGATCCTGCCGATGTGACTAAAATGCGCTTAACAGAGAAAAAAGAACACAGCGATCCTGCGGTTCAGGCGGTGAATGATTACCTCTTTGGTAACTGGGAAATGAACTGGGTTGGCTTTAACTATGGTCGCGACTTTGATTTATTCCCTGAAGCCGAGCAGACACCACTGAATAACTTTGGTTATCCCTATGCGGAAGTCGATGGTGATCCTGTGAATTATTATGAACCAAAAGTGTTTGCCTATGACTACCAGTCAACCGAACAACGCTAAGGGACTCTTAGCGACGATGGCCGCCGCAGTGATTGCTGCGGTTGCTTCAAGCCTATGCTGTATTGCCCCGCTTATTTATCTGGTGTTCGGGGTGTCGGCCGCGAGCCTGTCGGGGATTGAGCAACTGAGCTGGCTGCAAGTGCCCATGTTGATACTGTCTACTGGACTTATCCTGATGGGATTTTGGCGGCTCTATTTTGCTAAAAAACTATTTTGTACTGCGACGTTGAGTCGTACTCAGATGGTGTGGCTGTACTGGTTAACTGTGCCTGTCGTGCTGGCATTTCAGTTATATCCTTTTGTATTACCTTGGTTATTAGAGGTGTTCGAATGAAGTTAGTGTTATTTCTCGCCTTTAGCCTGTGTTCAGCGTCGAGCTGGGCGGCAAACGTGCTGGTTACCTTGGATGTTAAGGGCATGACTTGTCCGCTGTGTGTCACTGTCGTGAATAAAGCCCTGCGTAAAACCGATGGGGTGATTAAGGCCAAAGCTTCGTTGAAAACCGAACAAGCAATAGTGACTGTGCCAGAGGATTTTAATCTCGATAATTTGCTCAAGGCCGTTGATGAAACGGGTTATAAGGGCAGTATTAACAAGATAGAGAAACAAGCTTAAGCGTCTTAGAACAGTTGCTGGTAACGCATTTTAGCAGCTCGTTTTTAGCCACTTTCTCTTAGCCAGCTTTTAGCAAAAGAGTTAGCCAAAAAATATTAAAGATCAGCCTAGGTTCAAATGCTTAGGCTGATTTCTTACCGAATGAATCACTCGCCACGTCATCAGTCTATCTTCCACACCCGCTTACACTTCTCTCAATACTCAATACACCTCATTCCGCCTAACGCCTAGGCATTCCATTGCTTGGTTAGCTGTAATACACCTCGGGATCGACTCTGCGCTGCCTCTGTTCATTTTTCTCTGAAGACTCCTTTATCAGATCCATTTTTTGCGCTTGCAGTAACTCTAGTTGCTTGGCTTTTTCTTCATCAGACAGGCTTTCATCGTTGGCAATTTTTTCCATTTCAGCCTCTAACTGCTTCAGTTTTTCCCTATCGACACCTGTACGCTTATCGAGGATCGCCTGCATGGCTTCAGCCAATTTGTCGGTGCTTTTATCTGACTCAGGTTTGCCAGCAATGGCTTGCACATTCCCTGTATAGCCTTGTTTGGCGTTAGCTGCGAGATGGCTATAGGTATCGGCTGTCGCGACAGGCGCAGATGAGGAGAGGGTGACAGTATCTTGGCTAACAGCGGGACCCGTTAATGCAATCGAAGTGGCATCATTAGCTTGATTACTCTGGCTTGATTTGAGTTGCGTGAGTGCCAAATTTGCATAGGGATTGGTATAGCTGTTTGGGTTGATTGTGCTCATGTCCGATTCCTTTTGGTATGGCCCAGTAGTTGTGCCCAGTAGTTGCGATTGAGTCCCTTGGCCACCTTTGGCCTTAATACGGCACGATTAAATGGTGCTAATGGTCGTTTCAACTAATTTAATGATGACGCTGTATTTTATAAGCAAGTTAGGGGCCAACTCTGGCTAATTTGGCGCTTATGTTGGGTTATTCTGTGATTGATTTACCTGAAGTAATGCTCTAGTGAGGCTTTTAAAAAATATTTATACAAAAACTTGATCCTTGTACAACTATGGTCCGTAATTAAAGACATAGTGATACAAGGAGTCGACTTATGTACAAGTTTAACCCGCAGCGAATTCAGATTGGGATCAGTGCTTGCTTATTAGGGGAGAAGGTTCGTTTTGATGGCGGACATAAAAATTCTACCTATTGTAATCAAGAAATTAAGCAATTTTTTGATTATGTGCCTATCTGTCCGGAAATGGCGATTGGCCTAGGTGCGCCCCGTAAAAGTATCCGTCTAGTTCGTGATGGTGAAACCATCTTAGTTCAGAGTGGTGACGGTAGCTTAGATGTGACCGATAAGCTCAATGAATACAGCGAAAACAAGGTTGAAGAGCTTGATTTCCTTGGCGGATATTTGCTTTGCGCTAAGTCGCCAACCTGCGGCATGGAGCGGGTAACAGAATACAAAATTGGCACTAACAATGGCTCTAAGTCGGGGATTGGTGTGTTCGCCCGCAAGTTGATGGAGCGATATCCATTATTGCCCGTGGAAGAAGAAGGCCGCTTGCATGACATGGTGCTGCGGGAGAACTTTTTCACCCGCGTTTATGCTTACCACGATTGGCACCTGATGAAGCATGAGGGGCTGACTAAGCATAAGTTAGTGAAGTTTCATTCCCGCTATAAATACCTGTTAATGGCGCATAGCCCTACATGGTATCGCGAGCTTGGGCCGATAGTGGCCAATATTGAGGATCTTGAGCAAAGCGCGACCCGCTACTTTGAAGGCTTTATGACGGCGCTGAAAATCAATGCGACCCGTAAAAATCATACCAGTACGCTGCAGCATATTCAGGGCTACTTTAAAAAGCATTTGAGCAAAGAGCAAAAGACAGAACTGTCTGAAGCGATTATGAAATATCGCGAAGGTTTATTGCCTCTGTTAGTGCCTATCACGCTCATCAACCATTATCTGCGGGAATTCCCAACGCCTTACATAGAAGAGCAAGTGTATTTGAATCCCCATCCAGAGGCGTTGAAGCTGCGCTATGCCTACTAGTATTGGCTTTGCCGTACTGAGTAGTTTTTAGCTTTGAATTTAGTGAGTTATTACTGATATATGAAACAAGATACCCAGTCCATGAGCAGCGATGAGCCCAATGATGGCGTGTTACTCCCCATTGGTGAAGTGTCGGCCTTAACCGGCGTGAATGCCGTGACCTTAAGGGCATGGCAGCGCCGTTTTGGTTTAGTGATCCCTGCGCGCACGCCTAAGGGACACAGATTATATACGAGTGAAAATATCCAAGAAATCCATGAGATTAATGCATGGTTAGCTAAAGGTGTTGCGATCAGCAAGGTTAAACCTTTGTTGATGAGTGCCGCCAAATTATCAAGTGAAATGATTGAATCCCAAGTTGTCGATCTGTGGGGCGAGCAAATTATTGCGCTGAATGCGGCATTGTTCGACTTCAATCAGCATAAGTTGCAGCAGATATTAGACGATGCATTTGGCTTATATCCGTTTCAATTAGTGAAAGAAAAGTTACTTCAACCTTGGCTTAATCAACTCGATGACTTAGCGGATGAGCGGCTCGATGCCGAGTTAATTCTCGCTTGGTTAAAAAGCGAATTACTCAGCCGAGTGGGTGGGCGTTATGCCTTTACCGGACAGGCCATTGCGGCGCGAATGGCTGTGGTGCAGTTATCCCGCGGCGCTGCCACGCCGCCTAGCTCTACTCGCACTAAAAGCTTGTTTTCTTTGTTGCTATTGCTTGAGTTAGCATCGCTTCGAGTATCGGTAATCGACCTTGGCGAGCAGGCCATAGGCAGTTTACCGCTGCTGCAGGGCAGGCTTAACGTCGATGCGCTTTTGCTGATCCCTGATCCAAATCATTCGGGTTCTGAGCAGACTGAAATGCTCACTGTATTGGCACAAATGAGCTTCCCATGTCGATTTGTTGGCCCCTTTGTACCGACGTTGACTTCCTTATCGGCTTTCTGGGCGCCTTCGATGACTGACTTTATTGGACAAATGCCGTCTCGCTCTGTGGGGAAGGTCAACAGAAGTCACAAAGGCAAAGGGAAAAGCGAGCAGGGCAATAGTGGAGAAAACAATGACATCAGTTAACGATTCAATGCCAATAGATTCAATGCCAATAGATTCAATGTCAATAAAAGTGCAGGGCAATAATGCATTGATGTGGTTTCGCCAAGATTTACGCCTCGCCGATAATCAGGCGCTAACCGCTGCTTGCGATTGGGCTCGGGAGAATGGCGTGGCACTTAAGGCCATTTATATCGCTACGCCAACTCAGTGGCAACGCCATGATGTGGCGCCCATTCAGTTAGATTTTATCGAACGTCACATCAATTTGCTTGCCCAAGGGCTGGCGAGTTTGGGGATTGCATTCGAATTAATTCAGTTAGATACCTTTGCCGATGTGCCAGCGTTTATCAGTGATTACTGCCAGCAGCAGGGTATTAGCCGCGTGTTTGCCGGCAGTGAGCCTGAGATTAACGAGCAACAGCGTGACCAAGCCTGTATTCAGGCGGGTATTCCTCTGGTGCTAACCGAAGAGCATTGTTTGCTTAAGCCGGGCACAGTGCTGAACTTGTCCGGCGACATGTATAAGGTTTTCACTCCTTTTAGCCGTAAGTGGCGAGAAATTGCCGCTCGCCATGCCATTTTGCCGCTTCCAGTTCCGGCGCCGCTTGGACCTGTGTTGACCGAGCCAAAGCCGCATTTGTTTAACAATGTCACTAAAGTATCGAGTGAACTTTGGGCTGCGGGAGAAGGGCAGGCAAAGCGTAAACTTTCAGCATTTATTCAGCAGAAAGTGCAGGATTATAAGCAAGATAGGGATTTCCCCTCCATCGATGGTACCAGTTCAATTTCACCCTATTTAGCCATTGGCGTGGTTAGCCCAAGACAATGCGTTGCTGCGCTATTGCATGACTTCCCCGAGGTGATTGTCGACGATACTAGCCCAGCTCGTACTTGGTTAAATGAACTGATCTGGCGCGAGTTTTATCGTCATTTGCTGGTGGCGTTTCCTGACTTATCTAAGAATCACAATTTTAACCGTCAAGCTGACCATGTGCAGTGGCGCAACAATCCGCAGGAGTTTGCAGCCTGGTGCGAAGGTCGTACTGGCTATCCGATTGTCGATGCGGCAATGCGTCAGCTCAATCAAACGGGTTGGATGCACAACCGTTTGCGTATGGTGGTGGCGAGTTTTCTGACTAAACATCTACTGATTGATTGGCGTTGGGGCGAGCGTTATTTCCGCCAAAAGCTCATCGATGGTGACTTGGCCGCGAATAATGGCGGCTGGCAGTGGTCCGCCGGTTGTGGCTGTGATGCCCAGCCTTATTTTCGCATTTTTAATCCTATGAGCCAGAGTGAAAAGTTTGATCCAGATGGCAGCTTCATCCGTAAGTACTTACCAGAGCTCGCATCTTGGGGAATTAAGCAATTACATCAACCCAGTACAGCGCAGACACCGTCCTTGTTTGACCAGCCGTTATTCACTAAAACGGCTTATCCGAGTGCGATTGTCGAGCACAGTGCAGCAAGAGCAAGGGCATTAACCGTATTAGGCGTATTGAAAAAGGCCGCGGCCCAATAAATAGGATCAGGAGCAATAACCAGATGACAAACCAAGCGACGACTGAGACTAATACGCTTGTTGATGATTTTATTCAGCTTTATCAAGCCTTGAATAAAGATAACTTGCACCTGTTGAGCCAAGTTTACGACGACAGTATTAGCTTTACCGATCCTATGCATCAGATCAAAGGGCTAGAGTCGTTAACTCAGTACTTCGCGAAGTTATATAAGAATGTTAAGCATATTCAGTTTGAGATCAAAGAAGTACAGCAGGATGCGAATCAAGCCGCGCTGTTTTGGCAGATGGAATATAGCCACCCTAAGTTGAATAAAGGCGGACTTATCCGTGTTGATGGCATGAGCCAACTTAAATTCAACGACAAGATTTATTTTCACAGGGATTACTTCGACTTAGGGCAAATGTTGTACGAGCATTTGCCTTGCATGGGCGGGCTTATCCGCTTGCTTAAAGACAGGGCGGCTAAGTAATGGACGTTGTTAAGCCATTGAAAATTAATACCGTGCTTATTACAGGTGCAAGCTCAGGCATTGGGCTGCAACTGGCGCAGGATTATTTAGCCTTAGGTTGGCACGTCATTGCCTGTGGCCGCTCCCAAGAAAGATTAGATGCGTTAGCCTTGAATGAACTCGTAGGTGTCACGTTGTTAATTTTTGATATATCCCAGCGCGACCAAGTTCAACAAGCTGGCCACGATTTAGCCGAGCTGTTGGCGAAAACCGATTGTCAGCTCGATTTGGTGGTTTTAAACGCGGGCAGTTGTGAGTACATAGACGATGCTAAGGCCTTCGATGATGTGTTATTCGAGCGCGTCGTCCATACCAATTTAATTGCGATGGGATATTGTCTCAGCGCATTTTTACCTTTAATGCCAAGGGGGTCACGTATTGGCTTAATGAGTTCCAGCGCTATTTATTTACCTTTCCCTCGCGCTGAAGCCTACGGCGCCTCTAAAGCTGGCGTGCAGTATCTCGCCTCGAGTCTCTCGCTTGATCTTGCTAAGAATGACATAGGTGTGAGCTTGATTTGCCCTGGTTTTGTGGCGACGCCACTGACCGCAAAAAATGATTTTTCCATGCCAATGCAAGTGAGTGTGCAAACCGCTTCTAAGGCAATCCGCAATGGGCTTAAAGGTGGCAAGCGCGAGATCCATTTTCCGCGACGCTTTACTTATCTATTGAAATTGATGTCGTTTTTACCTGCCTTTGTGTGGCAAAAAATGATTGCAAACGATACTCAAGCCAAGCCGCTTAAGGACAAGAGTTTATGAAAAATATCGCCATCGTCGGCACCGGCATTTCTGGATTAACCTGCGGCCATCTATTAAGCGAGTCGCACAAGGTCACAGTGTTTGAAGCCAATGACTATATCGGCGGCCACACGGCGACAGTCGATGTGGAGCACCAAGGCCAAACCTACGCCATAGACACAGGTTTTATCGTGTTTAATGACAGAACCTATCCAAGATTTGAGCGTTTATTGGCTCGCCTTAACGTGACCATATTACCGACTGAGATGAGTTTCAGCGTCCATAATGCGCTGACAGGGCTTGAATATAACGGCCACAATTTAGGGAGTTTGTTTGCCCAAAAGCGTAACCTGCTGAATCCGCGCTTTTGGGCCTTTTTAAAAGAAATTCTACGCTTCAATAAAGGCTGTAAGGCACTCTATCAACAGGATATTTACCCTGAAGGCAACTTAGGTGATTATTTAGACAGTGAAAACTTTTCGCGCTTTTTTGCCGAGCACTATATTTTGCCCATGGGCGCGGCAATTTGGTCTTCGAGCATAGAAGATATGCGTGCGTTTTCGTTGAAGTTTTTTATTCGCTTCTTCCAGCACCACGGTTTATTAAATGTCAGTGATAGGCCCCAGTGGTATGTGCTAAAGGGCGGCTCGCGTAGCTATATTCCTGATCTTATTGCGCCCTTTAAAGACAATATTCGCCTTAACTCTCCTGTGACAGGTATTGAACGTCATGGCAATGGGGTGAAGTTGCAGGTCCACGGTGAATGGTTGGAATTCGATGAGGTGATTTTAGCCTGTCATAGCGACCAAGCACTGCGGATGTTAAACGATCCCACGCCAACAGAACGCGCCATTTTAGGCGATCTCAGCTACCAGAATAACGATGTGGTGCTGCACATGGATACGCGTATCCTGCCTAAGCGAAAAGCGGCCTGGGCGAGTTGGAACTATAGGTTAGATGGCAATCTAAAACGCCCTGCGTCAGTAACTTACAACATGAACATACTGCAACAGTTACCAGCCAATGCGCCGACGTTTTGTGTCACTTTGAATCAGTCAGAGTTGATTGATGAGGCGAAAGTGATACGCCGCTTCAATTATGCCCACCCAGTGTTTAACGAAGCCAGCCTTAAGGCGCAGGGCCGCCGTGAGGAAATATCGGGTCAAAATCATACCCATTTTGCTGGAGCCTATTGGCACAATGGTTTCCATGAAGATGGCGTTCGCAGTGCACTGGATGTGTGCGCCCATTTTGGTGTCAGCCTATGACCGATGTAAATGTGACAAGCTTAAATATGACAGAGCTCAATAGCGGCATTTATTACGGCACAGTATCTCACAGCCGTTTTACGCCGATTAAACATAGCTTTAGTTATGCAATGGCGCTGCTGGCGATTGACTTAGATGAAGTCGATAAGATCAGTGCCATGGGGCGAGTTTTTGCCAGTCAGCGCCGCGCTTTACTGAGATTTAATCCGAGAGACTATTTAACTTCTTTTACGACTAAATCCAATAACAGCGGTGAAGTGGCAGTTGCCGATCCGAGCGCCGCGGCACTTAAGAGTCGAGTGCTGGCTCAAGTGGCTGAGTTAGGTGCAGATAAGCTGTGCGACCGAGTTTTGTTTGTAGGTCAGATCCGTCATTTTGGCGTGTATTTCAGCCCAGTAAATTTCTACTTTTGTTATCAAGATCAAACGCCTTTGTACATGTTGGCCGAGGTGAGTAACACGCCTTGGGATCAACGCCATTGCTATTTAGTGGATGTAGCCGCGCCCAAACCTTCTGACAAAGTGTTTCACGTTTCCCCCTTTATGACCCTCGATATGCGTTATCTCTGGCATGTGGCTGCGCCGAGTGAAGACTTAAATATTGGTATTGAAAACAAGTCGATGCAAGAGAATGGTAAAAAACTGTTTAATGCCAATCTAATGATGAAACGCCAACCTATCACGGCGGCCAATTTACGGACGCTTTTGTTTCGCTTCCCTTTTATGACTCTCAAGATCTTCTTCGGGATTTATTGGCAAGCGCTGAAACTCTTTTTCAAACGTGTGCCCTTTGTGCCGCATCCAGCTCAGATGGAGAAATAACATGGAAAATACTGCTTCGCAAACCTCAGTCGCCACAGAGAAACTGCCCGACAGTATTGCGCGTAAAGTCTTGCTCAAGGCGCTGGAAAGTCTGCCCCACGGTTGCTTGACCTTAGTTGAGGGCGATAAGAGTTATCGTTTTGGTGAGAGTCATACCGATTTACATGCCACGCTTGTGGTTAAACACCCCAGTTTTTATCGTCAAATAATGCTTTCAGGCTCCATTGGTGCAGGTGAAGGTTATATTCAAGGCCATTGGACGAGCCCAGATCTCACCAAAGTTGTGCAACTGTTTGCCCGCAATTTAGCCTTGCTCGATAGGATTGAAGCCAAGTTTTCTTGGTTAACCGGCACGATAAACCGCGTGAAGCATGTGCTGAATCGTAACTCGCAGGAGGGCTCGAAGCGTAATATTCTGGCCCACTACGATTTGGGTAATGCCATGTACGAGCAATTCCTCGACCGTGAAATGTTGTACTCGAGTGCGCTTTATCCCCATGAGGAAGCCAGTTTGCAGGAAGCCCAGCTGTTTAAGCTGATGACTATCTGCGAACGACTCGATTTACAGCCAGGTCAAACCTTGCTTGAGATTGGTACTGGCTGGGGCGCGCTGGCTATCTATGCGGCCAAGCATTATGGCGTGCACGTGACAACGACGACGATTTCAGATGCGCAATACGCCTATGCCAAAGCGCGCGTTGAAAGCGAAGGCCTGAGCGATAAAGTGACACTGCTGACCGAGGATTATCGCAATCTGACGGGGGAATACGACAGGGTTGTTTCTATTGAAATGATTGAAGCGGTAGGGCATGAATATTTACCGGGTTTCTTTAAAAAGCTGGAATCACTGTTAAAGCCCCATGGGCGTATGCTGCTTCAGGCGATAACGATTGCCGATCAACGTTACGACAGCTATCGCAAAAGTGTGGATTTTATTCAGCGCTATATTTTCCCCGGTGGCTGCTTACCTTCTGTCAGTCAAATGGTCGGTCATATTGCCAAACAGACGGATATGGTGGTCTGGTCGCTCAATGATATGGGGCTCGATTACGCTAAAACGCTGAGGCATTGGCATGAGAATTTTGATCATGCTGTGGGTGAAATCCAAACCTTAGGTTATGGCGAAGACTTTATCCGCATGTGGAAATTCTACCTAAGTTATTGTGAAGGTGGATTTTTAGAACGCACCACAAGCACAGTGCATTTAGTTGCCGTACGTCCGGACTATCGCGTTCTAGGCAATAGTCAGCTTAGCCAAGCTGTTCCTGCGGCAATCCGGCTAGATTAGCCGTTGAGAGTAGTTCGTTTAGGTGCATCCGTTTAAATGAAATTGTCGCTGTAGTTGTAGCAAGATAAAAGTGAGGCAAAGATGAAGTCAATGTTAGCTAACTCTCGGCATCTGCCTAAACATCAGGGTTTTATTCTCTATAACGCCCTGAGTTTTCAGGCTGTGTGGTGGTCTAGTGTGCTTTGGCTTAACTTGTCACTGCTGCTAACTATACCTTTATTATTGCTTCACTTTATCCTGTTGTCCTCGTCGGGTAAGGGCCAATATCGCCAAGTGGATTTACGATTAATGCTCAAGGTTGCCGCCCTAGGGATCGGCATTGACACTGTGCTGTCGGTTTTAGGCCTGTTTGAGTTTCCAGCCTTGCCTTGGTGGCTTGGCTGTTTATGGCTGCACTTTGGCTTGAGTTTGAATCATAGCTTAGCGTTTATGCGACCCTTACCGCTGATATTGCAGGCGTTACTCGGAGGAATATTTGGCACGTTAAGCTATGTCGCGGGCGCGCAGTTTAATGCGGTGATTTTGCCCTGCGGCAATGTTATTTCTGCTGTGGTGTTATTTTTTGTTTGGCTAGTCTTGCTGCCCTTTTTAATCCAACTTGCTAATCCCTATGGATTTAATCGAAGCACTAAGGCTCGCACTTTTACTGTTTTTAATTTCAGCAGCTTAAGTTTATTGGCGCTCGGTTTGTTGATTGCACCTTTAAAACCATTAGAGGCGAAAACTTCTAACTTTGAAAACATTAATATCGAGCTGAATGATGCCGCCGATGTGACGCAGACTTTTCAGGAAGTAGGGCGCGGAGAAATGGATTGGCTGTGGTTTAGTTTGTATAAGGCGAGACTGATGACGGTAAATGGCCGTTATCAACAGGGGCAATATCCTCTACTACTAGATATTGAATATTATCGAGATATAGAGTCTGAAGATCTGTTAGAAGCGACCAAGGATCAATGGCAGCATCTAGCGTTTGCCGAAAATGATATCCAGCGTTGGTTTAGTTTATTAACCGCCACTTGGCCCGATGTGAAGCAGGGCGACCATTTAAGTTTTAAGGTTATGGATGGGCAAACGAGTCAGTTTTTCTTTAATCATCAACCACTCGAGATTATCCAGGATGCTGATTTTGCGGAGGCATTTTTAGCGATTTGGTTATCGAAAGACACTAGCCGTCCGAGTTTACGGGCGCAATTACTCGGAGAAAAACCATGCGATTGTTAATACGACTTATCGGTCAAAAGTTATTGTTAGGCCTAATAATGATAGGGCTGCTATCGAGTTGCTCATCGGTGGAAGTGACGGATTATAAAGATACTCATCCTACACTGGTGTTGGAATCATTCTTTAATGGACCATTAAAAGCATCTGGGATAGTGCATGATTTTAGTGGCAAAGTGATCCGCAAATTCAATGTCACTATGGAAGCTAGTTGGCAGGGAAACGAGGGCGTCATTAATGAATGGTTTGTTTATGATGATGGCGAAACTCAAACCCGTGTGTGGCGCATTAAAGCACTCGGCGAAGGGCGATACTCGGGAACTGCAGGCGACATTATTGGCATCGCTGATGGTCAATCCAGTGGTAGCGCGCTACGTTGGAAATACGACATGCTATTGCCCGTCGATGGTGAGGAATACCAAGTACATTTCGACGACTGGATGTTTTTAGTGAATGATAATACCATTATAAATCAGAGTGATATTATTAAGTTTGGCATCACAGTGGCTAAAGTCACTTTAGTTATTCAAAAATAGTCTCAGCAATTTTTAGTTAAGTTAGCTTAACTATGTTTGTGCTTGCTTGTCATGGATTCACTCTGTTGATTAAGGCTTAAGTTGGCTTAAACAGTATAGCTTGGCTAATAATCACCTTTTGTCTGCACTAAAGTATCTAACTCAAACCAAAGTGGCAGCTAGGCATTTTTTGCTAGCGACATAAAGTGATAAATATAAGAGTCATGTTGGTGTAACTCATTGTTTATTATTTTAATTATTCCGAGTTTAAGTTGGTATAGATAAATGATTAAAAAACACTTAGTTCTATGGTGTGCCTTGTTGAGTTTGTCGTTAACGGCTTGTTCATCCTTTGACGTTGTGTTTGAGGAACAAGCTGAGACAAAAGCTGACCCTCATCAACCTGCCAGCGATCCTATGGTGCAAGATAATGAACGCCGTATTCGAGATGCGAGGGCAGATGGTCGTTTAGAATCCGATTTTTTAAAACCTAGGTACCCGGTTAAGTTTAAATAAGAAGAGTGGGTTAGGGACTCGCTGCAACCTCAATACTTAACCTTCAACAAGCATTGTGGGTTAAGTATTGAGGTTGCTAGGGAAAAGGGCGAAGGGCTAGCCTGCTTGACGACTGTTATCTATCGATTTTTTGTCATAATATTCAAACGGAAACACATTACGGATCCTTTGCTTCACATTGTCACTCACGTTGGCAGAAATATGTAAGCGTACATCTCCTGATTTTTCAGCCCTAACAGTACAGGTCAGTTTTTCAGCTTTAGCAATGTGGCGGCATTCCCGCTCGAAGCGCTCTGGGATTTTGCCTTTATGCTGAGTCATGCGGCCATCTTTAAAATGCATTTCAAAAATAGTTAGGCCTTTCTTGCCACCAAATATGAGTTTGTAAACGAGAAAAATACCAATAGCGACAAAAATGAGTTTGAAAATATCGGCTGTCATAACGCCCCCTATTTTATGTTTATAGGACAAAGATACTCCTGAGCGACTTGTTTTAACAGTGCGCTAACACGCAATTTTGAATTGGCAATAAAATCATTCCCGCCTAGACTTAACTGGCGAAGGAAAAGTAACCCCTCAGTTAAGGAAAACGCCATGTACTTATCAAATGCAGATCGTTGGTCATTATTGTGTAAGAAGCAAATCGATGTAATTGAAAAACTTTCTACACAATTCCCCGAGAGAAAAGCACATCTTAGTGAACTCACTCAAGGGTGGCGCCATGTTCAACATCAAGTTCAAGCCGGTGATAGGCCTATGCCACTCGAGCTAATCAAATAAGTGCGAGCTGCTTGATCTGATAGTTTGTATAAGAGCCTAAAGTCACTCAATGAGTGGCTTTTTTATTGTGTGAGTATTGATGTTCTGTTTATGCAATTTATCGAGTACTTGAGTAAGGCGCGGGTCGCTAGTGAGTTCTTTTAGGCCAAGCAAAACGCAAGCTGCTGGTGTTGACGTGAGTCAGTGGTGCTTTGCACTGAACACTTCAAATTTCAGATACAAAAAACAGATACAAAAAAACCACTCGTTTGAGTGGCTTCGTTGTTTATATGGTGCCGGCACCAAGAGTCGAACTCGGGACCTACTGATTACAAGTCAGTTGCTCTACCAACTGAGCTATGCCGGCTAAATTGTGGTGCCCGAACCCGGAATCGAACCAGGGACACGAGGATTTTCAATCCTCTGCTCTACCGACTGAGCTATTCGGGCAACTAACTAAGCGTTAGTTAACTACTTCAAACTAAGTCTTAAAGACCTTGTTCGTTCGAAGTGCGCGTATAATATAGTGCTCGCTTTGGCTGTGCAAGCCCTTTTTAAATGACTGATTAACTATTAAACAAAAATCGAACATTTATTTGATTCTTCCACTTTTCTCATATTGAGTCGCTGAAAGTTTCAGCATTTTAGTGACGTTAGTGCTTCCTTTGGATTGATAAGGTTAACTTCAGTGCTCGTTTAATCTGTGTTTTAAGAAAGAAAATTAACGCTTAAGGCATTTTATGTATGCGAAGGGGGAGGGATATCGTCTAATGGCGAAGTTTAGTGAGTGTTAGGTACTTTTATCGACAGCAGATTTCGGTAGATAAGTTTGTCTGCAATTATGATGTTGAACAGGCATGAGTTGAAGGGCCAAAAGTCTATCTCAAAACCTACTGGAATTATCGAGAGTAAGTCAGTTTCACTTAGCACTTCAAATTTCAAATACAAAAAAGCCACTCATTGAGTGGCTTCGTTGTTTATATGGTGCCGGCACCAAGAGTCGAACTCGGGACCTACTGATTACAAGTCAGTTGCTCTACCAACTGAGCTATGCCGGCTAAACTTTTACTGCAAAATAATGGTGCCCGAACCCGGAATCGAACCAGGGACACGAGGATTTTCAATCCTCTGCTCTACCGACTGAGCTATTCGGGCAACTAACTAAGTGTTAGTTAACTACTTTGAACTAGCTAGCTGAACCGTCTCGTTCGAAGTGCGGCTATATTAGCTAGTGAGTTTCACCTCTGCAAGTGCTTTTTCCCAATTAATAACTCGTTCGGCGGTTTAATGTGCATCTTGGCTGTTTTTTATCTCTTATTCTGTGAATTCAGGTCAATTTCATTCGTTGACTGTATTTTTCAAGTCAGGGGGATGCTGATGTTTACTATAGATTTGTGCTCATAAATCCTAATTTTCGGCTTACTTTCTAAAATTTAGAAAGATATGAGCGATTTTTACTGATTTTAGTTTTTAAAATTAGACTTATGATAATGAATATTATTTCATGGATGGCATGAAGAAAACGCGAATACGGAGTCGCAGTATGTTTCGAAATAGTAAGTTGGCTTATGGGATAACCGCAATTGTGACTCATTGGCTGAGTGCGATCGTCGTCATTGGGTTGTTTGCGGTAGGTGTGTGGATGGTGGAGTTAACCTACTACAGCGCATGGTACAAGACAGCGCCACATCTACATAAGAGCGTCGGGATTTTACTCTTGGCAGTGACGTTATTCCGCTTGTTGTGGCGCTTAGTGAATCCTAAGCCCGTACCAGAGGCGAATCATAAGCCTTGGGAGAGGCAGGCTGCTCATATTGCGCATTTAGCTATTTATGTATTGCTGCTGGTGATCATGTGTGCCGGCATTCTTATTTCAACGGCAGAAGGCCGTGGAATTATGGTGTTTGACTGGTTTGAACTACCAGGATTTGGACCTTTTTTTGAAAACCAAGCTGATATAGCAGGCGATATCCACCAATACGCAGCTTATAGCTTAATCGCACTCGTGGTAATCCACGCTGCAGGTGCGTTAAAGCATCACTTTATCGATAAAGACGCAACTTTACTCAAAATGATTAAATTTAATCGAGGATAATACAATGAAAAAGCAACTGTTAAGCGCACTGATTGGTGCATATCTATTGGCTCCGATGGCGGCTTCAGCGGCGGACTATGTCATTGACCGTGAAGGAGCACATGCCTCTATTACTTTCAAAGTGAGTCACTTAGGTTATAGCTATGTCGTTGGTCGCTTTAATGATTTTAGCGGTGACTTTAGCTATGACGCGGCTAAACCCACTGCGGCTAAAGTGAATGTGAAAGTAAATACGCTTAGTGTGGATTCAAACCACGCCGAGCGTGACAAGCATATTCGTAGCGCCGATTTCCTAAACACGAGTAAGTTTGCGCAAGCGACGTTTACCTCAACCACAGTTGAAGATAAAGGTAATGGCGACTTAGTGATTAACGGCAACTTAACCTTAAATGGTGTCACTAAGCCATTAGCGATCAATGCCCATGCAGTGGGCGAAGGTCAAGATCCTTGGGGTGGCTACCGTGCAGGTTTTACGGGCACAACCACGTTTGCGATGAAAGATTTCGGTATCAAAATGGATTTAGGCCCAGCATCAAGCCATGTTGAGTTAGATCTTGTGGTTGAAGGCGTGCGTAAGTAACGCTCAGTTATTCTTCACGAGATGAATAAACAAAAAGCGCCGAAAGGCGCTTTTTTGTGGGCTTTATCGTTAAGTGAACGACAAGAATTAATCTTGGTCTTTTTCAGGCACAAAACCTTCAATTTCTACTTCTTTACCTTCAAAGAGGAAAGAGGTCATTTGTTCTTCAAGAAACTTACGATCATCAACATTCATCATGTTGAGTTTCTTTTCGTTAATCAGCATGGTTTGCTTTTTTTGCCATAGGCCCCAAGCTTCTTTGCTGATGTTATCAAAAATGCGCTTACCTAAATCACCTGGATACAGTTGAAAGTCTAGGCCGTCGGCTTCTTTATTTAAATATACGCAATTGACTGTACGCGCCATGATTATTCCTTACTGACTGCGGATTGAACGAGTGATCCCAAATTGGCTAGCACGCGCTCGGTGGCGGCGGCGAGTCCCACTTTGGAAGGATGACTTATGTTATACCAGAGAGACTGGTTTTGTTCCATGACAGCGCCCACGCTCTCTTTATTGCCGTGGGTGTTATCTAAATTAAGCATCATGGGCTGAATATCTAAATGAAAGTGGCTAAACGTGTGCCTAAAGCCAGTTAGCCATTCGAGTGGCTGCGCAGCAAACCCTTGCTCTTCGAGGTGGGTTTCAAGTGCGGCTTGGGTGGCAAACTCAGGGAAACACCAAAGTCCGCCCCAAATTCCCGCTGGCGGACGTTTAGCTAAAAACACTTGGTTGTCTTGCATTAGCACTAACATCCACGCCGCTTTGGTCGGTATGGCTTTTTTAGGTTTTTTGCCGGGGAAATCGGTTTGTCTGCCAATCAGCTGAGCTTTGCAATCAATCGCCACTGGGCAAGCGGCGCAGTTAGGTTTACTACGAGTGCAAATACTGGCGCCGATATCCATCATGGCTTGATTATATTTCTGAATATCTTGCTGCGGCGTATACGTGTCAGTTAGCTGCCAAAGCTGCGCTTCGACCGTTTTTTGCCCCGGCCAACCGGCGATAGCGCCGTGTCTTGCTAACACGCGTTTGACGTTACCGTCGAGGATCGGGTGATGTTGCCCAAGTGACAGTGACAATACCGCGCCTGCTGTTGAGCGACCAATGCCAGGCAGCGCAAGTACTTGCTCAAAATCCGTTGGAAATAATCCCTGATAATTGTCGCGGATCATCTTGGCTGCTTTATGCAAATTACGCGCCCTAGCGTAATACCCAAGGCCGGTCCAATGATGCAACACCTCATCATCTGGCGCGTTAGCAAGTGCTAACACATTGGGGAAACGCGCCATAAATTTAAGGTAATAGGGAATTACAGTCGCAACCTGAGTTTGTTGCAGCATGATTTCAGAAACCCATACGCTATATGGGGTTTTATCTTGCTGCCAAGGGAGGGTTTTACGACCGTGATTGTCGTACCAAGAGACGATACGTGTAGCGAAGGAGGCTGTAGATTTCATCGGCGCAGTGTAGCGGCAGTTATCTTCTTAGACAAGCTCAAAGACAAGTGGATAAGGGCTAAAAAGCCGAAAATCACTGCTAAATTCGCACTCTCAAATAATCTTGGTATACTTTCGCCCCATTAGTGCTTGCACTGTATGTTGAACTTTGGATAATGCCCTTCTTTTATGATGGTGCTGTCCACTAGACGAGGCAAAAATGAGCGAAGTCACTACCGCTGAATTTAATGAAGAAGGCAAGTATCTGCGTAAGATCAGAAGCTTTGTCCTAAGAGAAGGTCGCTTAACTAAAGGCCAAGCCCAAGCTATTGAAAGCCAGTGGCCAACAATGGGGTTAGATTACAGCCCAACGCCATTGGTTCTGAGCGACGTTTTTGGCCGTGAAGCCGATACTGTGCTGGAAATTGGCTTTGGCATGGGCGCCTCTTTAGTGCAAATGGCTAAAGACGCACCAGAGCAAAATTTTATTGGTATTGAAGTGCATAAACCGGGTGTCGGTTCTTGCTTAAGCGATGCCGCCATCGCGGGTGTGACTAATTTACGTGTGTATCACCATGATGCCATGGAAGTATTAGAACATGCGATTGCCGACGGTTCATTAGCCCGAGTGCAATTGTTTTTCCCCGATCCTTGGCATAAGAAACGTCATCATAAGCGTCGTATCGTACAAGCTGAATTTGCTGAACTGATCCGCCGCAAGCTAAAAATTGGCGGCGTGTTCCATATGGCAACCGATTGGGAAGAATACAGTGAGCACATGTTGGAAGTGATGCAGGCGGCTCCTGGTTATCAAAACCAGTCGAGTGACGGCACTGTGGTGCCACGTCCTGATCATCGCCCACTGACAAAGTTTGAAGCCCGCGGCCATAGATTGGGTCACGGTGTATGGGATCTGATGTTTGAGCGTATTGCTTAATCTAGATATTTCAATTGATTAATTAGTTTTTTAACACAACGGGGAAAGTCACTATGGCAACTAATCGTAGCCGTCGTTTACGTAAGAAAATGCGCGTTGATGAATTCCAAGAGTTAGGTTTTGATATGGCTTGGACTTTTGATGCATCAGTATCAGAAGCCGATATCGATGCAACTGTTGATAAATTTATCGATGAAGTGATCGAAACCCGTAAGTTAGGTTTCCATGGCGGCGGTCACATCGAATGGGAAGGCATTATCGCAACCCAAACGATCGGCAAATGTACCGAAGAAGATATTGCAGCAGTTAAGGCATTCTGGGCGAATCAAAAAGTGTCTCAGGTTGAAGTTAGCGAACTGTACGACATTTGGTGGGGTTAATGCCCGAGTTGGCATTACTTGAGGAAGTGGTCGAGAAAGTTCGACCCTTGCTCGGCCAAGGAAAGGTTGCAGATTACATCCCCGCACTGGCCAGCGTTGATGCTGGCAAATTAGGCATTGCCGTCACAACCGTTGATGGTGAAACCTTAGGTGCGGGCGATTACCTTGAGCCGTTTTCGATTCAAAGTATCTCCAAAGTTTTCAGCTTAACCTTAGCGTTAACTTTATATGAAGAAGCCGAAATTTGGAGCCGAGTTGGCAAAGAACCTTCGGGCCATTCATTCAACTCTTTAGTACAAGTCGAGTTAGAACGTGGCAAGCCGCGCAACCCATTTATCAATGCTGGCGCGTTAGTGATTGCTGACTTATTGCAGAGTCGTTTAGGTGCACCTAAACACAGAATGCTCGAGTTAGTTAGGCAACTAAGCCAAAACGATAAAGTCAGTTTCGACAAACAAGTGGCCGACTCAGAATATCAGCATAGTGCGCGCAATGCGGCGATTGCTTATTTGATGAAGTCCTTTGGTAATTTTCAAGGCGATGTTGATACTGTGCTACGCACCTATTTTCATTACTGCGCCTTAAAGATGAATTGCGCTGACTTGTCTAAAGCCATGTTGTACTTGGCTAATCGCGGCAAAAGCATAATTGGGACTGAGCTTATCTCTCAGGTGCAAACTCGGCAGCTTAATGCCCTGTTGGCGACTTCGGGCCTATACGATGGAGCGGGCGAGTTTGCCTATCGTGTCGGTATGCCTGGTAAAAGTGGTGTCGGTGGTGGCATCATTGCCGTTATTCCTGGGGAACTGTCGATTTGTGTTTGGTCGCCAGAACTCGATGGCAATGGCAATTCGCTTGCTGGCACTGCCATGCTTGAGCATTTAAGCCAACGCCTTGGTCGTTCCATTTTCTAGTTTTACTTCACGTTTTTATTAGCACTATCAGACTAAAAGTTAGCGAATTTCGCTAATGACCTTTTAGTGCTAACTTTCCTAAATCCAACATAATCATATTGTTATAAAGTTGGCACGTCTCCTGCTATAAGCTATTCAGTAGTTTAGGTTTATCGAATTATTCAGATTAAAGGACGAACAACATGAAATTAAATAAGCTATTAACTGGATTTGCCTTATCCGGCGTGATTTTAGGGACATCTGGCCTACAGTTGGCGCAAGCGCAAACAGAGCCTAAAGTCGATGAACGTTGTGAAGTCTCTTTAAATTATGACGTTATGGTTGAGCCTAAAAAATTAGTCATGAGCGAGAAGGGCACCGAAAAGTATCGCATCGAAGTCGATAAGTTATTTGTTGAAGGCAAACAAGTAAACTTAACCGATAAGCAAAAAAAGCTAGTGACTCAATACGCCGATGAAGTGTCGACGCAAGTGCCTGAAGTGATTGAAGTCGTGAACGAGGCCGTCGCATTAGCTTCGCAAGCGGTGAGCATGGCGTTAACCCCTTTAATGGGCGATGCGGCCGGTGCTAAATTCGATGAAATGATGGCAGGCGTCCAAAAGCGTGTTGATTCAGTTGCCTACCGTCATGGCGATAGCTTCTATCTCGGCGCGACGGAGGACTCGATTCAGAACACCTTTAACGACGAATTCGAGCAGGAAATGGAGCAAATTGTTCAGAACTCAGTGGGCACCATTATGATGACCATAGGTGGCCAAATCATGTCGGGTGACGGTGATAGTTTTGAAGCCAAGATGGATGCCTTCTCCAAAAAAATGGACAACTTAGGCCAAGATATTGAGCAACAAATTGAGAGTCAATCTAAGGGACTGGAAGCTAAAGCTGACCGTTTGTGCGACCGATTTGAAAATCTGTTAGTGCTTGAAAATCAATTACGCCAAGAGGTACCAGAACTCGCGCCTTATGCGTTGACACAAAACTCAACCAAGGAGCTGCGTGAATAGTTCTTGTTAATCGTCCTTACTAATAGTTTTTGTGAATAGCCCTTGGTTTTAACTGCAATAACTTCTATCTCCTTGTGCATGAGTCAAATTTGAATGCTACGCCCCTAGTCAATTTATCGCCTAGGGGCTTTTTTATTGGCTAATTCTTAGTGGCGAAAGCTATGAGGATAAAGTCGATGTGGCTTGTAGGCTTGGCTTGCAGCGATTTAGTTCGGAATGTTACAGTCTAGAGACGAATATTTGGTATACTCTTAAAATATAATTAAAAGCTGGCATATCAGTCAGATATAACACCCTACTTTAGTGGACTTTTTCGGTCTAAATCTCTGCGTTATATCACTTTAATGCGAGATATCAATGCTATGGTTATTTTTAAGCGATGATTACGCTAACCACTGCTATTCACCGAAAGTTAATATCATTGTCGTAAACAGCTTAAGGCGACTTCCATGTTAGAACTGTTAGAACCTATTGCGATTTTTACTCATGTGGCCAGAGCTGGTAGTTTTAGTGCCGCCGCAAGAAGGCTTGGGATTTCTAAGTCTAAGGTCAGTACACAAGTCGCCGATCTTGAACATAGACTTGGTGTTCAATTAATCCAACGTACCACCCGCAGCTTAAGCCTGACTGAAGCAGGGCATTTGCTGTATCTGCAAGGTGAAGAATTGCTGCGTGACGCTGAACAAGCGATAGCCAGCGTGCATAACTTAAATGATGCGACCCGCGGCGTGCTTAAGGTGGGGATTTCCCAGTCCTTTGGGGTGATGCATATCATTCCTGCGCTGCCATCCTTTATGGCAAAACATCCTGAGCTTGAGCTACAAGTGAGCTTACTGGACCATAAAGTAGATGTAGTGAGTGAAGGCTTAGACTTACTGTTAACTATGTCGGAGCAATTACCGCTTGGCATGGTTGCTAGACCTCTGATGAAGTGCCAATTCCTGTTAGTTGCTTCTCCAGGCTACATTGCTCAACATGGCGAACCAACTCGACCTGAGCAGTTAGTTGACCACAATTGTTTGGTCTATCAAGGCGAGTGGCACGAGCACAGCATGTGGCAATTTAAGAAGGGTGATGATTACTGTGAAATTGGCGTATCGGGCAATTTCAGGGTGGATAACGCACCCGCATTAAAATCCGCCGCAATCAGTGGTCTTGGGGTTGTGTATCTTGCAAGTTATCTGATGGAAGATGAAATTGCCAAGGGGACATTAGTGCCTTTACTGAAGGATTGGCAATTGACCCACCATCTGCCATTGCAGGCGGTTTATCCCCGTCGTAAGCACTTAGCACCTAAGGTCAGTTCTTTTATCGAATTCATCAAAGATCACATAGGAACGCCGCCGTATTGGGATGCGCCCTATGTCGAATTATTCAGTAAACGTCAGTAAAATAGGAAACATTGTTCTCAAAACCAGTTATATGTGATTTTAAATTAACTAGGCACTTTTGTGACTATTTAAAATCAATGCTTTAGGTTGAATTGGTGGGTACATTTGCGAATGATTTTTTAGGGTGTTCTAAAGCTGTTTTTTATAACATCCTTGAACTCTGTTCTTAATTGAATACAATGGTGGCAGTTGATTCGGAATGACCTGAGTCCTATACGTTTATTGGAAATGACCCCTTTCAATTTTTGTGTACAGGTCGGCATTTATGCAGTTTTGGATCACAGCCAACAGAAGTTTGAGAACTAAAACAATGTTGGCTCTTTAAACCATCATCCTAGTTTTTGGTTTACCTCAGCCTTATCGCTGAGGTAATTTTTTTATTGATGGTTTACAGCTTTAGGCACAAGTTTTGTCTCCCTGTACCCTAAAGTCGCAACTGTGTGTTAAGTGATGTGAAGGCGAGTGCTAAAGCATAAATTAATACAACAAATATAGTGACCCACAGTGAGAAGGGTTCTGTTATCTAACGGGATAATGGTACCAATAAAAAAGCCACTTTCGAGTGGCTTTTTTATTGGGGGTAGCTAAGGCATTCACCTATGTCGCTTTAGTAGTGAAGCAAGTTAACCGTGCTTCACTACTAAGCACTTAGGTATTAAAGCATTAAAGCATTAAAGCATTAAAGCATTAAAGCATTAAAGCATTAGTGCATTAGGCCTTTTTCTTGCTGGCTATCCAGAGATCGACTTGTTGCTCTAACACGTCCAGTGGCAATGCGCCGTTAGCAAGTACTAGCGTATGGAAGTCGCGGATATCAAATTGACTGCCAAGCTGTTGCTCTGCTTTATGTCTTAGCTCTAGTAGTTTAATCATACCTACTTTATAGGCTGTCGCTTGCGATGGCATAACGATATGACGTTCAACCATTTTCACCGCATCCGATTTAGCATTGGGCGTATTATCTACGTAATAGGCAATTCCTTGCTCGCGGGTCCACTTTTTAGCGTGGATACCAGTATCTACGACTAAGCGACAGGCTCGCCATAGCTCCATTGCTAGACGACCAAAGTCAGAGTAAGGATCGGCATAGAGTCCCATTTCTTTCGGGAAAGATTCGCTATATAAACCCCAACCCTCGATATACGCGGTATAACCACCAAACTTGCGGAATTTAGGAATATTTTGCAGTTCTTGGGAAATGGCGATCTGCATGTGATGACCCGGAATACCTTCGTGATAGGCCAGTGCCTCCATTTGGTATTTCGGCATGGCTTTCATGTCATATAGGTTTGCATAGTAGCTACCTGGACGCGAACCATCCGGTGCCGGTTGCTCATAGAAGGCTTTGCCCGCAGATTTTTCTCTAAAGGCTTCAACCTGTTTCACTATCATCGCGGCCTTAGGTTTTACTTTGAACACTTCATCCAAGCGCGACTTCATATTGTCGATGAGCTTAGTCGCCTCTGCTAAATAAGCGGCTTTACCTTCGGCGGTATTGGGGTAGTAGAACTGGGGATCGTCACGCATGAAGCTAAAGAATTGCTGTAAATCGCCTTTAAAATTGACCTTCTTCATGATGGCGCGCATTTCGTTGTGGATACGTTCCACTTCAGAAAGCCCTAAGTCATGGATTTGATCGGCGGTCATGTTTGTCGTAGTAGTACGAGCTAAGGCATTGTTGTAGAAGGCGGCGCCATTAGGGAGTTTCCACGCTCCATCACGGTCGTCAGCTTTGGTCGCTAACGTTTTTATATAATCAATGAGCTTGTTGTAGGCGGGCTCGACTTGAGTCACTAGTGCTTGCTCAGCTTGCTTTATTAACGCTTGTTTCTCTGTTTCTTGAATCGCTAATGCGTTCACTTTACGGCGAAAATCTGCGAGTAACGCGCTGTCGTCACCTTTATCAAAAGGCGCACCTTTGATGATGTTTTGGCTGTCTGAAATCACATAGGCGAATACAAACTTAGGCGCAATAATGCCTTTGTCTGCGCGGACTTCTAACACTGTCTGTAATTGACTTAAACGTTTGGGCACGCCATTTAAGCGGCTGATATAGGCCTTGGCATCGCTAACATCTGTGATTTGATGTTGGTTAATTAAGAAGGAGGCTATCATAGAGTGGCCGCCATACATCTGATTCACAGGGTAATTATGGTAGCGCCATTGGTCATCTTCGATGTCATTTTGCAGATTTTGTTTGAGTAAGGTGAGGCTGAGGTTTGTTTGTGGATCGAGTTTGGCCGCATCAATCAGATTGACCTGCGCCAGTTGTTTTTTCGTGCGTGCTAGGGCTTTATCATCGGCGGCATCACCCAGTTCATCCCATTTATCATAGTCTTGCTTGATCCCCATATAGGTTTGCGAAATAGGGCTCGCCATGATGTTTTCCATGAAGATGGTTTCGAACAACGCATTGGCTTTGTCTGACTCGGTTTGCACCACTGCATTCATAGGTTCGCTTGCACTGTGTAAGGCTGGCGAGCTTGATGCTGCATATGCGGGAATGGTCAGCAGGGCTGAAAGGGTTAGTGCGACTAAGCTGATTTTAGTTTTTATTGGCATGATCAAGCTTCCTGGATTGAGTTGCATCAATTCTAAAGAAGCTGGACAAGAATGTATGGATATTAATGTTAGAAAATGTGTTAGCAGTAATAGTATTAAACTGCACTATTGACCACTAACACATTATTTATATAGCTATTTTAACGGCAGTGTTAGCAGAATTGTGTCAGTAAATCATTAACAAACATGTGACCTTTACTGGTTAATTGCCAATGTTCAGCGGATTCTGTGAGTAAACCGCGTTGTTTGGCCTTTTCCATTCCTTCGGTCAATGTGTCTCTGTGCTGTCCGGTACGCAGTTCAAATTCTTGCTTAGGGATAGGTGTCATCAGGCGCAGGCGATTCATTAAATATTCAAGCGCGCGATCTTCCTCTGCCACATCAATCGATTCGAAGGTGTAGTTGCTGGCACTCAGATATCCCTTGGGATGTTTAATTTTTACCGTGCGTATAATGCGGTTTTCTTCTGGCAGCGTCACTTTACCGTGGGCGCCACAGCCTATGCCTAGATAATCACCAAACTGCCAGTAGTTGAGATTGTGCTTACATTGGTAACCGGGTTTCGCATAAGCGGATATTTCGTATTGCTCATACCCTAATGCGGCCAGCTTTTGTTGACCTTGCTCATAGATATGCCAGAGCGCTTCGTCATCGGGCAACTGCGGCGGTTTTGAGTGGAATAGGGTGTTGGGCTCAATTGTTAACTGATACCAAGACAGGTGGGGCGGATTCAGCGCCGCTGCCGTGTCGATATCGGCCATCGCTTCAGCAAAACTTTGGTTGGGTAATCCATGCATTAAATCGAGGTTAAAACTCAAGTATCCCGCTTGGCTGGCTTTTTGAGCGGCGACTTGTGCCTCGTTTTGATCGTGAATACGTCCAAGTAAGTTGAGCTTATCCTTAGAAAAACTCTGCACACCGATAGATAAACGAGTGACACCGGCTGCGCGATAGGCACTAAAATCATCGTGTTCTAAGGTGCCTGGGTTGGCTTCCATGGTGATTTCGATATTGTCACTAAAGGGGATTAGCGCATTGGCACCATCGAGTATGCGTTTGATTTGCAAAGCATCGAATAAGGATGGTGTGCCGCCACCGATAAAGATGGTATGGATCTGCCGCCCTTGGACGAGATGTAAATCTTGGCGTAAGTCTTCCAATAGCGCATCAACATAGGCTTCCTGTGGCAGCTCACCATTTTGACCATGGGAATTAAAGTCACAATAAGGACACTTTTGTACGCACCAAGGAATATGGATATACAGACTGAGTGGCGGCAGTTCGAGCTTCATCGCAGTAGTCACGGCAGTTGACGACATTATTGTGCATTCCCGCCAGTTAACACGCCTTGGGCTTGCATGGCGGCGATGAGTTGCACTAGGGCTTTACCACGATGGCTTAAGGCATTTTTCTCGTTGCTGCTGAGCTGTGCCGCGCTACATTGATAATTTTCAGGGATAAAAATCGGATCGTAACCATGGCCATTGTCGCCACGTTGGTTAAAGTCGATTTGGCCTTCCCATGCGGCTTGGCAAATAATTGGGGTTGGATCTTTGGCGTGGCGCATATACACCAGTACGCATTGGAATCGCGCACTGCGAGGTGCTGGCTGGTCTTTTAATGTCTCAAGTAGTTTCAATACGTTGTCTTGATCTTTGGCATTTTCGCCCGCGTAACGCGCTGAATAAATGCCGGGAGCGCCTTGGAGTAAATCCACTTCTAAACCTGAATCATCGGCAATGGCGGCAAGTCCGGTGATTTCGGCAGCGTGCCTGGCTTTGATAATGGCATTTTCGACAAAAGTGGTGCCCGTTTCGGCCACTTCGCTGACATTAAATTGGCTCTGCGGCAGTACAGTGACACCGTAGCTGGCGAGCATTTGATCGAATTCGGCGAGTTTGCCTTTGTTGCCACTGGCGAGGACGATTTGTTGCATGGAACACCTATATCATTGGGGCGACTTATACTGCGGCAATGATACCCAAGCTGCGAGCTAAAGGACAGGAAAAGGGCGGGACGGTACAGACTTGTACCGTCCCAAAGTTACTGATGTCTTGCGGTAATCTCAGCTTGGCTTATTCAACGTAGAATTTTTGCTTGAACTGCAAGTTGGTATTTAATTGATTGCCATGCTTGATCGCGATATTGAAGTTGATCTCCTGATCATCGCGGTAAGGGACTTCGGCAATATAATAAATCGCATCACCTTCACGGATCTCTTTGAAGGTTAAGTTGATTCGAGCATCTAATAAGTTGTTGGCGACACCGGTAATTTCAACGGGTACTGCGGGTTTATTCGCTTCGCTGACATCTAACACCGCAATGTTGATAATGCCTGTATAGCTACTGCGCTGAATGCCATAGGATTTGGCTATGCTAGGCGTTAAAAATGTACTGCCAAGTGCCATGTAATGAATGTCAAAATTGCCGACAGTTTCTTTTTGCTCTGCGTTTGCAACACCACAAAGGCTAGCGGTGAGGGCTAATACAGCCAGAATATTACGGAACATGATGGGATACCTCATATTAGGGAATGTTTGAGTATAGGTCGCTGTGACTATTGTTTATGTCTATCTGTTTATCGATAAATTAACCGCATTCAAAGAAGTTTGTTGGTTTTTAGCCTTTTAACAGCATTAGCTCAGCTAGTTTGTCCCATCAGCTCAGTAATGATGCTTGGGATGATCTTTGGGTCAATCACGCGGATTTGCTTATGTCGGCCAAGTTCACCTTTCATTATATGAATGTCGCTCTTTGGCACTTTAAAGGTCTTTGCTAAGTACTTGCTTAAATGGGCATTGGCCTTTCCATCAATAGGCGGCGCAGTGATGGCTACTTTTAGCTCATCGCCGTGCAGTCCTACAATTTGATCTCGGCTGGCCTTAGGCTGAATGTAGAGATTAAGCAGCAAGTCACCTTGCTGCAAAGTCACTGCACTCATTAGATCACAGCCCAATAAGGGATATATTGGGCAAGTAACATATTGAGGAAATTCATACCAATAATCACCAACATTACCGATAAATCTAAGCCACCAATTGGCGGTATTATACGGCGGATTGGCGCTAATACGGGTTCAGTTAACTGGCCCATGACCATCACTATTGGGTTATAGCCTTGGTTAAACCAGCTCAATATTGCGCGTATCAATAGCATCCAAAACAGCAAGACCCCCGCTTTCTTGACCACAGACACAACGGCAAACATTAGAAACAGCATTATGTCTATGCCACCGCCCGCGATAAGGCTGATCAGCAGCACTTTGACCATCACGACCAGCAACGCGAGGACGAATGATGCGGTATCAAACCGTCCTAAGGAAGGCAGAATACGGCGCATTGGCGCGATGAGCGGGTGAGTCGCTTTGACAATAAATTGGCTAAAAGGATTGTAAAAATCCGCCCTTGCCAGTTGCAGCCAAATCCGCAAAATCACCACCATCAAATATAAGTCGAATAGTGTGGTGATTAAAAAGGTAAATGCATTCATCGAGATTTCTACCTATTAAAGTCCGATATAAAAACGCGTTAGTGGAAATTAAAATGTCTTAGCCATTTCTTCTGCACGTTTAATGCAGTTTTCCATGGCTTTTTTTACTAAAGCACGCATATCCGCAGCTTCAAATGTCGCCAGCGCCTGTGCGGTGGTACCGCCCTTTGAGGTGACATTCTCCCTTAGATTACCTAAGGTCAGTTGTGGATTTTGCTTTGCCATCATAGCAGCGCCGAGCGCGGCTTGCTGCACTAAAGTTCTGGCTTTGTCTTCATCCATTCCCATTTCTTTGCCTGCATCTATCATAGACTCCATTAGCAAAAAGAAATAAGCCGGTGAACTGCCCGATAGTGCAATCACTTGATCTAATTCTGACTCTTCATTAACCCACACAATTTCGCCGCCGCTGGACATCAAACGATCGCAAATGGCTTTTTGCTCGGTAGAAATAGCCTGAGGCGCATAGAGGCCTGTCATCCCCACACTAATCTGCATCGGTGTATTGGGCATGGCGCGAATAAGTTTAATATCCTGCGCCAGATAATCGGTATAACGTTTTGCTTTAATGCCTGCAGCAATAGTGATGACTAACTTTTGCGACATGTCGACAGTTTGTAATGCTTCACACACTTGCTGCATCAATTGCGGTTTTACCGACAGCACTATGACATCGGCAGCTTGCGCTGCGGCTAAATTGTCTTGAGAAACCAAAATCCCTAAATCGGCTTTTAGTGCGTCGAGTTTACCTTGGCTAGGATTGGTCGCTTGGATGAGTTGAGCAGGATAGCCGCTATGAACTAGGCCACTGATGATGCTGCGCGTCATGTTGCCGGCACCGATAAAGCAGATTTTCTGTTGATCCATTTGATTCTCTTCAGTGTGTTAACCGTTAATTTGTAACAGACTCACCTTAAATCAAGATGATAAAACGGTTAGTCATTTGAATGTCAGAGCCAGATTAGTCGGCTCTCGCTAATTGATCTTAAATGTCGTGAACTTAAATACAGTATTTGGGCATAAAGCGCTAAAAACAAGGTCAAGCTCGTACACTGACCTCGAACTTCATGCCTCGAGTGAGTTTACGCAGCGTAATTGCGCTCACCAAAAATGGCACTGCCAATACGCACCATAGTTGAACCGCAGCTAATCGCTGCATCTAGGTCATTACTCATCCCCATGGAAAGCGTGTCTACATTGGGGTAATGTGATTTAAGTTCTTGAAATAGATTGTTTAACATAGAAAACTCTTTAAGCTGTAACTCAGTATCTGCAGTAGCCGTTGGGATTGCCATTAGGCCTCTCAGTGCAAGATTAGGTAACTGAGCGATAAGCTCTGCCAGTGGCAGCATTTGCGCCGCATCTATGCCAGATTTTGTGTCTTCAGCACTGATATTAATTTGAATGCAGATGTTTAATGGCGCTAATTCAGCTGGACGTTGGTCATTGAGACGTTGGGCAATTTTGTCGCGCGAGACAGTGTGCATCCAATCGAAATGCTGGGCGACTATGCTGGTTTTGTTGGATTGGAGTGGCCCGATAAAGTGCCATTCAATGTCCGGAAAATCCCCCTTGAGTGCGATAATTTTCTCCGCACCTTCTTGGACATAGTTTTCGCCAAAGCAACGCTGACCCGCTTGATAGGCTGCTATAATGTCTTCAATAGGTTTGGTCTTGCTGACGGCAAGTAAGCGAATACTGCTAGGTTGGCGGGCACATTTTTGCGCCGCTTGTGCGATCCTGCGCTGGGCGATTGCGAGTCTGTCTGCTATTGTTGTCATGATGTAATTATCTAGTTGCAAGGATATCCCAAACGATGGAAATCACTGAGTTATTAGCATTTAGTGTAAAACACAAAGCCTCGGATCTACACCTTTCTGCAGGGATATCTCCCATGATCCGTGTCGACGGTGAAGTGAGAAAAATTAACCTGCCCGCGCTCGATCATCAAGGCGTACACAGCCTAGTGTACGACATAATGAATGATAAGCAGCGCAAGGACTACGAAGAACATTTAGAAATCGATTTCTCGTTCGAAGTCCCTAATCTTGCACGCTTTCGTGTTAACGCATTCAATCAATCCCGTGGTGCTGCGGCCGTATTTCGTACTATTCCTAGCGACATCTTGTCACTTGAGCAATTAGGTGCGCCGGAGATTTTTAAAAAAATCGCCAGTTTCCCTCGGGGATTAGTCCTAGTGACTGGGCCAACAGGTTCGGGTAAGAGTACCACACTTGCCGCTATGGTGGATTACGTTAACGAAAATCGACACGATCACATCTTAACCATTGAAGATCCTATCGAATTCGTACACCAAAATAAGCAATGTTTGATTAACCAGCGTGAAGTTCACCGCCATACCCACAGCTTTAATGCGGCGCTTAGAAGCGCACTACGTGAGGATCCGGACGTGATTTTAGTCGGTGAGATGCGTGACCTTGAAACCATTCGTTTGGCGATGACCGCTGCAGAAACAGGCCACTTAGTGTTTGGTACCTTGCATACCACCTCTGCCGCGAAAACCATTGATCGTGTGGTCGACGTATTCCCCGCCGGTGAAAAAGACATGGTGCGCACTATGTTGTCGGAATCGCTGCAAGCGGTTATTTCGCAAACCCTGATTAAAAAGGTAGGCGGAGGCCGTGTCGCCGCCCATGAAATCATGATGGGTACTCCCGCTATTCGTAACCTTATTCGTGAAGACAAAGTGGCGCAGATGTATTCGGCGATTCAAACCGGTATGGCCCACGGAATGCAGACCTTAGAGCAATGTTTACAGAACTTAGTCAATCGCGGTCTTATCACCCGTGAAGATGCAATGGCGAAGAGTTCGAATAAACAAGCGACATTTTAAGGATTTATGATGGATGTTCTTCCGTTTTTAAAAGTGATCGTTGAGCGCAAAGCCTCCGACTTGTTTATCACAGCGGGTTTTCCGCCGAGTGCCAAGATTGACGGTGAGTTGCGTCCCTTGGCCGAAAGTGCCTTTACTCCGGCACAATCACTGGATTTTGTTGAATCCTTAATGACCGAAGCGCAGAAACAAGAGTTTCATTCGAGTCGTGAATGTAACTTCGCTTTTGCGGCAAAGGATTTAGGTCGCTTTCGGGTAAGCGCCTTCTGGCAGCGTGAATCGTCAGGCTGCGTGATGCGCCGTATCGAAACTAAAATCCCTGACGTCGATGATTTAAAACTGCCACCTATTCTGAAAGATCTGGTGATGAGTAAACGTGGCCTCATCATTATGGTAGGCGGAACGGGTACGGGTAAGTCAACATCTCTGGCGGCCTTGGTGGGATATCGTAATGGTCATGCTCGTGGTCATATTCTCACGATTGAAGATCCAGTCGAATTTGTTCACGACCACAGAAAAAGCATTATCACTCAGCGTGAAGTGGGCATAGATACTGAGTCTTTCGATGCGGCGCTAAAAAGCTCCCTTCGCCAAGCACCCGATGTGATCTTGATTGGTGAAATTCGTACCCAAGAGACGATGGAGTTCGCCCTGTCGTTTGCGGAAACAGGCCACCTCTGTATGGCAACCTTGCATGCCAACAACGCCAACCAAGCATTAGACCGCATTATGCACCTCGTGCCTGAGAGTAAACATCAGCAGTTATTGTTCGATTTGTCATTGAATTTGCGCGGTATTGTGGCGCAGCAATTAATCCCAAAAGTCGATGGCACTGGGCGCCGCGCCGCGATTGAAGTATTGATTAACACCCCAAGGGTGGCGAGTTTAATTGCGAAGAATGAGCTGCATTTGCTCAAGGAAACCATGGCCAAATCGAATGAGCAGGGCATGCAGACGTTCGATCAAGCCTTGCTCAAACTTTATGTCGATGGCGAGATTAGTTACGCCGATGCGCTGCACCATGCTGATTCACCGAATGATTTACGTTTGATGATTAAGTTGCAGAATAAAGAATCCACTGGCTCAGGATTTATGGAAGGTGTCACCTTAGACATGGACTAACGCGAGAGTCAGGTTCTAGGTTAAGCAGCTCTTTATGAGCTGCTTTTTGTTGGTGTCGTTAGATTTTCGTTCAGCTCAATCGGTTTTACTTCATCGCTATGCGGTCGTTAACCATAGCTTTTATTTTTTAATTCAATATGATCTTTACCTAGTACGTTTACGTAATGTACCGGTAAAGGAGAAAGCAATGAAAAAATTACCTATGATATTCGCTATGACAGCGAGCTTGATGAGTGTTGGCGCTATGGCTGCCACTTGTCCTGAGTATTTGAACCTTGAAGTACGAAAATTACATTCTGAAGAGACAGTTAATCTGTGTGAATTGACTCAGGGAAAGCCAGTGTTGATTGTTAACACTGCGAGTAACTGTGGTTACACCCCGCAGTTTAAAGCGCTCGAAGCATTGCATGAAAACTATAAAGACAAAGGCTTAGTGGTTATTGGTTTCCCATCGGATGATTTTTTCCAAGAAGAAAATGATGAGAAAGACACGGCTAAGGTGTGTTACATCAATTACGGTGTCACTTTCACTATGTTGTCGACTTCAGCTGTGCGTGGCAGTGACGCCAATAGCGTATTTAAATACTTAGCCGAGAAAACCGGTGCGCCTAAGTGGAATTTCTACAAGTATGTCGTTAGTGGCGATGGCGCGGTTGTGCAACAGTTCAATTCTAAAGTGAAGCCAGATAGCGAAGAGCTTAAGCAAGCAATAGAATCTGTACTTTAATCTTATAAGTATTTATTAATTAAGAGGCTGTTTTGGCTAAATTTTCAGGCTTATCCAAAGAAGTTGGACACGGACAACGCGGCAAAGTGGGCGTGCTGTTATTAAATTTAGGTACGCCAGATGCACCCACAGCATCGGCTGTTAGGCGTTATCTAGCTGAGTTCTTAGCAGATCCTCGCGTAGTCGAAATCCCTAAATTAGTGTGGATGATGATTTTACACGGGATCATTTTGCGGGTACGCCCAGCAAAATCGGCGGCGTTATACCAGAAGGTATGGACAGCGGCCGGCTCACCGTTAATGGACATTAGTTTGCGTCAAACGGCGAAGTTAGCGGATAAACTTAACGCCGATAACCATGATGCTTCTGTCCATTTAGCAATGCGTTATGGTAGTCCATCGGTCGCCAGTACATTGCAAACTATGCATCAAAATGGCATTGATAAAATCGTGGTGTTACCCCTGTATCCTCAATATGCGGCGCCAACTACGGGTTCTGCTTTTGATGCTATTGCGGCTGAGTTGTCTAAATGGCGCTATATTCCATCGTTGCATTTTATTAATACTTATCATGATAATGCTGATTTTATTAATGCGTTAGCCAATTCGATCTCGACTGATTTTAAAGCAAATGGTAAACCGCAAAAATTGGTGTTGTCTTACCATGGTATGCCTGAGCGTAATTTGCATTTAGGCGATCCGTATTATTGCTTCTGCATGAAAACGACTCGACTAGTTACTGAAAAGCTTGGGTTAGGTAAAGATGAGTTTGTGATGACATTCCAATCGCGTTTTGGTAAAGCTAAATGGCTACAACCTTATACTGATGCGACTTTGAAAGCGTTGCCGCAACAAGGCGTGCGCGATATTGCTATCGTTTGCCCCGCTTTTAGCGCCGATTGTTTAGAAACGCTGGAAGAAATTGTTGGTGAGAATGGTCATCTCTTTGCCGAGGCGGGTGGTGAGAAGTTCCGTTACATTGCTGCACTAAACGATGATGATGCGCACATTACTATGATGGCCAACTTAGTGAAGCCACATTTTTGATGCGATAATTTATCGGGTTAAACATCAAACTGAAAAGGATAAGGCAACTTATCCTTTTCTTTTTTCTGTGGTTTTATTTATTGTGGCATTACTTGCCGAAGTTATTTTCGAAGTAGCTTTCAATAATCAGTACGGCAGACACAGCATCGACTTGGCCTTTGGTGAGCGCCTTGAATCCGCCTAACTCGAATAATCTTGCCTTAGCATCGGTAGTGGTTAATCGCTCATCTTGAGTGGCGATTTTGACTTTGAACTTAGCATTGATACGGTTCGCAAATTTACGCGCCCTGTGGGTCATATCTTGCTCAGTGCCATCCATGTTTAAGGGCAGACCAACAACCACTAGGTCGGGTTGCCACTCTTTGATTAAATCGCCTATTTGATCCCAGTTGGGTATCCCATCGACGGCTTTAATTGACAATAATGGCGTGGCGCTAGCGGTGATTTCTTGGCCTATAGCCACACCAATACTTTTAGTGCCAAAATCAAAGCCTAATACGGTTTTCGAATTCATAGTGTGCTGACTTATATTAAGAAATAGGCTTAAGCGTGACCCGCTTGAGCTGAAACCTGCCAAGCATCAAATCCAAGAGCTCGGCTGGCCTGTGGCCAACGGTCTTCGTGTTTAATGTCAAATAAGAGTGCATTGGTTGCTGGAATCGTTAGCCAAGAATTATCGGCAAGCTCTTGTTCGAGCTGATCTTTGCTCCATCCAGCATATCCTAAGGCGACGAGGAATTTCTCTGGCGATCTGTTGCTTCCTATCGCGGTTAACACATCGCGTGAGGTAGTTAGCATTAAACCACAACCCAGATCTGTGCTGTTGGCCCAATAGGGCTGAGAGGTATGCAGTACAAAGCCACGATCTTGGGAAACGGGTCCGCCCATCATGACATTGGCATTGAACGCTAAATCGGTGGAGACTTGCTCAGCTGGCAAATCCATTTGTTCTAATAGCGAATTAACTTCGATACCGAGCGGTTTATTGATCACCAGTCCCATGGCGCCTTTGGCATCATGTTCACAGATATAGATGACTGAGCGTTCAAAAAACGTATCGTGCAGTGAAGGCATGGCAATTAAGAAATGGTTCTGCAAACTCTCCATTAAACTACTCCGTTCGATGTGGCTAAGTTGATCTAGCATGCTGCTATATTGCTAAGTCGGGCGAGATTAACCGCCAGCTAATTTAACTTTGTAGTTCTGCTTCTCAAGCAATAGCTTTAATTGCTCGCGGTTATCGGTTTGGACCTCAATAGTGAAATCTTTAACCGTGCCACCACAACCACATTGTTTTTTAAGGGTTTGAGCCATTGCTTTTAACGCGGTTTCATCGAGACCTAGGCCTGAGATAATCGAAACGCCTTTGCCTTTGCGGCCCTTACTGTCTCTATGGATCCTGACTATACCGTCGGATTCAGGAATCGCTTTAGTGAGGGGCTCTGCATTAATACGGCCTTTGTCGGTGCTGTACACTAAGGATACATTAGGATCTGCTTTCATAGATTTCATTCATTGGTGTTAAAAGATGACTTATACCCGTTGAGTTTATCAAATTTGCAGGGGTTCTGGGAGGTAAAAAAAGACCACTTGAGGATTATCCTTAAGTGGTCTGAACAAAATGCTAACTCTTTGCAGGGAAGTAAGCATATTTTTGAAAAAGGGAGCGTTTTCAGCCGTTTTAATTCATGCGCATAAAGACCATGACGATCAGCGCCACTGCGGTCAGTAAGGCGCTGGGCATAATAAATTTATGCAGCTTAGGTAACGCAATTAAGCAGGCGGTAGTCACAAAGCCGAATGCGGTGACTGTCGCATAATTAGTGCCATTCGCGACGGTATCGATGACCAACCAGCCAAGTACAATAAGAGGTAAAATCAGTAAGCTGACAGGCAAATGACGCTTTATCTTAGCGTTATTGGCCTCGAGTGAGATTTTTTCTGGCGCAAGGAAGAAAATGGCTGATGCAACCAAAAACGCGCTAATAAACCAGTACATTTCATTACTCCCTTAATCTCAATTGATAATCATTATCATCTTTGGTTTTGCTGAAGTCAAGCTGAATGAGATGCTGCTTTTTAATCAATTGAGTTGTAGATCAGATGATTGCTCTGTAAGCTAAATTCATATCTCTGATACTTGTCTTTGTTCAGTTTGAACATCTGAGGAAATTAAGATGAAAAATATTTTTGTAGCTTTAGCCGTGCTGGCATTAAGTGCCTGTAGCTCGATGAAGTCAGGTTGGGACTATGATCCTAGCGCCAATTTTACTCAATATAAAACCTATGCTTGGGTTGCTCAGAAAGCCGATTCAGCTGGATATCATCTTGATGGCTTGATGGATCAAAGAGTAAGAGAAGCGGTGAATAGTCAGTTAGCGAGTAAAGGCATGACATTAGTCGATGCGAAAGACGCTGATGTATTAGTTAACTACCTGACCAAAGTCGATAAGAAAATCAATGTTGATACCTTCAATAGTAATTTTGGCTACAACCCATACTATGGCCCAGGATGGGGTTGGGGCGGCAATATGCAGACCCAAACTACAGTGAGAGAATATGAAGTTGGTACTCTGATTATTGATTTAGTTGATAATAAAACTACTAAGCTTATCTGGCGTGGTTCTGTTGCCGATACCATTCGCGACAAAAATACCCCTGAAGAAAGAGTACAGATCATCAATCAAGCTGTGGGAAGTGTGATGGCAAATTATCCCCCTAAGCCTGACACTAAGTAGTTCTGACTCAGTTTGAATGAAAATTAAGCGGCCAGAGGGCCGCTTTTTTGTGGCTGATTTTTATGCGTTTTGCCCATTCGATTAGATGATCTGCAGTTATTTATCATCTGATTGAATTTACGTTATTAATACTTATTAAAAATTTTAGTTATCTAAATAGTCGTGAGAAGTAGTTTTACGTATAACTGGCTATTTTGTTTGCAATTTATACAGTGCTATTTTGTGGTTGTAGGTGATGGCAATCTATTATTGATTAAATGATGAATTAATTTTTCTAATGATTAATTCAAAATAAAATCATTATAGAACTGAGGGTTTCTCAGGCAGAATCTGTTTCTTTACCTGGTTGGCAGTAGTAAAGATGCATGAGACGCAAATTATTGGATTACTTTGGTTGATTGGTATTATTGCCGAGGCTATGACGGGTGCTCTGGCGGCGGGTCGTAAGCAGATGGATTTATTTGGTGTGGTAATTATTGGCTGCGCAACGGCGATTGGCGGCGGCACACTAAGGGACATGATGCTCGGTAATTATCCGTTAATTTGGGTTGAGCATGTGCACTACCTCATTGCGATTGCGTTTGCTTCGTTGCTCACTGTCGCTATCGCCCCTGTGATGCGTTATTTATCCAAGTTGTTTTTGGCTATCGATGCCTTAGGCTTAGCCGTGTTCTCTATCGTGGGGGCGCAGAAGACCTTAATGCTGGGATTTAGCCCAACAATTGCAGTGGTGATGGGATTGGTGACGGGTGTCTTTGGTGGCGTTATCCGCGATATCCTGTGTAACCAAGTGCCTTTGATTTTTAAGAAAGAACTCTATGCGGTGATTTCACTACTGACGGCAGGCTTGTATATCGTTTTAAAAGCCTATCAATTAACCGAGTGGATTAATCTGGTTATTTGTCTGAGCGTTGGTTTTAGCTTGCGGATGTTGGCGCTGCGTTATCATTGGTCTATGCCGACCTTTGATTATCAGGCCAATGGCGATCAGCACACACATTAGATCGTAAAAAATCGTAGATAGACAATCGTAAAACAAAAGGGCAGCAAAGGCTGCCCTGTTTTTAGTGGTAAATTACTGCTGGGCTTGAAGGGTTTTCAACGCTTCAAGTGCAGCATCATAGTTAGGATGCTCGGTGATATTAGGAACTAACTCTTGGTATTGGAGTTTACCTTCGGCATCTATGATGAAAATAGCTCTCGCGAGCAAGCCGTAATCTTGAATCAACAAGCCATATTTTTCACCGAAATCACGCCAGACAGAATCGGATAGTACTTTGATTTTATCTACGTTTTCTACTTTGCAGAAACGTTTCTGTGCGAAGGGTAAATCGGCACTGATGGTTAGCATGACCACGTCATCGGAAAAATGGCCCACTTCGCTGTTGAAACGTTTAGTTTGTAGTGCACACACGCCCGTATCTAAGCTTGGTACGGCACTTATCAGCACGGTTTTACCCTTAAAGTCGCTAAGCATGACTGGCGCAAAATGATCATCAACCACTTTGAATCCTGGCGCCATTTGCGACAGCTTAGGTAACTTGCCTTCCAAGGTGACGGTTTTTTCACCCATAAGAACCTGGGTTTTCTCACTGGCAAGCGCATTGGGACTCATCAGCACTAAGCCATAAATGCAGCTGGCGGCTAAAAATGAAACGTATTTTTGCATTGGATTTCCTCGCACATGAATATCTGTGCCTTCGCTAATATCTGTCCTTTAAGGTACGCTAAAATGCGATGCAGAACCATAAAAAAAGGCCGGCAATTGCCGACCTTTGTTATTCATTTAGAGTTATTTGCTGAGTGGCAATTCTTTGACATGAATATCCATTTGTGGGAATGGAATACCAATATCGGCTGCATCTAATGCATTTTTGATTTGCTCAAGCAGTTGGAAACGAGCCGTCCAATAATCAGCCGTTTTTACCCAAGGACGAACCACGAAATTAATTGAAGAGTTCGCTAATTCAGCCAGTCCAACCGTATATGATGGATCTTTTAACACATATTGGTTGTTGTCTAAAATCTCAGTTAAGATTTTCTTCGTGAGTGCGATATCGGCAGAATAAGACACGCCAATCACTAAATCGATACGGCGAGTATCCATTGCCGAATAGTTAGTGATAGTGCCATTCATGATGGATGAATTTGGCGCCACAATAACCTTGTTGTCTGGTGTGCGAAGTTTGGTTGAGAATATAGTAATTTCATCAACAGTACCGGCAATGCCAGCGGCTTCAATATAGTCACCAACGCGGCAAGGGCGGAATAACACCATTAACACGCCCGATGCGAAGTTAGACAGAGAACCTTGTAGCGCTAAACCCACAGCTAAACCAGCGGCACCGATAACGGCGACCAATGATGCGGTTTGTACGCCAATTTGGCCTAAGGTGGCAATCACTGCGAAAACAAACACAATTGCCCAAGCGAGGTTTGCGACAAATGAAACAACAGTCGGATCAACTTTACGGCTGTTCAGTAATTTACGAACCAGCTTTTGTGCTACGCCGGCAAAGTATTTACCAACAAAGAAAATGATAATGGCAAATAAAACTTTTAAGCCATAAGTCACAATCAGATCCGGTGCTTGCTTTAATAAACCTTCAAGGTTTTCCATTGAATAACTCCCTAAATATACGCTAACTAAAACTATTTATTATTGACGATAAATTGTACTCGTCGATTTAAACTGCGCCCTTCGCTAGAACGGTTGTCCGCTACAGGTTCAGATATACCTTTACCCATTACGGTAAAGCGATTTGGATTAAAGCCATAATCTTCAACCAAAATACGTTTCACATTTTGAGCGCGCTGAAGTGACAACTGATAATTAAACTCAGGCGTGCCAACGATATCCGTGTGACCCACTAAGGTTAATGCGACATCATTCGCTGCTAAATATGCTTTCACTAAGGCTAAAGTTTTCCATTGCGAAAAGTCAACTTCGGCAATGGCAAATTCAAAATACACCACAGCGGTAGAAATATTATGACAATCTGCGCTGAACTCAGCATTGGGATTGCTCGTACTACAATCTGCCGATGCAGTCGCTTCCACCTCGACCTCTTCAACACAGCCATTGGCCATTACTTGCGTGTCTGGCGCTGTGTTAGGGCAGGCATCTTTGATGTCAGGCACGCCATCTTGGTCAGTATCAGACCAAGCGAATACTTGCGATGTTAGGCTTAAACTTAATAGTAAAATTACCAGCTGAATCCATCGAGATTGGGAGTTTTTCACTACAAATCACCTATTGAACGATAAGTACTAGTCAAAATTACTAAAGTGATCGCATGGTTGTAGCATGACCATCTTAGTGCGGCATTCTATCGACTTAGGCGCATTTCGCCAAGTGAAACGCGCTCACGTGTCGACTCGTCGACAGACATATATCGGCAATATCTTGAGTATGTTTATGTTTTTATGAGTTCTAGCAACTATTCAGATTATCACTTCGCCCATGTATTCACGTTTGAAGTCAGTAAAATGCTTAGTAAGCATGATGATAAACTATACAAAATAAGCCTTTGGCGCTAGAGTCTTGAGCCAATTAAGCGCCAACCAAACCTTAAGTTGAGGACGAGATGATAGATTTACGCAGTGATACTGTTACCCAGCCAACAGCCGCGATGCGATTAGCCATGTCCAGAGCCGAAGTCGGTGACGATGTTTACGGTGATGATCCCACGGTAAATAGTCTGCAGGATATGGCTGCAGAGATGTTTGGCTTTGAAAGCGCATTATTTACCTGTTCGGGTACGCAGGCGAATTTATTGGCTTTGATGGCTCACTGTGAGCGCGGTGATGAGTATCTATGCGGCCAGCAGGCCCACAATTATAAGTTCGAGGGCGGCGGCGCCGCTGTCCTAGGCAGCATTCAACCTCAACCTTTAATGAATCAATTAGATGGCACTATTGTATTAGCCGACATTGAAGCCGCAATTAAGCCTGATGATATCCATTTTGCTCGTACTCGTTTGCTTAGTTTAGAGAATACGATTGGCGGTAAAGTGATCCCGCAAAGCTATTTGGCGGATGCGCAGGCATTAGCCTTTAATCGCGGATTAAAAATTCATTTAGACGGTGCGCGAGTTGCTAATGCTGCGGTGGCGCAGAATATCGCGATAAGTGATATCACGGCGCACTTTGATTCTGTGTCGATTTGCCTGTCCAAAGGGTTATGTGCGCCAGTCGGCTCATTACTCTTAGGTGACGAGCGTTTGATTAAGAAAGCCATTCGTTGGCGTAAAATGCTTGGTGGCGGTATGCGTCAAGCTGGGATACTTGCAGCGGCAGGTAAGCTTGCTTTAACTGAGCAAGTGCAACGACTGAGTGAAGATCATGACAACGCGGCGTATTTGGCTCACCAGTTGGCAGAGCTGAGTGAGTTCGACGTCGATTTAGCCGCAGTACAAACCAATATGTTATTTGCCAAATTAGCGCCTAAAGTTGATGCGGATTTATTGGCAAAACACTGTCGAGCGGAAGGCATTCTGATAAGCCCTGGGCGAACGATTCGGCTTGTGACTCACAAAGATGTCAGCCGTCAGGATATAGATAAAGTGTTGCGTGTTGTTAAGCAGTACTTCACTGCCTAAACGCAGCTTGTTTTTAAACCTCTAAATGCCCGAGCTTTGTCTCGGGCATTTTTATTGGCGGGTTTAACTAGGTGTTGAATTATTGAACAATTAACTGTTGATTGGTAAAAACAAGCCTTAGACCACGGGCGAAATATGTGTGCTTATCTATACTCAAAACAACAAGGTTTTATTGCTAAGGTAAATTTGGGTTGAAGCCTAATAACAATACTAATAAAGGGGTCGATTATTGGACAAATCGGATCAGTGAATTAGAAATGCCCGCACTGTGTTCGACTGTTAAATCGCTAGAAAAGCTCGCCAAGGATGACGTTTCCTCTCTCGCATTACTTGGGCGTAGCGTGATGCACGATAACGCCTTAACCTCTCGTATTCTTCGAGTCGCCAATAGTGCTATTTACCATAAAGGAAGTAGCCAAATCTCCACCGTTAGCCGCGCCGCCATAGTGCTTGGTTTCGATGCGGTGCGAAATATCTGTATTACAGCTAAGTTACTCTCAAGTTTGTTGGAGAGTAAAAATCTCGCGCCCAATGTCTATCAAAGGTTAATTAAGTTGATGGCCAAAGCATTTCAAGCGGCCATGATGGCGCGGATGATGTTGAGTCATCATGACGAGGAGATGCAGGAGGAAGCCTTTATTGCCTCTTTGTTGTATCACATCGGCGAGAGCGCTTTTTGGAGTATTGGGGGCGAATTTACCGAAGAATTAGATTTAACGCTCTGCCAATGTGAAACGCCCGCCGAAGAGAGAAGTGCTACCCGTGAAGCCCTTGGTGTTTCTTTTTTGCAGCTCACCCAGAGTATTGCCCGCAATTGGGGATTGGGGGAGTTGCTGATCCAAGCATTGAACTATCCAGAGGAGCAGCGGCCAGATATTCGGGCTATTTTTCTTGCCGATAAGCTCTGCGACATTTTATCGCAACCCGTTCTCGATAAGCTGGAGTTAGCAAAGCGTATGACTCAAGCGGCGAGTTTTACAGGGCTAGAAGAAAATGAGTTTTTGTTGCGGATGCAACGCTGCGCGAATGCGACCCATAAGTTGGCAGAAGTATACGGTGCTAAAGTGTTACTCGATTACTTGCCCGATCCTAAACGTATTGTCGCCGCTGAACCCGATCTACCTCCCATTCCGTTAGATATGCCAGTCTATCAAGTTAACTTGAATATTCAGTTAGCTAAGTTGCGTGAATTGACAGGTTTTGCCATTAATAAAGCTGATTTTAACCAGATAATGCAGACGGTTCTTGAAGGTATTCTTGAGGGCGTGGGTGTTGACCGCTGCGGTGTTTTGTTGTTATCGCCCAGCCGTAAACAGCTCCAACCTAGGGTGATATTGGGCCGTGATGCCGATTCGATAAAACAAGAGTTTATTATCGATTTGAGTGACAAACGTGGGCTATTTCATCAAGCGATGGAGCATAAGGCGCCACTTTGGGTGGATGATCCCAGTTCCAAAAAATGGCAGGAGCAGTGCAAGGAATTGCAGGCGCGGCATGTATCACGGCAGGGCTTTTTACTGGCGCCTTTATTGATCGACAGCAAAGTGATCGGGTTTTATTACGCTGATCGTGGCCCTTCACAAAGGGCGTTTGAAGAAGTGGATTTTCAAAGTTTTATCCACTTCTCCCAATTGGCGAATGTGTGTTTTACCGTGTCCTTAAGATAGCGTTTGCTTTTAGCAGCTTTATCTTAAAGCTGCTTTTTTTAAACCGTACAATTTGAAACCGAACAATTTGAAACAGCGATGCTATCTAAATCTCACTTTTATAAATTGTACGCTTTCGAAACCCTATTCGGCGGAGTGCGGCATCATTGTTTATTTGCGGCTTTGATCTCGGCGGTGATCTGTTTCGCTATCTCATTGGGGATTGGGAAACTTAAGTGGTATTGCGCAATTTTCCAGTTGCCATCGGTTTTGATCAAAGTACCGGTTCCTCGACTGACACCATAGGCGGGGCTATTCAATAACTCGTCGAACAATATGACGTCGCCATGTTGGATTAAATGCCGCTCCGTTAAATCATAGCGCCAACCTTTTGTAGGGCGGGAGTAATGTTCAAATTCCGCCATTCCCCAACGCTCACTCGCATCCGTCCCAATAAAAATGCCGTCTTTTCGGTACAGGGCAAAATACTTATCCCAATCGGCATCGCTTGAATATTGGTTGAGTAAATCCAACACCTGAGCTGCCGCTTGTTGATCTGGACTCGAAGCCGTTTGAGCGCTTTGTACTTGCGTATTTTGTGCTTGAGCGCTTTGTATTGGCCAGTCCTGTGCCTGTGCGCTTACATTAAGGCCGCCGAGCATTAACGCACTGAGCAGTAACCCTAAGCTAATGCGAATAATATTAGTGGCACGACTGGCTTTAGTCGCGCGACTCATATTAGCGGCGCGATTAACAGTGGTACCTTTAACTGCGAATGCATGAGTGTCTTTGAGCATTTAGTGTGCCTCTACTTTTATGGGTTAATGCCAGTTTATCGGATCGAGTTGATAAAAGCGGCTCAGTTCCCGATACAAGTCTGGGTGTTGTTGGTAGAAATCCTCTGGCTTTTCAAAAAAGACTTCAGTAATAACGGCAAAAAATTCAGCGGGATTCGTCGCACCATAGTAATTAAATAATGAGGGCGTGCCAAAGTTCGCGCTGTGCTGTAATTGGGTGAAGGCTTTACTTAGCACTTCGGACCAAGTGCTGTAATCGGCAAAATGTTGCAGTATCGGCGCTCCATTAGCTTGGCCGTCTTCTTGATCGAGCTGATGGGCAAACTCGTGGATCACGACATTATTGCCATCGTGGGGATCTGCGGCGCCGTCTAAGGTATTTTTCCACGAGAGCACCACTTTGCCGTATTCCCAAGATTCGCCCGCCAGCACATTGCGCTGTTCCCACACAATACCGCTGGTGTCTCTATGTTGATTATTAACGATAAAGGCATCGGGATAGACCAAAATTTGTTTCAGTTTGGGGTAAAAGTCTGTTTTTCGATTGAGCAGCAGGAGGCACGCCTGTGCTGCGATAGTGACTCTCACTTCATCGGTGATCTCGAAATCATCGCAGCCAACAAACTCCTTTTCATCGATGAAGATTTGGATAAGCCGTTTGAGCTGTAGCTGTAAATCTGTCGGTAACGCATGGAAGTAAGGCAGTCTTTTTTTGAGAATGCTGCGCCATTCTTTTGGAAAAGGTTTGGCCGTGATCCGGCGGCGGTGCAAGGTTTTACGCCAACGACTTGAAAGTAGCCAAGCAATTGCCCCGACTCCGAGGATAAGCGTGATAACAATAGCGAGCATACTTTCCCTGTTCTAATCCTGATTATCTTAATATTAGCTAATGGGGATGAAGAGGGCTTAACTCAATCCTTTGCTGAAAAAAGAAGCGCGGTTGTTGCCGCGATTGGCGGCTAAGGGATAGACGAACCGGGGGGTTAGGCATAGTGAATGGGTTGGCAGAGGAGGGCCTCGGTGCGGTTACGCCCCGTCAGTTTGGCATGATAAAGGGCTTCATCGGCTCGATTAATTAAACTATTCGCATCCAGTAGTTGCGGTAGCTGCCAACAGGTAATCCCCGCGCTGATGGTAAGTATGCCCGAATGGGGAGAGTCTTCATGGGGGATTTCTAAGCTGATGATTTTCTCACGCAACTGTTCGGCAAATAGATAGATATCCTCGAGATGACTCGATGGCAGCACTAGCATAAACTCTTCACCACCATAGCGGGCAAGTATGTCAGTTGGGCGTTTTAAGAGGGATTTTGCGGCGTTAACAATTTTCTGCAGGCATTGGTCGCCAGCGACATGGCCATATCTGTCGTTAAATTGTTTAAAGTTATCAATATCAAACAAAATGATGCCCAGAGGCATATTATGATCCCTGGCATACTCGAGTTCTTTTTGGAGTTGCATGTCTAAATAGCGACGGTTGTAGCAGCCCGTTAGTCCGTCGGTTTCCGCCATTCCTTTAACTTGCGCCGCATAGCTTTTGAGTGTTTCTAATGAACTCACCATTTGCTGCAGCTCTAGGTTATCGGTGACAGGCATACGGGTGTCGAGTTTTTCATGGGCGATGGCATTCATGGCATCTCGCGTCGCCATCACAGGCTTGATAATCCCCTTAGTGATAAAGTGCCAGCTGGTGAGCCAGATGAAGAAGCAATACAAAATGCCACTGCAGAAAATCAATATGATAAATGCGGTGCTGTCACTTTTAAGCTCGCCGCCCGTTTGTTGGATTTCATTTTCGACTTGGTTAACCAGATTCTGGGTATAGGTCGCAACTATTTGCGCGGCATCGGCTTGGTACTCTAAATGCGCATTGGCTATATAGGTACTTTTAATGGCCTTGCGGGACAGTTCAAATAGGTTATCTTCACCGACCATGGTCTGCTTTATTTGCGATAACAAATTGAAATATAAACCGGTATCCCCGTTAATCCCTTCGAGAATCGCCTCCATATTTAACAGTAGCCGCATCGCTTCTCTTTGGGTGTGGTTAAGCTCAACTAGATTGTCGATAATTTTTACTTGAGAGAGGCTGGTAAATAAGTGTTCTCCCAAATGACTAAATTGAGACAATTGCTGATTGGTATTGATGTTCACCGAAATCTTGTCAAAATTTTTCAGCTTAAGTTGACGTTCAGAATCGGCATTGATACGGTGAAATTGGGTTTGCATTTCATCGGTAAATCCCGATGCCATTGAAGTTAAATTGGCTTGAATATTTGCCGCTTGTAAATTGGCTTGAAGGGCGGAATCGGTTAACTCGCCAAGTAATGGCAACTGTTGTAAATAGTAAAGTTGAATATCTAACGCGTGATTCAATTCTTGCTTACTGACTGCAGAGGTTTCAATGGACGTCAGTAATCGGGAGTCATTAATTAGTCGTTCCCACTGCGCCGAGAGTTCACTCAATAGACGAAGTCTTTGTTGTTCATTATCATAATGATTAAGACGCGCTGTGATGATTTGGAGTTTTTCACTGTTTTTTGCCAGTTGTAGCGCAGTGGTGACTTTTACCACATCGACGCCCACCAGTTGCTCAATTTCTGATTTCAGTTGCTGAGACAGTAGTATCGCAACAACACCATTAAACAGCGCCATGCCCACTATGATATAGAAGGCTAAGGTTATTTTTTGTTTTAGGCTTTTCAGCGGCTTAGTGCTTGTCATTAGTTTTCTTGTCAATCGCAGGTACCTCTCCATAGGTATTTTGGAGGTGTTTTATCTCTGCACTTAATTTAATAAAAATATCCTCGCTGTCAGCTGGCATGCGGCTAGCGCGATAACATGCATGGCTGAGTTCAGGGTAAATCTGTCCCATGGCTGTACTGGTAAAATGCCCAAGTTCTAACACCTTAGTTGACCAAAACATATTCGCGATATGGCTTGCTTCGAATGCCCCCGCTATGGTCCTTAATGATTCACTTTTAAATTCGTTGGCGGTCACAACATCCATACGACAGGGGTTACCGCCGCCCAAGGCATAAGCGTGTTGCGCCTCATAGGTGCCCATATATTTGATGAGCCAATAGGCCGCTTGGGGATTTTTGCTGTCATAACTCACGGCAAAAGCATAGGCGCCGTTATAGGGATAACCGCCGGGTACTTGACTCACAGCAAGGCGTGCGCCGGGAATATTTTGCACAACTTTGAAGGATTTATGCCACAAATTATTGTAAGCGAAAGGCCACATTGCCGCTTGCCCTGTGGCGATTGCATTGGCAGCCTCATTGAAGGCAAATTGCTCGTTAGCAGGTACGGCATAGGGCATTAATTCGCGATAAAGCTTAGCGGCTTTGATGGCCTCATGGTTGATAGTCGGCACCTCAAAATGACTGATCTTTTTTTGTTCATTATAAATTGGCTGCATCCAAGCGCCGCCTAAGCTCCAGATCATGCTGGAAAATTCATCGTTAATATGTGGCTTATCACCCGACATTAGCGCCAAGCCATAAAAGTCGTGGGTTAACATTTTATCCGCCAACATAGTGCCCGCTTTACGGGTGAAAAACTGGGCTTGATCCCGTAACTCGGTTAAGGTTTTTGCTGGTGCGAGCGGGTAACCGAACTGGCTCTGAAAATGTGTTTTTTCAGTGTTATTATCGAAGAGGTCGGCTCGGTAATGATTACCCATCACATAGTTATTGTAGGGAATAGCATGGATTTCTCCATGGTAGGATAAGATGTTCAGTAGCGATGGGTAATAGGGTTCTAGGTATTTCTCCATGGCCTTTTCACCGTCGGGATCGTAGAGTTTTGCGAGTTCGACTAAAGGGACTGTGTAGCCATTGGCTGCCCATTCTTTTGCCCAGCCAGCTTCCATCGTCAGCAAGTCGTATTTGCCTGAACCTTGGAGTAAATCTTGGGTCTGCAAATTAAACATACTATCGAGTTCGGTGCTGATCACTTGCACTTTTACACCGGTTTTTTCAGTGAATTTAGGCAACATTTCTTGCGTTAAATAGTCGGTCCAAAATCCCTTTTCTGCGACTAAGGTGATGGGCGCTTTGTTCGTGAGCGGCGGGATTTGTGCCAATGAAAACTCAGCATAGCAGGGCATTAGAAACGCAGCGCTTAAACAAAGACAGATAAGTTGGTTTGGCTTTCGCAAAAAATACACCTTAACGTTACTGATTCACTGTGAATAAATAACACTTATTTATCATTCTGTACATTTAAGGATAGGTGGGATCAGCACTTATGCCGCGATTATATTGTGGTTTTTATCTTGGTTTTTTGTTCTTGAGTAAAAAAGCCGATAACCCGAGCTTAGCTGAGTTACCGGAAAAGGGTGGGAGTATTGCGAAGTGTTAACGGTTTTGGCGCTGTTGTTCTCGTAATTGCCTCAGGGCAATGGGCAGCTCGTAATGTTGTTCAATCAAGAATCGGAGCAGTTTCGATTTGGAGAGTGTGCTGTCTTGCGACAAGGTCGCGAGCTGGCTAATAGCCGCTTCGCTGAGTGAAAAGGTTGCCTTGCGATAGTGAGTTTTCGCCTCAACGTTTGCTGGCGATAAGACTTCTGTCCCTAAGCTCTGTTTATGCAAGATCAGTACATTGGAATGATTCAGCCCAGTGTCAGTTGTTATGTTAGTGAACGTTTGGTCAGCGGTTTTAGCGTTCGTTGTCGCTGTTTCAAAAGCGAAATGACTGCCTTTTGTCTTATTAGGACTTTGTCCCATTGCATATAAGTTGGCTGCCTCAATAAACTCATCTAACGAAAGCGACGGCTGTATGTTGCTAGATGGCATAGCGTTTTTCTTGAGGTCGCTGAGTCCCATTTTGCCCCCTTTGTTGAGTGGTAAGGTGAGAGGGTTGAGCTTGATGGTGCAAGCCATTATTGACCAAACAATTATTTATCAAACCATTGTGCATCTGACCTTTACCAGTACTCTGAGCAAGCTTTGCAGGGTGTAGGTTGTCTTCTAAACTCGCGGCGCAATCGACTTGGAACAATTCACAGGCAATAGTACGGATTTCTTCTGCGGCCTTTCCGCTAGGGTCGATTTCAATCACTGATAGTCCTGACTCTTCGCTGTCATCATACAGATTACGGCAGTAGGTTATTGCATCAAGGACGTTGATATCATAGGTTTTACAGACTTCTTTGGCTTCTAAAATTCGGTTAGCTTGATTCGGTAAACTTGGGCATTGGGTAATCACAAATGAAGCCTGTAGCTTTGGATTTATCATCTTACAAGTCGCGACGATATCGTCCATGTGGCTAACGGTTTTCAAATCGCGACGCTTAGGTCTTAAGGGCATTAAAATGTAAGCGGCGACAGACATGGTTGCACGTAGCGCTAAGTTATCTTGACCACCACAGTCGACTATGACGACATCATAATGTTGTTCAAGACTGAGCAAGTCATTACGGATCTTGCCGTAAAGCTGCACGCAATTGATGCTGGCCAATTTGGGATTATTGTTCCTTGCCTGGATCCAATCTGATGTGGTGCGTTGGGGATCGCAGTCCACCATAATGACTGAGGCATTGCATTCTGTGGTTAGAAAGACAGCTATGTTTTGGGCTAAACAACTTTTACCGCTGCCGCCTTTTTCTCCGCCGATTAACACTATCATGACGCATTCCTTAATTCTTTTGATGACCCTTGGGCAGCGAGTTGATGAGTTGGGAGCCACACCGTTTTTGTGCTCGAAATCGAATGTAAACCTTATGTTAACCTCAGTCAATTGGCTGATTTTTTGACGGTTTTTGATTAAATTGTCAGCAATGGTTTTTTGTCAGTATCTGGTCACGTGCCGTTAATTTGACAAGTAATAGTTGAGGAATAATTTGTGAGTGATATTTTTAAGTTTTTATTTTTAAAAGGTTTAATTTGAGTGGTATCAAGTTGCAGGCTTGTTTGTTGCAATCTATGCCTGTTCACAAAATCTGAATTCTGACTTTTTATTTCTCTATCGGTATAAATGTTAATTTTATATTGCTAAATGTTATTAATGAATCCGTGTAAAGAATCGACTTCTCAGTCGAAAGTGGTCTTGTTTGGTGAGGAGCTTGTCATCAAACTGCCAAATGCTGGCTTTATCATCTCTTAGACTGCCGTCTAAATCGCTTGCAATTTCAACCATGAGAGAAGGGATGCCAAATGGATATCAAAACTATTATGCCTATTAAGTTTGAACTCGTTGAAACAGCACCGCTATTCCATGAATTACTCAATCTGCGTAGTGCCGCTGGCCGCCCTTCGATCGGTGTTGAGCTTGCGGATGTGCAGGCACTGTTTTGGGTCTCTATCCGATTGAGTGACAATGCTGAAATGGAGCATGCTGGCGCGGGAGTCGCTAAGTCTAATCTGTTAGCTACGGCGTGTGTTTACGGTAATAAGCCTGGGCATTTGGCCATTGAGGATTTTATCGTGTTGCCTGAATACCAATCCTATGGACTGGCGAAGATCATGCTTGAGCGAGTGATGGACTTTGTCGATGGACACGCAAGTTCTGGGACTTGTATCAGTATTACCGCCCATGGCGAGTCTGAGCGTTTATGCAGTGAATATGGTTTTCAATATGCGCCATGCGCTAACTTAGGGCCAAATCTATTAAAGATTGTCGCTTAGGGTTCTGCGTGGAGCATTTTGTGCGTCGATGATGCCAACTTGGCCTTTGGGCGTCGGGTCACTTTTGTGTGCGTTTTTGTATAAGCTAACGGCGACATTGATTGGCTTATGTTGTAGCATCCGTGGGATTATCGGGATGAACCTGCACGAGATAACAATTTATGGATCAGCAACTACTCATCGACGCTGTAAATCAAAAAATGCCCTTTGGTAAGTACGCTGGACGTAAGTTACTCGAATTACCTGAACCTTATTTGGTGTGGTTCCATAAGCAAGGTTTCCCCCAGGGGAAACTCGGTGAGCAATTAGCCCTAATGTACGAAATCAAGCTTAATGGTTTAGAAGGCATGCTAAAACCGCTGTTGAAATGAAGTTCCCGTCTTTTAAGAAAAATACTGCTTTTGCGATAAGTGTTGTATTTCGTGATAGAGATTAGCGATTTATTGTTTTTAGCGTGCTTTAATGCAGCATATTAGCAAAACAAAAGGAACGCAGGCATGATGGCAAAATGGGTAAAATTAGCGGCGGTAGCGACTTTAGCGTTAGGCATGTCAAGTGCTTGGGCTCAAGGTGTCACCCACGAGGGTACTGTTGTTGATACGATGAACGGTGGTGGTTACACCTACGTACAGATTAAAGAAGCTGACACCACTTTTTGGGCTGCGGGTCCTCAAACTGAAGTGAGTAAAGGCGATAAAGTGGCTGTGGTTGAACAAATGTGGATGAACGAATTCACCAGTAAAACCTTAAACCGCACCTTTGATAAGCTGTTATTTGTCGGTCAAATCGATAAGAAGTAACAGTAACGAGTGCGCTAACCTGTGCGCCTCTTTAAGCAAACGGCTTCGATATTATCGAGGCCGTTTTTGTTTCTAACCATTAAAACCGCAAAATTTGAGCCTATCTCGATTAAGCGAAACGCGGCAAAAAAGCACTATTGCTAGCGGTTATGACTCAACAGAGAACAATTAAGTGACGGCGTTTGAACAGTTTGAGATCCAGCCTTACCAGTCATGTTATGCCCGTGAGGTGAGCGAGTTAGTTCATCTTTGCGTGCATAACATCACCCATGCTCGTTATTCACAGGCGCAACTTACCGCTTGGTCTGCGGCGCCAAGATCGGCTAAACATTGGGATTTGCGCTTAAACCGCTCGAAGGCGTGGGTGGTATTAGTCAAAGACGCAGCGACAGCTTCTCCAATTTGCTGCGGTTTTATCAATGTCGAAACCCATTTTGCCCACCAAGGTTATGTAGACAGCTTATATATTCATCCAGATTATCAAGCTAAGGGATTGGGTGAGCGTGCCTATCTTGTTTTAGAAGCGTGGGCTAAGGCCCAAGGCTATGCGCGCTTGAGTGTGGACGCATCTTATCTGTCTAAAGGATTGTTTACTCGGATGGGATTTATCCAAATACAGCGCAGTTATCAGCAAAAACTTGGGCAAGTGATCCCAGGCTTTTATATGGAAAAGAATATGGAACAGAATGTTTAGCATTGGCTCACTAGGGGTTAACCCAAAAAGTAATGTAAGGTATTCCATAGTAAAACATTAGCTTAACGCCGTTGCGTGACTCGATTTAAGTTAAATCAGCGCTATTTAACTTAGATTAGAATACGGTTAATCTTAAGCTATTAACAATTCAAGATGGAGGGCAGAGAATGAAGATCCGACTATTTACGCCATCGGATGTCTCGCAGTTGGCGGCGATCTTTGAGGCGAGTGTGATGCAAGGCTCTGGCGAGTTTTACTCGTTTGCCGAGCGCTCAGCTTGGGCTTATATCGAAGGAGAGATCCGCAGTGAGCACTATTGGCTCGAACGCTTAAAGGGCACCACGATTTGGGTGGCTGAAGCGGATAACATGCTGGTGGGGTTTATCAATCTTAAGATAGGTGCCGACAGTGAAGTTGAAGCCGCTGCCGAAGTGGAATGTCTGTTCGTGCATCCCGAATATGCCCGTTCTGGGGTGGCCACCTCTTTGTATTTTGCGTTGTTTGAAGAAGTTAAAATTTTAGCGCTGAAACGATTAACGGTTGAAGCATCCTATCTCGCGCGACCTTTTTTTGAGAAACAGGGGTTTCGCAGTATTCGTCGTAATGAACATAAGCGCTTTTTGAATGCGGCGGATAAAGCACAGGGCCAAGCCCAAGTCTTGGTTAATTTCAGCATGACACTCGCGCTATAACTCAGCGTATCAAAGTGCAGATCTGGTTCGCTCAACGAGGCCGTTAGCACTGCTTTTATAACATCGCCTTATAACATGGCCATCAAAACGCCAATAAAAAACACTGCCAAAGATGACTTGTGGCAGTGCTGCTAGGTGAGTGCTTATCAAGCTGGCATGTAATCACTGACTCAACGGTTTGCTCAATGACTTACTTAATCGTTTGCTCAATCGTTAAGCAGCTGTACTGAGTGGTTCAGTTAAGCCATTCGCTGGTATTACGCGTTAGCAGACAAGTCGAACACTAATGCGGTGACTTGGCCGCTTATTGCCGTAAAGTCGATACTGGCGAGTTGGGTCAGATGTGCGCCGTCCCCCGCCGTGAGTGTTGTGCCATTGATATCCAGCGTACCTTCAATCAATTGAACATACAGATGACGATCCGCTTGAGCGGCGCTTCTGGCCATCGTCACTTTTTCGCCTTCGCTTAATACTAAACGATATAAGGTTGCATCCTGTTGCACTTTCAGCGTGCCGTTTTCACCGTTTGGTGTCACCACAGCCGTCAGCGGTGAGCTCTGCTCGAATGCCTTTTGCTGATAACCCGCATCTATGCCTAAGGTATCTGGGCGGATCCAAATTTGTAAAAAGTGTAGCGGCTCAGTATTAGAAGCATTGAACTCGCTGTGGTAAATACCTTTACCCGCCGACATTAACTGAAACTCACCTGCGGGTAAGGTCTTGATATTGCCGAAGCTATCCTTGTGAGCGATAGTGCCGGATATCACGTAACTGATGATCTCCATATCTTTATGACCATGGGTATCAAAACCTGCGCCGGGCGTTACTCTGTCATCGTTGATGACTCTTAGGGATGATATCCCCATGTGCTCTGGGTCATAGTAGCTAGAGAAAGAGAAGGTATGTTGACTCTTTAGCCAGCCTAAGTCTGCTTGACCGCGGTCCTGTGCTTTTCTTAATGTGATCATCTTGCTTCCCCTTTATTTGATGCGGCTAGCGAATAGGTTATCGATAGCGAACTTACCGGCACCTGAAACCGCCAATGACACTGTGGCTGCTAGTAGGGCGAGACCAAATTCGTAACCGTTGTTGGCAAGGAACAGACCGTTGCCTATGTGTACTGAGAAAATCGCTATTATCATAGTGAATGACAATACGAGGGCGGTTGGGCGAGTCAGCAGGCCGAGTAACAGGAATAGGCCGCCGAAGAATTCACTTGAACCTGCCATCAGTGCCATTAAGTAACCTGGCGTCAGACCAATGGATGCCATCCATTGTCCAGTGCCTTCTAAGCCGTAACCACCGAACCAGCCAAACAGTTTTTGTGAACCATGGGCGATTAAGATAATCCCGATAGGAATACGCAGTGCCAGTGGGGCAAGACTAGGGGCTGATTTGAGTGTTTTTGCGATGAGTGCTTTCATGGGGTATTCCTTATTTCAAATTATTTAACAAGTATTTAAGTGTGTTGTTCAATCAGTTTTAACTCAGTTTTTAAATCTGTTCTAACTTAACTTTACTCAGTATCTACATCCGATTTCGGCAGTGAGTTCCGTAGAACCTCTCCATTGCTAAGCAGTGTAGACTTGACCTTTGGCAAAGAAAATCGGAACATTTTCAATGTCTACTTCAAATAATTTGAATATGAGGTTTTTATGTTGCCATCTATTAGTCTCGATGGATTAATCGTACTCGATGCCATTGATAGAAAAGGCAGTTTTTCCGCAGCGGCCGAGTCCTTGTTCCGAGTGCCGTCGGCGCTGACCTACACAGTGCAGAAACTGGAAAGCGATTTAGGCACAAAATTATTTGAACGTAAGGGCCAACGCGCCGAACTGACCTTAGTCGGTCAACTTGTGCTGCGCCAAGGTCGAGAAATCCTTTCGGCAACATCTAGGCTGGAAGAAGCGGTGCGTCAACTCGAGACCGGCTGGGAGTCTTCGTTAACCTTAGCAATTGATACTGTCGTGCCGGATTTACCCCTATTGCAGTTGATCGGGGAATTTACTGAGTTGGGTAAGCAAGTGACGGTGAACATCAGTGAAGAGTCCTTAGGTGGCGGCTGGGATGCACTCTATTCGGGCCGTGCCGATATTGCCATCGGCGTAACGGGTGAACTGCCAAAAGGTCAATATCATCTGGTCGAAATCGGTGAATTGGAGTTTGTGTTTGCATTAAATCCTGCCCACCCATTGGCGCAACATGCGGGTCCTATTCCGACCGAGGCATTGTTGCAATTCCCTTCCATTGTGGTGGCAGACAGTTCGACTGCCTTGGCGCAGCGTTCGAGCGGCCTATTTGATAGTCGCCAAGTGATCCGGGTGCCGAACATGCAGACCAAGATTAAGGCGCAGCAATTGGGACTCGGCGTAGGCTACATTCCAAAACACTTGATTTTGGATGCATTGGCGACGGGAAGCTTAGTGGCTTGCCATGTGGAAATGCCGCGCCCACCCCAAGCTGTGTTTATGGCGTGGCGTAAAGACGCGCAGGGCAAGGCAAAGGATTGGTTTACTGCGCGTTTACCGCAATGTGATTGGCAATTTTAAGAGCCTAGCAATTTTATAATTCTAGCAATTTTGATGACAGGCAATGAGAGCAACGTTTGTTTTGCATCACTGCCTATTCAAAGCTTTGTAAGGAAGACAGTTCCCAGTCACTCATTAATTTACTTTGCTCCTCACTGCATCAATGTTGACGCCATGGGGAGCATTGGCACTTAACCCATACGTTGGCTGTGGCTGGTGTAATGCACATGCTGTGACAGTAAATCAGACAGATTCGGTGAGCGATTTAAGAATCGAATAAATGCCTGTGGCAACGTCAGAGACTCCATCGACTCCTGCCAGCGAGCTTGCAGCAATGGATGATAGCCTTCCTTACCCGCAGCAGTGTAAGAGGTCGATACCCCGACATACAGTGACTCAGGCTCAACGGGATACCAAAGAGATTGGCTGTCCTGCTGCATCATCTCCAATCTAAATAAACGCTCGCCCAGTGGACGCCGGCCATCGTAGTAATACCGTAAGCCGTAGGTGTAAGGGAAGCTACCCGCACCAGTGCCACGGACGCTGTTGTTGGTCGCCGCGTTAATCGCCGACTCGAGTGCTTGATACAGGAACTGACCTTGAATTTCATACTTAACCAGCGGCAATTCGAAGGGCAGTAATTGCCCCATAACATCCGCCAGCGTCAACTGACCTTGGGCTACCGACTGGCGCACACCGCCGGCATTATGCAAGGCAAAGTCCACCCTAGGATCGACAAGCTTAGCTTCTTGGAACATGCTGCGACTGACCCAAGGCGCAATTTCACTGCCGTGGGGCAGGGCCTTAGACGGTAAGCGGGTATGGACTAAGTTTTTTGGCACCAGTGCTAAGACTTTGTTCTCCATATCCGCGATGGCGGGTTTGTAGATGTCTCGGATCACGCCATCAATATCGGCATCGGCATCATCCCAAAGGACATTTGGGTGCTGACTGAGCTGTTGACGCACCGCTTGGTAATCTTGATTATCGACAGCTGTGTTAGCACTTAAGATAAAGTGTTGATCCAGCATGAAATAGTTGCCGCCTGTTAGGCTCAGCACTTTACCTTCAGCATCAAACGTTATCTCGGCTAAGCCGACGACTTCGGCATATTTACCCGCATGCACTATCGGCGTGTTGTTGATGACTTCACCGTAGGGCAAGTTGCTCAAACCTAAGGCGCGAAAATCGCCCTGTAGCGTATGCGTGTGACCACCGACGATAAGGCTAATACCCTCGACTTCGGCCGCAAGGCGCTTATCTTGATCTAAGCCTAAGTGGCTGAGCACGATAATATGTTTGATGCCTTGATTTTTAAGGTGCTCAATCGTGCGTGCGGTTGTGGCGATAGCATCGACAAAATGAGTGTCTGGATCGGGGCGCGCGATCTCTTTCATTTGATCTAACGTAATACCGACAATGGCTAACGTCTTATCGTGGAAAGGCTTAAGCAGATATTTCGCGCGTTTTTGCTCATGATCATAATCTAAGATATTAGGCAAACCACGCAGACAACCGGGTTTGTTGAGATCTTCTTGGCTTAAATCCATGTTGCCCGCAAGCAATGGGAAATCAATCTGCTTAGCAAACTCGGCAAGTCTGGCGTTACCTTCATCGATATCGTGGTTGCCAATGACCATAGCATCGGGCGCTAACAGATTGAGTAAGTGGGCGTTGGCCTTGCCTTTAAAATGGCTGAAATAAAGCGTGCCTTGGAAGCTGTCGCCACCGTGCAGGAAAACAAACGGCGTATTGGTTTGTGCAGCAGCTTGACGTGCCTTAGTGATGTGGTGGCCGATGCGGGCATAACCACCGCTATGGCTGGTTACATCAAGCTTATGCTGGCCGAGGTTAAGACTAAATTGGACGCGGCAGGGCTCAAAATTCGAATGGGTGTCATTAATGTGCGCGAGTGAGAGTGTGTAGCTCTGTGTCATAACTTACCTCTATTACGGCGGGTGAGTATATACCCAAGCGACCTCAAAATGCGAGGCTCAGAGGGTTCTGAGTTATCCGCATTCTAAAAGAATAAAGGGAGCTAGGCTCCCTTTATATTAACAAGCACTAAACTGGCTTAGCCTTTAACCGGATTTGGCTTCGTCATCATCGGATGCGGCTTCAAAATCACCGTCATCGGATAGGCGAATGCCTTTTTGCTTCATGCGCTTAGTCCAAAGTTTACGTGCTAATTGCTGCATATCGGTCGCGGGATCGTTTAAATCGACAATCTCTAATCCTAGCATAGATTCGATAATATCTTCTTGAGTCACAATACCTTGGCTACTGCCGTACTCGTCGACCACCATAGCAATTTGGGTGTTACGTTTAATCATACGCTCAAACAGTGGCAGAATTTTGGCGGTTTCAGGCACCACAAATAAACTCCGTTTAAGCTCACCAATCGGTGCTTCTGGTGTGTAACGCTCAGCCAGCAACACATCGGTACGGGTGATATAACCGATAATATCGTCATGATCCTGATCGTATACTGGAATACGGGTAAAAGGCTTGTCGCGATATTGACGTACAAACTCATTTTGAGTCAGATCCACTGGCAGCGAGAACATCACAGTGCGCGGTGTCATGATTGCTGTAACGGGCATATCACGTACCTTGAGCATTTGCGTCAGAATTTTCGACTCTTGCTCGTCAAGCTCACCGGATTCATGGCCGATTTTTGCCATCGCGCTCATTTCTTGGCGGATATATTGGCCTTCATCGCCTTTGCCCATCAGGCGAGTGACTTGCTGCGACATCCAGATCAGCGGTTTAGTGACACGCTTCATCCACGTCACGGCAACAGACACGCTCGGTGCGAGGCGACGCCAATGGTTGGCACCCAATGATTTAGGAATAATTTCTGAGAAGAACAGAATAATAAAGGTCAATAAGCCCGAGAAAACACCCAACATATCGTCACCAAATACTTTCGCTGCTTGCGCACCCGCAACGGCAGCGCCAACGGTATGAGCGATAGTATTTAGCGTAAGGATTGACACCAAAGGGGCTTCGACATTTTCTTTCAGTTTACGCAAGCGCGCGGCTGCGGCACTGTCAGTTTGTTCGAGTGATGCGATATAACTTGGGGTAACCGATAGCAGAACAGCTTCGAACACACTGCACAGAAAAGAAACTCCGACAGCGACAAGCACTATAATGATGAGGGTTAACATATAGGTGGAATTACAACTCCGTATTTTAGGCCAACATTAGCCCGTGGAGATTCTAGCATAGGTTAATTGAGTTACTGGCTAAAATTTATTTGCGTCTGTATAATTCGCCGCCCTGTTACAGGATCCGGTTTTGGTGTTGAGGTTAGCTATATGAGTGAAAAGAAGATCAATTTATTAGACCTTGATCGTAAGGCGATGCGCGCATTATTTGCGGACATGGGAGAGAAACCCTTTCGTGCCGATCAGCTCATGAAATGGCTATATCATTTCGGCGTCAGTGACTTCGAAGAGATGACCAACATCAACAAAGTGTTACGTCAAAAATTGGCGGCTCGCTGCGAGATCGTTGCGCCGGAAATTTCGAGCTTCCAAAAATCGACCGACGGGACGATTAAATTCGCAATCAATGTTGGTCAAGGCCAAGAAGTTGAAACGGTTTATATTCCTGAGGATGACCGCGCGACCTTGTGCGTCTCATCCCAAGTGGGTTGTGCGCTGGAATGTACTTTCTGCTCGACGGGGCAGCAAGGGTTTAACCGTAACTTAACGGTTTCTGAAATCGTCGGCCAAATCTGGCGTGTATCGCACTTTTTAGGTTTTGCTAAAGACACGGGCGAGCGTCCTATCACTAACGTCGTGATGATGGGCATGGGCGAGCCATTGCTTAACCTAGCCAATGTGATCCCAGCGATGGACATCATGCTCGATGACTTTGGTTTTAGCTTATCAAAGCGCCGCGTAACTCTATCAACATCGGGCGTCGTACCTGCGTTAGATAAATTGGGTGATGCGCTTGATGTGGCACTGGCTGTGAGTATCCATGCGCCAAATGATGAGCTACGTGACATTCTGGTCCCAATCAATAAAAAATATCCGCTGGATGAGTTTTTAGCGGGTATTCGTCGTTATATCGCCAAGTCCAATGCAAACCGTGGCCGCGTGACGGTTGAATACGTGATGCTAGATCACATCAACGACAGCACAGATCAAGCCCATGAGTTAGCTAAGTTGATGAAAGATACCCCTTGTAAGATAAATCTGATCCCATTCAACCCGTATCCTGACTCGCCTTACGGTCGTTCATCTAACTCACGTATCGACCGTTTTTCTAAGGTGCTCATGGAGTATGGTTTTACAGTGATAGTGCGTAAAACCCGTGGCGATGATATCGACGCCGCCTGTGGTCAGTTGGCGGGTGATATTCGCGATAGAACGAAACGTTTAGCAAAAAAACGCATGCAAGAAAACCAGATTTCAGTCACAATGAATTAACTCTTTGTTTGCACAGATTTATAGGCTTGCCCATGAAGCATGGATTGCCAAGGTTTTCGTTGATTTTAACCCTGTCATTATTGATGACAGGGTGCGTCACTGAGCGTACTTATACTGGGACAGATATTCCTGTTTCGGAACGAAAGTTAGACAAAGTCGCCGCCGCGCGCGAGCGTTTGCAGCTCGGTTTAACCTATTTAAATCGAGGTAATTCGGAACAAGCCAAATACAATCTTGATAAAGCATTAGAATATGCCCCAGAGCTTGAAGATGTGCACACCGCTTTGGCTTATTACTATCAAACCGTGGGCGATTTAGTACGTACTGAAGAGTCGTACATGAATGCCATTAGTACCAAGGACGCCTCTGGCGATTCCATGAATAACTTCGGGGTGTTTTTGTGCCAACAAAAGCAATACAACAAAGCTGAAAAAATGTTTTTGGCCGCAATCGAAATGCCCAAATATACGCGAACGGCCTCAAGCTACGAGAACTTAGGTCTCTGTAGCCGCGAAGCTGGACAAGCAGAAAAGGCACGACAGTATTTTCAGATGGCGTTAAAGTATGACCCGAGAAGATCGGTGTCGTTGCTGGAGTTGGCAGAGTTAGAAGTCGACCAAGGTGATTTTATTCAGGCGCGAAACCAATTAGCGCGATATCACCAAGTGGCTGAGCAAACTCCAGAAAGTTTAGCGCTCGGGATCAAAATAGAGCAGGCAGTGAATGATGATGCCGCTGTGAAGAGATTTGGTATTTTATTGCTTGCCAAATTCCCAGCATCACCTCAGGCCAAGCAATACAGAGTTAATTTGCATCAATGAAAGATCATGAAATCAATGCGCCAGTTGAGTCGGTAGCACCGCAATCTATCGCGCTAGATGTAACGCTTGGAACCTTATTAAAAGCTGGCCGTGAAAAAATGGGCCTTAGTATTCAAGATGCGGCGGTTAAATTGCATTTACGCCCTCGTATTGTTGAAGATCTTGAAGCCGACAATTTTACCAATATTGCCTCATCCACTTATGTTCGTGGTTATGTAAAAAACTATGCCCGTATGGTCAGCGCGGATGCGGCTTTGATTGAAGCGTGTTTAGTGCGCCAAGTGCCTGTGGTGACTGAGCCTGCAATGCAAAGCTTTTCCCGTAAAACGACTTATCAAGCCCGCGATACGCGTTTAACTTGGCTGAGTATTTTTATCGTTATTGTGTTACTCGGCTCGTTAGTCGTCTGGTGGATGCAAAAAACGACTTTGTTAAGCACTATTGATGTATCGAAACCCACGGTAGAAGAGGTCGCCGCCGCGAACCAAACGCTACCTGGTGACGTACTATTGACCGAAACCGATGCGAGTCAACAATTGACCGACATCGCGGCTAACGGCTCTATGTCAATTGACGGCCCGATTAAAGATACCGATGCCAGCACTATTGATGTGAGCACTGGGCCTACTGACAATAATTATCCTCAAACGGTTGATACGAGTAATGAAGATGGTGGCTCGGCTAATGCTGCTACCACAGCGTCTCAAACGGCCTCTTCGGTAGCTGAACAGATGGTAGCTCAACAGACGTTTGTGCAACAGCCTGCAACTCAGCCCGTTGTAACTGCAACGACTTTGCCTGTTTTAACATCGCCAGCCACAACGACCAATACTCTGGTGGCCACTGCCGGTGAATCGATTATCAAGGTACAGTTAACGGGTGATTGCTGGATTAACATTGTCGATGCTAAAGGTAAAGCGTTAGTCGATGGTGTGAAAGGCGCTGGCGCCACAGTGCAAGTGAGTGGTGTACCACCATTTAAAATTATTCTAGGTGCGCCGCAAGTGGCGACATTAAGCTTAGATGGTCAAATGGTTAGCTTAGCTGATGTCCCTAAGGGACGTGTCGCGCGCTTAACCTTACCTAAGGCTTAACGACCACCTAATGATCTACAGCACGTACCGAAATAGAGCGTATTAAGCATGTATAATGAAACTCCCATAAAAAGACGTCCTTCCACCCGCATTTATGTGGGTAATGTACCGATTGGTGATGGGGCGCCGATTGCCGTTCAGTCAATGACCAATACTAAGACCACAGATGTTGAAGCGACAATCGCTCAAATTCGTGCCTTGGAAAAAGTTGGTGCCGATATAGTTCGTGTCTCAGTGCCGACTATGGATGCGGCAGAAGCCTTTAAACTCATTAAGCAAGCGGTTAAGGTGCCTTTAGTGGCCGACATCCATTTCGATTATCGTATCGCCTTAAAAGTTGCTGAGTATGGTGTTGATTGCTTGCGTATTAATCCGGGCAATATCGGCAACGAAGAGCGTATTCGCAGCGTGGTGGAATGTGCCCGTGACCACAATATTCCTATCCGTATTGGTGTGAATGGCGGTTCATTAGAGAAAGATCTGATGGACAAGTACAAAGAGCCAACGCCTGAAGCCTTGCTCGAATCGGCCATGCGCCATGTAGATATTCTGGACCGATTAAACTTCGACCAATTCAAGGTCAGCGTGAAAGCCTCCGACGTGTTTTTAGCGGTTGAATCCTATCGTTTATTGGCAAAACAAATCCGTCAACCTTTGCATTTAGGCATTACCGAAGCGGGCGGCGCACGCGCGGGTTCAGTTAAATCGGCCGTGGGTCTAGGCATGTTATTGGCCGAAGGTATCGGTGATACCCTGCGTATTTCCCTTGCGGCCGATCCCGTTGAAGAAATCAAAGTCGGTTTTGATATTTTAAAGTCGCTGCGTATCCGTAGCCGCGGGATTAACTTCATCGCCTGCCCATCTTGCTCCCGTCAAGAGTTTGATGTGATAAGCACAGTCAATGAGTTAGAGCGTCGCCTCGAAGACGTGACTACCGCCATGGATGTGTCTATCATCGGCTGCGTTGTGAACGGTCCAGGCGAAGCCTTAGTGTCGCATATTGGTTTAACCGGCGGACACAATAAGAGCGGATATTACGACGAGGGTGAACGTCAAAAAGAACGTTTTGATAACGACAATATTGTCGATTCCCTCGAAGCGAAAATTCGCGCTAAGGCCAGTCAAATGGCGAACCGTATTCAAATAAAAGACACAACTGAGTAATATGCATCTGCATTTGGGCACAGATTACGCCTAATGATTTTGAGCTTGGCCCCGAAACCGACGGGGTCGTTTTACGTTTTACGTTCAAAAGCCTATAATGCGTGACATTTTTTATTAATTTAGCTAAATCGGACGAGTCGATACAGTGGCAAAACAGATCCAAGCGATTCGCGGAATGAATGACATTCTGCCAACTCAAAGTCCTCTATGGCAAAAAGTGGAAGCGGTACTACGTTCGAGCGTTAGTGCTTACGGTTACAGCGAAATCCGCACTCCAATAGTGGAAAATACCGATCTCTTTAAACGCTCTATCGGTGAAGTGACTGATATTGTTGAAAAAGAAATGTATACCTTCGCAGATAATAACGGTGACAGCTTAACGCTGCGCCCAGAAGGTACGGCATCGACAGTGCGTGCGGGTAACGAAAACGGTCTGCTATATAACCAAGAACAACGTCTTTGGTATATGGGCCCTATGTTCCGTCATGAGCGCCCACAAAAAGGTCGCTATCGCCAATTTAACCAATTTGGCGTGGAAGTGTATGGCATAGGCACAGCGGATATTGATGCTGAAGTTTTGATGTTATCAGCCCGCCTGTGGGAAAAACTCGGTATTAGCGATCACGTGTCGTTAGAGCTTAATACATTAGGTGATCCCGCTGAGCGCGCGGTTTACCGTGATGCCTTGATTGCGTTTTTAGAACTACATAAAGATGCGCTCGATGAAGACAGCAAGCGTCGCATGTACAGCAATCCGCTGCGGGTATTGGATTCAAAAGATCAAAATGTCCAAGCTATTTTGGCTGGTGCACCTGAGTTGATGGATTTCCTCGGTGAAGAATCCAAGACACATTTTTCACAATTGCGTGAACTACTTGATGCTGTGGGTATCAAATACACCATTAATCCGCGCCTAGTACGTGGTTTAGATTATTACAATCGTACAGTATTTGAATGGGTTACATCGAGTTTAGGCTCACAAGGTACAGTGCTTGCGGGTGGTCGCTATGACGGCTTAGTCGCCCAGTTAGGCGGTAAAGATACCCCAGCAGTGGGTTTCGCCATGGGCTTAGAGCGCATTGTCTTGCTGCTTGAAACCTTAGAGCTAAACAAAGATATTCCGCCAGAAGTGGATGTGTATGTTACTGCTATGGGTGATAGCTGTCTGGTTGAAGCGATTAAAGTTGCGCAGGAATTACGCAGCGCGCTGCCAAACCTTAAAGTGATGAGTCACTGCGGTGGCGGTAATGTGAAAAAACAAATGAAACGTGCCGATAAAAGCGGTGCAGCTGTCGCCTTACTGATTGGTGAAGATGAACTGGCCGAAGGCATGGTGACAGTGAAATATTTACGCAATGATAACGAACAACAACGGGTAGCTCGAAGTGCCTTAGGCGCATTTTTGGCTGAACTGGCCATTAAGTAATAGATCATATAAGGGGACGTGCGCGTGGAAATTTATAGCACAGAAGAACAACAAGTTGATGCTATCAAGCAGTTCTGGAAAGACTATGGAACCTCGATTTTTATTGGGGCGGTCGTTGGTTTAGGCGGCCTGTATGCGTGGAATTATTATTCTGACGTTAAAGTGGCCCAAGCGGAAGAAGCCTCAAAAGCTTTCCACGAGTTGACCACTAAATCAAGCGACGAAGCCGCTATGCTGGCGGGTGTGGCTGAGTTTTCTAAAAATCATGATCAAAAAGGTTATCAAGCGCTACTAGAACTGATCGTGGCAAAAACTGCGGTAGAAGCTAAGGATTACCCTAAAGCTATCGAAGCCTTGAACAAGGTTATTGCGGCTAAACCAGGTGCTGGTTTAGATATGATTGCAACTTTACGTGTCGCTCGAGTACAAGCCGAGCAAGGTCAAATAGACGCTGCTCTGGCAACTTTAGAGCAAGTTACAGATAAAGCCTTCTTCGCCCAGCGCGATGAATTAAAAGGCGATTTCTTAGTACGTCAAGGTGAAGTTGAGAAAGCGAAAACAGCTTATCAAGCTGCCATGGACAATGGTGGTGTGGTCACAAGCCCAGCGCTTAAAATCAAACTTGATAGCCTAAATCAGGCATAAGGGATCCCTTGATGAAGTCTTGGTGCAAAAACCTGCTAGCCGCCGGATTAAGTCTGGCCATGTTATCCGCCTGTTCGTCGAGCGATGTTGAAGACGAGCCTGTCAGTGAGTTAACTGCAATTCAGGCGACAGTGTTCCCTGAAGTAAGTTGGAGCGCCTCTGTCGGTGATGGTGTAGGTGATTATTACTCTCGCCTCGCTCCTGCCGTTCGTTATGGCAAAATATTTGCCGCCGATCGTTATGGTGAAGTCACCGCGTTTGACGAAGCGACGGGCGAGCGCGTTTGGACTAAAGATTTCAGCGAAGAATTTCGTGATAACGCCTTAGCAAAAAACAAAGGTGCGCGAATCGCCGCTGGCGTAACTGCTGCGCGTAATAAAGTCTTTTTAGGGGGAGAAAGCGGGCTGTTAGCCGCGCTGAACGCCGAAGATGGCCAAGTTTTATGGCATGTGGTTGCCGGTGGTGAGTTATTGTCTGCGCCAACGGTTGCCGATGACGTTGTGGTTGTCAGCACCAGCTCAGGTTCACTCGAAGCCTTTAACGTCGATACTGGCGCTAAGCTGTGGGTGTACGAAATGCAATTGCCAAATCTGACCCTGCGCGGTACAGGTTCTGCAGCTTATGAAGCGGGCGGTTTCTTTATCGGTACTGCCGATGGCAAAGTGGCTGTTGTGATTAAAAACAATGGTCAAGCTGCATGGGAACAGGCGATTTACAATCCAACGGGCGGTAACGAGTTTACGCGTATGGCCGACGTGGATATGACGCCGCTGATCCTTGGCGACAACTTATATGCGGTGAGCTACAACGGTAACTTAGTGTCGATGGAACTGCGCACGGGTCGAGTTGTGTGGACACGTAAGTATTCTAGCTTTAACGAGTTAGCATCAGCGGGCTTAAGTTTGTTCGTCGTTGACGACCACAGCCGTATCTACTCAGTTGATAAACGTAACGGTTTAGAGCTGTGGAGCAACTCTGAGTTAGCTAACCGCACTCTGACGTCACCAGCTGTGTATAAAGACTATTTAGTTGTGGGTGATTTCGAAGGTTATTTACACTTCATCGATCGCAGTACAGGGACGATTGTCGGTCGTGTCCAAGTGGACAGCTCTGGATTATACAGCCAGCCATTAGTGGTTGACGATAAAATCTATGTTCAAGGTCGCAGTGGAAAGTTAGCTGTTGTAACACTTCCATAGTTAAAAGTGTTATCCTTGTAGAGCCCCTGGAAGTGTGTTCCGGGGGCTTTTTATTGAAAAGTTTTTTAGAGGCAAAATCATGATCCCTGTAGTGGCCCTTGTTGGTCGGCCGAACGTCGGTAAATCCACCCTATTTAATCGCCTTACGCGCACGCGTGATGCGCTGGTTGCTGACTTTCCTGGCCTAACACGTGACCGTAAATATGGTCGAGCATTCTTATCCGGCTATGAGTTCATTGTGGTCGATACCGGCGGTATCGATGGCACTGAAGAAGGGATCGAGACGAAAATGGCCGAGCAATCCCTTGCCGCCATTGAAGAAGCCGATGTTGTTCTATTTATGACTGATGCGCGCGCGGGTTTAACCTCTGCGGATCTATCGATTGCACAGCACTTACGTAGCCGTGAAAAAACCACTTTCGTGGTTGCGAACAAAGTGGACGGTATTGATGCCGATTCTGCCTGCGCCGAGTTTTGGTCTTTAGGTCTAGGTGAAGTTTACCAAATGGCAGCGTCTCAAGGACGCGGCGTGACCAACATGATCGAATACGCGCTGACTCCTTATGCCGAAGCGATGGGCATAGTGCGTCAAGACGAAGGCGAAGTGACCGAAGAGCGTGAATATACCGAAGAAGAAGCCGAAGCTGAGCAAAAGCGTCTGCAAGATTTGCCTATCAAGTTAGCGATCATAGGTAAACCGAACGTCGGTAAGTCAACCCTGACTAACCGTATTCTAGGTGAAGAGCGCGTTGTGGTATTTGATGAGCCTGGCACGACCCGTGACAGTATTTACATTCCAATGGAACGTGAAGGTCGCGAGTACGTGATTATCGATACCGCGGGGGTTCGTCGCCGCAGTAAAGTACATCAAGTCATTGAGAAATTCTCAGTGATCAAAACCTTGAAAGCGGTTGAAGATGCTAACGTGGTGTTGCTTATCATCGATGCCCGTGAAGGTATCGCCGAGCAAGATTTAGGTCTGTTAGGGTTCGCGCTCAATGCGGGTCGCGCTTTGGTGATTGCCGTCAACAAGTGGGATGGTATCGACCAAGGGATTAAAGATCGTGTGAAGAGTGAGCTTGACCGTCGTCTTGGCTTTATCGACTTTGCTCGTATTCACTTTATTTCGGCGCTGCACGGTACTGGTGTTGGCCATTTATTTGAATCGATTGAAGAAGCCTACGACAGTGCCACACGCCGCGTTAGTACTTCTATGCTGACACGTATCATGCAAATGTCGCAGGACGATCACCAGCCGCCATTAGTGAATGGTCGCCGTGTGAAGCTTAAATACGCGCACGCAGGTGGTTACAATCCACCAATCGTGGTGATCCACGGTAACCAAGTTAGCAAGCTGCCAGACTCGTATAAGCGCTACATGATGAACTACTTCCGTCGTTCATTGAAAGTGGTGGGTACGCCAATCCAACTACGTTTCCAAGAGGGTGATAACCCATTTGAAAACAAAACTGAGAAGTTGACTATGAGCCAAGAGCGTCGTCGCAAGCGCGCACAAAGCCATATCAAAGACAGAAAAACCAAATAGTGTTTTTTACTAGACACATTTGAAACAAAAGGAACCTTAGGGTTCCTTTTGTGTTTTAAGACTGTTTAATCAGGGTTTACATCAATATCAATGTCCTCTAGAGAGTAGATTTCAATAATTAGATTAAATATGGCTAGCAGATTAAACCAGCAACATACCTAACTTAATATCTCGAATATTTTAGACAACTGTCTGTATCGGTCGTGCTCTTTTGTTTAGCATTTAGCTGCTCAATAGGAACTTAGAAGTCTTTCTCGCCTTTTATTAAGGCTGGATGACCCGATATGGCTTTTGAGGTGTGCATACCCGCCATCGTCGCGGCTTCGACGCAGCCCACATTAAGGCCTGTCTTTATCCAATCGCCCGTCATATACAAGTTATCTATCCCTGTGCCATCTGTTGTGATGCGATACTGCGAACTGTCCTTAACCGACAACACATAACGTTCGGATGGGTCCACATTTGCGCGCCAATATTGGCTATCGAAGCGGGCAACACCTTGGCGGTCTTGTTCATCGTGTAACCATTCCCAAGGGAAGCTATCACCGACATTTTGCCAAAGTTTATGGATTTCGGTATTAAGTTGATGGATAGCACCCGCTTTAGCTTCTAAGGTTTTCCGTTGTTGGAAATCTACATCCGAGCTTGGTGGATAGGCCTCGACAGGCAATGCCGAGCAAAAGTAACTGGCATTTTTAGGTTCTAAGCCGCGCCAATCTTCTTTGTCTAGCAGTTGGTTCATCGATGCCCAAGTATCGAAGGGTTCGGTGAAGCCCGATAATACGGGCTCCTCGCTATCTTCAGAGTTATTAGGCCAGCCTATCCCATTCAGATCTTGGTTCATCCACAGTTGATAGGCTTGAGTGGCGACAGTTTGCACCTTATCAACGCAAAGCTTAAGCGCTGGGCTTTGTGCCATGACTTCACTCGCCACATGGGGCACAGAACCTATGGATAGACCGAAGATCACTTTGTCGAAATCCACACCTTTGACTAAGCGCTTTTTCGGCAGTGCTTTGCCAAAGTGCGTTTCATATACGCTGTCCCAATCGCTCCAGAAGTGTTCCAGATTGATATTATGGGCTTTGAGCAGCGCTGCTTGTTCAGGCTCAAGCTGCTCATAATTGGGCGTGCTCGGCCAGCAGGCGAGACCTTTAACATCAACCAAGGGATCGTAGCTTGTGACAGCTGGTGCTAAGGCAACTTGCTCGGTGATTTCAATCGCTTGAACGCTTTGATTGCGGCATTCGAGATTATCGACGCGATTGAAGTAGTGGAAGTTGACACCTCGGCGTTTGAGCACTTCGTAGAAAGGCGTAAAGACCACATCGCCCATGCCGGCCTGCATTTTCCACATTACGCCACCTTGATAGCACAGGGCGATACGCAGCATAGAGCGGATAATTGTGCCCGCTTCGACATTGGGTTTGTCGAAGTTGCCTTTTTCATAGGCGAAGACTAAGTCGTAAAAACCACGCACGGGGGCGCTGTCGACTGTGTACTTAAGGCTGGCGCCGTGTTTGGTTAACCATTCGCGGTAATCATAACCATTGATGGCATCGAAACCTTTTTCAAACACATCATCGGCAAACATGCCCTTGAGTATCGTAAGCCCCAGATCGGCGGCAATATACAAGTGGCGCAGTTCGTCATTGTTATCTAAATGGCCGCTAAAGCGTTTGACGAGTCGTTTATGCAGGGCATCGACGGCCGATTCGACAAAGCCATCGTCACTTTCACTGTGGACATGCTCATCGCACTCACGGCCAATCATTTGATTGAAATGGCATTCGAGCTTATCGCCGAGCGCGTCGAGTGATTCTTTGGCATCTTCGACTGAATCCTCTAACTTATCTTTTAAGCGTTCAAACCAGCTGCTATCGAGCCAGTTTTTAGGTGTTCCCATGGCTTTTTCATCGGCATCAAGCAAGTCATCCATGTCCTTGAGCCATTCCTTGATCCACGCAAAGGCGACTTTAACGACTTTCCAAAAGGTGAGGGTTTCGGTGCCATCACCAGGGATGCCGGGTAGCGTCGGAAAAGTGATCGGCCAGCTTACCGAGCGGCCATCGACCTCTTCCTGTAATACGATGAAGTTATGGGGTTTAAAGGCATCAAAAAAGGTTGCGAGCGGCGCGTCTGCCGGTCTATCTAATTCTTCATAAGCTTTACGCATTAAGGCAAACGCGTTTTGATAGAAACCAAACCAAATATGTAATCCATGTTCTTCAATACGTTGTCCCATTGCAGCATTGCGGCCACTTGCCCCTTTGCCGCCGATACGCCAGCCGAGTTGATAGACATCAATCTCATATTGATTCTGCCAGCCGGGTTTGTCGGTCAGATAACAGGCTGCGGTCATGGCCGCGACACCGCCGCCGAGAATGGCGATTTTCTGTTTTTTGATTTCGGAGTTGTCGACTAATACTTCACCGGGTGGCACTTCAAAATCAAAGTTCACATGGTAAGGCAGTAAGACATGCTGCTCGCCAATCTCAACCCCGAGCGTGTCCTGTAACGGGAAGCTGGCATTATCAAAAATGGTCGCGACAAAATCATTTTTGAGCAGGGCAACACTGTGCACTTTATTCACTTGGGCAGGTGCGGCGACGATGGCTTGATAAATGGCTTTTTGACCTGAAGAGTCGGGGAACTGCTTTAGAAATACTTGATCGATGGCGGGTTTAAATAGCAGATGAAACAGCTGCTCTTCGCCGAGCTGGTCAAGCTCTGGGATGAAATCAGTTTGTTCTTTAAAGAGTTGCCTGGTTTGGGTTATCGCTTCAAGGGTTGAAAGCTGCGCCTCGGGTTTGGCATCGCAATTCACTTCAATCAATGGATGCAGGGCGAGTTCAGTTTCTGGTGAAAAATGTAAAAAGCTTTTGGCAGCAAGCGATAATCGCGTCAGAGGCTCACCCACAGCTGGCATAGTGTATTCACATAAATATTTAGGATAACCAAAGAGTTCACGGCCATTAATTAAGGCCATGGCATCGTTCACCCAAATGTGTAGCGGCTGAAAATAGACTTGGCTGATTTGTGTGCTGTTGCTGCTATCTTGGCGCCCGACCATGACCCAAGTGATGATGTCTGTTTCTTGGATCCAACCCTTGGCTCTGTCTTCTGGATAAGCGGAATAGGCTTTTTCAATTTGAGTGAAGGTTGTCAGTACGTAGGGAGATAACACCTTAAAATACATTGCACTACCGGCAACTTGATTCAAGGTCTTATCAATAGAGCGTTGCAGGTTTACTTGTTTCCCCTTTAGAAAAAAACCGTACATATCGGCTTTATTTAACACTAAGGGGGAGTGCATCAACATACTGCCTTGGGGATAAATAAAGTCGGGGCGCTGTTTTTCCATGGTGTTCATCCTTAAATTTCAGTGTAAGTCCAATGGCTTGGGAGTCATAACCCAAAAAGCATAGGGCAAATAAGCCATTAAGCCCATTGATTTTACAATTGATTTTTTAAGAATTTGAGAGGGTATCGCGGGATTGAGTAGCAAGTTGGATATTATCCAACTTGCTCAGATTTGGCAGGCTTAGCACAGAACGAATTCGTTAAACAAACCCGTGGGCTAGGGTACTTAGATTCAGTTACTTCGATTTATTTTGGTAGAAATCCACCTCTGTATTATCGTCCGAGTAACGTCGCTTAGTATCCCTGCGGCGCTGTTTCACGCGTTTATTCTTTTGCTTACCTTTGACGTTATCGCCCCATGGCGCATCATCGTCGTCAAATTCATAGGAGTGTGACATGGTCAAAATTCCAAAAATACCTGTGCCATTCGCAGCACCCGATCTTTTTACCCAAAGGTGAGATGAAGCTAAAGCGAAATATTTCATCATTGATGGTGAAAAGTTTTGCCCAAGAGCCATATCTTGCCACTGAAATGGATGTATCTGAGATTTTAACTGGAAGGATGTGGTTTATCTTTATGATAATAAAAGAGTAAATCTGATTTTAATCATTAATCAGATTATGCGATTGCACTTGGCGCCTAGAAAGGAGGGCGCCAAGTTTTGATACAAAATAATGAGTTAGTGTTACTTGCTGCGTAGCATACGTGCGACGAACATGCCATCACTGTTGGCCTCAAAGGGCCACACGGTCAACATTTCTGTTTGTTCACCGCTAAAAGGATGGCGTATCGGCGTGAGCGTGAACTCTGGATGTTGCTGTAAAAACGTCGTCACTACGTCTTGGTTCTCGATGGGCGACAAGGAGCAAGTGGCGTAAACGAGGATGCCGCCGGCCTTAACTGCGCGGCTACAGCGGCTTAAAATATCGAGCTGTAACGCGGCTTTATCGGGCACGGCTTCAACACCATCCAACCAACGCATATCAGGATTACGTCGCCAAGTGCCAGTACAACTGCACGGGGCATCGACTAACACACCGTCAAAATGATCCGCAGGCACGGGGAGGGCATCACTCTTCCAACGGGCCACGCTAATGCCGTTAAAGTGCGCTCTTTGGGCGCGTTTAGTGAGTTCTTCTAGGGCATTGGAGCGAATATCGGACGATATGATGCTGCCCGCAGATGACGTTTGGTTATCAGCAGTTTTAGCTAACATCAAAGAGCGCAGTTGCAGAGTTTTGCCGCCAGCACCGCTACAAGCATCCCACCAATGGGCATCGGGTTCAGGCGCACAAATTTGACCAATGACCTGTGAAGCCAAATCTTGGATCTCGATGTTACCGTCTTTATACAGGGCTATTTCATTAAGATTCATACTCTTACTGCCAAGATTGATGGCATCGCTAAAGTAATGACCATCACTCGCTTCTATGCCGAGCGCTTGCAGTTGTGTCGCTGCATCTTGACTCGTGATCCCTTGCGCGCGTCCCCAAATTGGCGGGCGACTCGACATAGCGGCAATTAATTGCGTTTGCTGCGCAGCATCAACAGGGCACACTTGCCAGAACCAGTCGGGTAATAAATCCTGTGCCTTAAACTCAGTCGCAGGGAATAAATACTGTATCAGTGCCAGTTTGTCGTCGAGACTTTCAACAGTAAGTGCTTGAGCTTGCTGATAATCGATGGGCGATTGTGATAACTCATGCCAAGCGTTGGCGATATCTTGCCAAGCATGGGCTTCCAATAGGGCACTGGCGCTTAGGCTGGCAAAATAAACGGCAGATTCTTGCTGATCGCCTAATCGCTGAAACCAACCCCACCAGCGAAATAGACTAAACAAGGATTCACGAATGACTTTACGATCCTTCGAGCCGTGTTTTTTATGTTCTCTAAAGTAATTTGCCAAAATACGGTCAGCGGGCATTTTACTGCTTTGAATTTCATCGAATAATTGCTTAATTGTACTGGCGTAACTGAGCGCACGTTTTTGCGCTGGGGTGTTCGCTTGGACATTTAACGCCGAAGATGTATCTGATTTGGATGCCATATCGGAAGAGAAGCTGCTTGGATTACCCATAAATTTAGCCTAGATCATGCTTCTGTGACGGCGCCTTATGTAAGGGACATAGCCGTAACAGAGGGGAAAAATAAGTGGCGCAGATTGTAGCAGTTTTGCCCGATAACAGGCAGTAAAAAAGCCCCAAAGTAGTATCAACTTGCAGGGCTTTTTGTGGTTCTGTTACTGAAACTTATAGTGTATTCAGTACCTAACGGCAGTTTTGCAGGCTATTCGCGCAATGACCGTTAGCAGATGACTATTTCGTCACCATCTTTTGGATTTGCTTAGCCCGTTCTTCATCACTCATTTCTACCGGTGGCGGCGTGATTATGCCTTTTTGGCACGCAGGTCTGAGTGCTAATTCATCTAACCAACGTTGCAAATGAGTCAAACCTTCCATGTTGATGCCGCTCCACTCGTGGATACGGACCCAAGGCCAAGTGGCGATGTCGGCAATCGTGTATTCGTCACCTGCAAGGTATTGATTTGTTGCGAGTTGAGTATTCATGACTTCAAATAAACGTCGACCTTCTTTTTGGTAACGGTCAATGGCTGCGGGGATTTTTTCAGGGAAGTACCTAAAGAATACGTTGGCTTGTCCCATCATGGGGCCGACGCCGCTCATTTGGAACATTAACCATTGGATCACCTGCGAGCGTTTTTTAGGATCGGCTGGCAGGAATTTACCTGTTTTTTCGGCGAGATACAGCAGAATCGCACCCGATTCGAATACCACAAAATCCGCGTTATCGCGGTCGATAATGGCGGGAATGCGACCATTGGGATTGATGGCAATAAACTCGGGCTGTTTTTGCTCATTGGTGCTGAAATCTAATTTGTGGACGCGATATTCAAGTCCCATTTCTTCCAGTGCGATGGAAATTTTAAAACCGTTAGGGGTCGCGGCTGTGTATAAATCTATCATGATGATTCCTTTAGGTTATAACGCTTATAGCTACTCACTTTAGTGCCTATGAATATTCATCATCAGGCATTAGCGCCGCTATTTTTAGGGGTTAACGATACTATGGCAGGACGCTGCGCCATAGTGATGAACCAAGCCTTAAGGTGCGGCAAGCTGTTAGTGACTTCAATATCTAAATTCTTAATAAAGCTGATAAAAACGTAAGCCGAAATATCGGCAATGCTGAATTCATCGCTTGCCACAAAGGCTGACTTGCTCAATTGTTGGTCTAAGCTTGGTAGGAAGTCAATGACCCTTTGGCGTGATTCTACGCCCCAAGACTCGACACAATTTTCCCTGTCTTTATAGACACCGCTTAAATTACGAAAGGCTTGAAACCCGACCATTAATCCTTGTAACTCTATGATACGTTGCCACATTTCTACTTTGGCGCGCTCAAGCGGTGTATTACCAAACAGCGAGTGAACACTTGGGTGGATTTCTTCTAAATAGCGGCAAATGGCAACAGATTCACACAGGTAGCTGCCATCATCGAGTTCGAGCAGTGGAATGCGACCATTTGCACTTTTGGCTTTAAATTCGGTACTTAAATTCTCTCCTCCGCGGATATCGACGTTCACTCTTGGCACTTCTATGCCTTTTTCCGCTAGGAAAATACTGACACGGCGCGCGCTAGGCGTAGGGGCTAGTTCATAGAGTTTCATTTAATGTCCTGTAGTTTTTATCAATGCTTTATGCTCGATTTAAGCATATAAGACTTTAACGGAACGATCGGTTAGTATAGAATTTACGCCATATCTAAACGATCAGTCAAGAATGATTTACTCCTCAACTTTCTTTAGTAAACAGAAATGCGGTGATTGAGGAGTGCTAAAGCTGATCGTTAGCGCGTATTCAAGAGATTAGGTCACAGGCTTATGGCACGAAGTTGTAATTTTGATCGGCAGGAAAAACTCATATTGGCGATGGAGCTTTTTTGGCAAAAGGGCTTTGCCGAAACCTCGATTTCCGATCTTGTCGGCCATTTAGGTATTAATCGATTTAGTCTTTATAACAGTTTCGGGGATAAGCAGAATCTTTACCGCGAGTGCCTCCGTTTTTACCTCGATAACTACTCCTTTGGCGCCTCAGATACCCTGTTGCATGAAAAAGCGGGCTTGGCTGAAATAGAAGCTTATCTAGCGCGCTTTGTTGCCCTGCAGAGGGAACAAAAATACGGCTGTTTTATGCAAAATGCCGTGCTTGAAAAGAGCCTTGACGATGAGAGTGTGCTGCAGGAATGTCAGCGATTATTTTGCCGATTACAGGCTTCATTTACCCAAGTGTTACGGGATTGCCAAGCGCGAGGCGAGCTACTCCCCCATGTACAACCACATCAGGTCGCTGCATTTTTAGTATTGCAATTACAGGGAATTAGGGTGTTAGGTAAAGCGGGTGAATATGAGCTGCTAGACAATGCCTTTGCAGTTTTACAGAGTTACTTGGGCACTTTAAATACAAAAGTTTAAGTGCAAATTAAGCCATTTAAGGTGCAAGTTGTAGTTTGAATGGCCTAGGTTTTTCGCCTAGGCCATGTTGCTTTTAGCAATCTATTTTTTAACGGTCTATTTTTACAAATCAATTGGTTAAAAGTCTATTGTCTAGAAATCCAAGTCCAGCGCGAAACACAGATAGGCCATCAATTGAGTACAGTGCGCAAATTGCTCGGCACAGAAACTGGCGGCATCTGGACGACAGAGTTCTTCAAAGGTGATATTTTTTATGGCGATAAAATCTTTGCGTTTTAGCTCCGCCAGCATAGGGTGGTTTTTATCAAACCCTTTTGGTGGTCGAGTTAAGCTGTCACCGTCCATGTTAAATCCATGACTCTGCAAGGTTTGTAGTGCCTTTTTATAGCCGTTGGGATTTTCATCGATACAAGTGCGAATGGCATTTAAGGCTTTCGATTCTGGGTGCCAAATCCCTGCGGCAATAAAACAGCCATCCTCGGCAATGTGTAAATACAGTCCCGGCGCATGCACGTCTTTGCCTTGAAAATGGCGAAATTGAATGCCTACATTGGTTTTATAGGGCGTTTTATCTTTGCTGAAACGGCTGTCTCGCTGGGGACGCATCAAGCTGCCGCCGACTTTTTTTGGTACTGCAGTCAGCCGAGGCGAGAGGGCGAGAATACTGGGCTGCATTTGCTCAATAAACTGCAGCGCAGGCGTTCGCACTGTCTCTTCGTATTCCGCCTGATGGGCTTTAAACCAGTCGCGGGAGTTATTTTGCGCCAGTTGATTTAAAAATTGCAAACTCGCGGCGCTGAACGTTGCACCTGTCGCAATAGGGATTTTAGTCGTGAGCGTGGCCATTATCGGTGAACCTTATTAATGCATTTGAAACGAGTGCCAACAGCCTAGATGCGCCTAGATACAAGCAGGGCGAACGTCAGGCGAGTCGCCCGTATATTCACTCGTATTGCGAAGTCGTACACTCTTAAGAGGATGAAAGGCTGTCAAATATGTCACTAATACTGCCATCCTTCGACAAGATCTTCACTTAAATTTTTTGGAGTGCGCCGCTTCTCTCTTGTTTTCAATCAGTCCGTTATTTACACGTAAAGCCAAGTGAGAACTATTCTTATCTTCTTCGTTAGTGCCTATAATGCCGCCCTATTTTTAGCTTAGTTTGTTAATAGGAAGACGTTAAATGGGTTGCCTGCCTAAATTTGGGAAATGGAAAGCGAATAGAAATCTGTCGCTGATGGGATTATGTTTGTTGCCCTCAATGCCGTTGTACGCAAATGAGGTATTGGGCGAGCCTAAGGTTGAGCCGATTGAAATCCTGCAGGTTCATGGGCAGCAATATCGTAGGGCCATCACAGTCGCTAAACCTGGTGAAGCGATTATTTCCATGGAACAAATCGAGGAGATGCAGGCAACGACCTTCGCCGAAGTGATTGATGATATGGCAGGGGCGCATATCGATGGCGGTACTCGCAGCGGCGGTGAGCGGATTAATATTTGGGGCTTTGGCGAGACCGAAGATTTTAACGTTTATGTGGATAATGCTCCGGTGGGATTTGAGCAGTATCGCTATGGCTCATTTTTCCTCGATCCTGATCTCATCAAACGAGTGGAAGTGATCAAAGGTGCCCATGATGTGCGCTCGGGTAATGGCGGTTTTGGTGGGGCCATGTATGTGGTCACTAAATCGGCCGATGATTTTCTTAAATACAATCAAGCGATTGGCGCGCGAGTCAAAACCAGCTACGCCAGCAATAATGACGCTATGGGTTATACGGGAACTGTCTATGGCAGGGTGAATCCACATTTATCGGGGTTGTTGCACCTTACACGCCGTGATGCGGGGGATGTGACTTTAGCCAATGGTGATGAGTTTGAATATTCGGGCTATGAGCAAGATAACTATCTAGGCAAGATTGATTATGAGCAGGGCGATCACCAACTGGCCTTGAGCGTGACCCATTATCTCGATGAGGGCCGCAAACCTTGGGCTAATCGCCGTGGCCCCATGCCTGCCATCTCAGACTACAACATCAAAAAGTACGGCTCCTACGAGCAGGCGCTGTATGCCACAACCGCCTATAACACCTATGAAGACAACACTTGGTCTGCCAATTATCGTTATTCGCCGAGCAATCCGCTGATTGATACTCAAGTGGTGATCTCCCATTCGGCGAATGCGCGTCACTGGGTAAGACCCGATATTGCGTGGGAGAAAATGACGGTTTCCGTAGGCAACTTCGGCCACGAATCTTGGCTAGATTACAAACGTGATTATATTGATATCAACAACTTGAGTTTGATTGGCGATCACGAGATCACCACAGGATTGCAGTACCGCAGTCTCGACCGTACTTCGCTCGTGTTTAACAAGAGTTATGAGAAGAATCCTGAGAAAAACTTTGGCTGGTACACACCTTATTATCAACCTGAAGGTCGCCAAGACACCTATGCCGTGTATGTTCGCGATGCGATTCATCTCACCAACGACTTAACCGTTACTCCCTCGCTACGATATGACTTTATCTACAGCATAAGTCGGCCAAATATTGCGCCAGATTATAACGACATCAGCGCGGGTCACGATTATAGCTCGACTCACCACTCGGGGTTCTCACCAAGATTAGGCATAGATTACCAACTGACAAACTACGCTCGGTTAAACTTTGATTACGCCTATAGTCTGCAAGCCCCTGTGGTGGATGAGATTTATGCCGTGCAATACGCTAAAGCCAGCATTACCGGCACAAGCCGCGACATCGATGTCGAACGCTTACATGCCTTCAAGTTAGGCTTGATGACACAGCACCAGCATCTGTTTGCCAATGATGATGTGCTGTCGACGCAGCTTACTCTGTTTGCCAACCTAGGCCGCGATGATATCGCCCAGCGCCGCGGAGCTAAGTCTGATAAAACCCAATTAATTCAAAGTGGTTACACAAATCTTGATGGCTACCATATTTACGGTGCCGATTTTGAAGCCCAATATCGCTATCAAGATGTGTTCAGTGATCTGGCGGTCTCATGGCTGCAAGGGCAACACAATGGGTCACTCAGAGATAGCCAAGATGACGATGAATATTTAGCTAACATAGCCCCGCTCGATATTCGTCTGCGTTTGGGCATGTATATCACAGATGACATTTCTATCGCTTGGCAGGGCGCTTGGTATGATGCGCAAACCAATGTTCCCCACGGCGATATCTTTAATGCCGAATCGCCGAGCGAGAATTACTTCCTGCAGAATGTGTATCTCGCCTATGAACCTCAAGCCAGTTTAAAGGGCTTAAGCGTGCGTTTGATGGTGAAAAACCTCACTAATCTGCAAGTGGTGCCGTTTCTCTCCGATGGGATACCCGCTGCGGGGCGCGATGTTCGCTTGAGTTTAGCTTATGAATTTTAAAGATTAATCACCAAGTCAGTGTGGGCGTGGTTTATAAAACTTATAAAAAATAGGGTTATATTGCTTAAGCCCCCTGCCGAAAAAAGCCAGTTTATGGCATAATCCGCGTTTTACTAGGCATATAGAACAGAGAAATGACTGAAAATGAATTGCTAAGTCGCTGTGGCGGCAAGTGTGAACTGTGTGGCAGCGAGCTTGAACTCTCTATTTATGATCTGCCAGCCTCCGATGGCCGTGACAATGAGATCATGATTTGTGAAACCTGCAGTGGCCAAATTGCGGCACCGGATACCATGGACATGAACCACTGGCGTTGTCTGAACGACAGCATGTGGAGCCCAGTTCCGGCAGTTCAAGTGATGTCATATCGTATGCTTAAGCGCTTAAATGGCGAAAGCTGGGCGCAAGATTTACTGGATATGCTTTACCTTGAAGACGATTTAAAAGCGTGGGGTGATGCCGAAGTTGCCGCAGCAGGTGACGACACGACTCCAACGCTAGACAGCAATGGTGCCGTGCTTAACGCTGGCGATACTGTGGTCATCATCAAGGACTTAAACGTGAAAGGCACTAGCTTTGTGGCAAAGCGCGGCACAGCGGTGCGTAACATTGCATTGACCAATAATCCAGAGCATATCGAAGGCCGTGTTAACGGGACTCGTATTGTGATCCTGACGTGCTTCGTTAAAAAGTCTTAAGTTCAACCTAGTGTGGGCTCGATTTATCGAGCCGCACACCATAAAAACCGCCATGCTCGTTAATCGACATGGCGGTTTTTATGCCTACATTATTCCCGTAAACTGCAGCGCCATTCCACCCGATTAGGTACTTAAGATACGCAGCGCGCGATTTGATATTGGCGTGCATAACCCTGCGGATTAAATTGCCAAGATAGTATCCACGCCATCAGGCTGATGCCACCGAGCAATAACCAAGCACTGTTAAAGCTGTTGAAATTATCGCGAATTAATCCGGCAATCCAAGGCGAAATGGCGGCAATCGTATATCCCACACCTTGTACAAAGGCGGTTAATTTACCCGCTAACATCGGATTTTGTTGATGATCCATAGTCACAATTAATCCGAGTGGAAAAATCCCGCCTATGCCTAATCCTGCCAGTCCCGCCCATAAAAATAGCGACACTTGAGGGGCGAGTGCGAGCCCCATAAAACCGATGAGTTGCAGCAAGCACAGTAGGGCTATGATGGCGCGTCTGTCCGTCGACTTGCTGGCAAGCCAAGGAAACACTAAGCCCGCGATCACTTCCATGCTGGTTAAGAAACCTAACACTAATCCAGATTGAGTCTGGCTATAACCTAGCTCGACCGCGTAGGGGGCTAACCATGCAAGCACGCAGACATAACAGCTTGTACCTAAAGCAAAAAATATCGCCAATAACCAACTGCGACGAAAACGCCAAAAGCTAAGCGGCACAGTTTGCTCCGTAGTTTGATTCGCTAATACGGCTTTGTGTTTAACCATCAGCCATAGCGCCAGTGCCACTACGCCCAACCATGTCCAATGGCCTAAGCCCGCACGCCAACCTAAGTTCATCCCGATAAAAGGCGCACTGCTGGCGGCCAAAGCAGCGCCGCCCATAATGGCGGTGACGTAAAGCCCCATCATTAATGGCACCCGTTCACCGAAATTGAGTTTGATCATGGCAGGCATTATGGTTTGAATAAGGGCGATACCGACTCCGGCCAGTAATGCCGAGCAGATAAGCCAGCTTGCATCCATCGCCCAAAATCGCATCGCCGTGGCGATGATCAAGAGGATCAATGATCCCGTCATTACGGTATTGAATCCTAAACGTTTGGCGATACTAAAGCCTGCAAAGCAGCCCAATCCCATGGCGAGCACGGGCAGCAATGTCAGCATAGACGCTAAGGTAAAACTTAAGCTGATATCCTCTTGTATGCTGGGCAGTAAAGGCCCAACCGAGGCGAGAATGGGGCGCAGATTTAGCCCGATAAGAATGAACGCGAGTCCGAGCAGCAATAAATTCGCTTTCTCTGTCTGGGGTGACCGCATGGATTGTCTCCAAAAATAAGCTAAGTTTGATTTGCTGAAAGAGTGACCTGTAGCGGCATTGGGCGCACTTATGGTGATTTCCTTTCAACAACAGTAGGTTGAAGTTGTATCACTACAGTTCAAAAAGAATCTCTTTCAAATGTATCTTGATGTAAAGATATTTTAATTCTGCGAGAAAATGACTAAGATGTAAAGAATGATATAAAGAATCTTTATGTTGAGATAAAGCTATGACAGCGAAAACGACACTCACTCACACGAATCCTGCGGATATTAATGCGAGTCCTTCGGGTACTAACGCGAGTTCAGCGGATAAAAACGCAAGCCCTGCGGATAAAGACCAAGCAGCTTCGAACACCAAAGCAGATGGCCTTGAAAGCGAAGATGGTTTGGATAGCATTGTCGGCCAGTGGCAGCAACAAGGGGTGACTGAGGATTTGATCCCTATGGCTGTGCTTGGGCGAATCGCGCGTTTAACGAAATATATCGAAGTGGTGTTGCTGCAATGCCATGGCGAATTTGGCTTAGGTCAGGGCGAGTTCGATGTGCTCGCGACGTTAAGGCGATCGGGAGAGCCGTTTACCCTCTCGCCTTCGCAACTTTATCAGAGCATGATGCTAAGTTCAGGCGCTATGACGAGCCGTTTAGACAGACTCGAGAATAAGGGGCTGATAGCGCGAACGCACAGTAAGGAAGACCGCCGCGCCGTCCATGTCTCGTTAACTGCCGAGGGAAAGGCGCTCATTGATAAGGCATTGCCGCAGCATATTCAATGTCAGAGTGCCTTGTTAGCGGGCGTGAGCGCTGAAGATAGGCCTATGTTGTTGCAGGTTTTAAAATCTTGGCTGAACCAATTTGAGCCGCAATAAATCGCTTAAACTTCACGTGAGTTTTAGTTTCTAGTGTTAGACATCTGGCGATAAGCGATAGCCGAGCGCTATTAGCTAATATGAGTCAGCCGCGCGGGACAACATTCGATAGTACAAGGGAGTTGCCATGGTAAAAAGACGTGAAGCATTTGAATTAGCAGGTAAACGAGTCACAGCAGGGACTCAATTGGGGATCAAGCTGGCCGCCGCTAAGTTGTATACCGATACGCAACTCGATATTCATGTAGAAGTGTTTCACGGGGCCAAACCTGGCCCAACTTTACTGGTTTGCGCCGCCATTCATGGGGATGAACTCAATGGTATTGAGATTTGTCGGCGACTATTAGCCAGAGTCAATCCCAAGAATTTGACGGGCACCTTGATTGTGGTGCCGATTGTGAATGTGTTTGGTTTTATTCAGCAATCCCGTTATTTACCCGATAGGCGGGATCTCAACCGCTGCTTCCCTGGTTCCAGTAAAGGGGCGTTGGCAAGCCGGTTAGCCAACCTCTTTGCCACTCAGTTATTAGTCCATGCAACCCATGTGATTGATTTACATACGGGCGCGATTCACCGCGATAACTTGCCGCAAATTCGCTGTGATACCAGCGATGAGACTATGCTGGGCATGGCCAATGCCTTTGGTGCGCCGCTGATCATGCATTCCAAAGCGCGCAGTGTTTCGATGCGGGGTTACGCTAACCAACAGGGCATTCCGTGTATTTTGTACGAGGCAGGCGAAGCATTACGTTTCAGTGAATTGTCGATAAAATCCGGCCTTAAGGGCGTGCTTAATGTGATGCGCAGTTTAGGCATGTTGAAGGGGCGGGTGAGCAATAAGGGATCGAGTGTCAGCGCCATTCGCAGTTATTGGGTGCGCAGCGAATCCGACGGTTTAGTGAATATGAAGCTCAAGCTCGGCCAGCGGGTGACTAAGGGTTATATTATCGCCCATATCGTCAGTCCCCACGGCGGTGACAGTGTGGCCATTCGTGCACCAACCGACGGCATTATCATAGGGATCAGCAATATTCCCGTTACTAACGAAGGCGAGGGTATGTTCCATATCGCCCAGTTTGAAGGTGACGAAATTGAAATGGCTAACGAACAACTCGATGAATTTTTGATGGAATATGCTTAACCGCAGACTTGTTGGCATTGGATATACCGCCACAGAAGTCGCTAAGATGGTTTTGCGACTTCTGTGAACATTTTTAAGTGCTTATTTTTACCTCGCTAACTCCTGACTTTTGTAACCCTCAATGCAGTTTTCGTTATCACTGCCAAAATCTAAACTCACTAGAGTTTAAAGCGTTCCACTGAGCTGGTGAGTGAGTGGGCAAGCGTGGTGACTTCGTTGCTGCGTTTGGCCATGTCCATGGCTTCATTGGCATTTTGATCCGCAGCTTGCGCCGCCTCGCTCATGCTCGACTCAATACGTTGACTGTAGTCTAACTGCTCGTGGGCGGCGTGGGTGATCTCTAGGCTCATGTCATTGAGCGTGTGTAAGGTACTTTCTATGTGGGCGATAGCATCCTGCAGGGTTTGGCTTTGTCCGACACATTCGTTTGCCTGATTTTGACCTGTGGTAATTGCACTCGCTGCCGTGGAGGTCTCTTTTTGCAGGGCCGTGATCATGGTTTGAATTTCAGCGGTGGCAGCTTGAGTGCGTGAGGCAAGGGATCGCACCTCATCGGCCACAACAGCAAAACCCCGTCCATGTTCCCCCGCTCTGGCGGCTTCAATGGCAGCGTTCAGTGCCAGCAAATTGGTTTGTTCGGCAATGCTGCTAATGGTGGTTAAAATGCTGCCAATATTATCGCTTTGAATGCTCAAGCGAGACATGACCTCAACCGAACTACTTAAGCGGGCGCTCAGTTCGGCGATTTTATTGCGATTATCATCGGCAATTTGCTTCACTTGATTGCCGTATTTCGAGGCTTGGCTGATTTGTTTCGCCGACTCACTGGCCTGTTCTGTTACCAAATTAGAACTGGTAAACATCTGTTCAGCTAAGGCTTTAGTCTCATCGACGCGGCTGATTTGCGCGGTTGCTGCATTGGCGATGCGCTGACCTTGCTCATTGGTTTGGGTGGCTGAGCTGTCCAGCGAATGGGCATTTTGGCTGATATTGGTGAGTAGCTTGGCAAGATCGTCACTCAAGGTATTCATGTTATCGATCAGGGTGCCAAATTCATCGTCATGGCGTTTATGAATGCGTTTAGATAAATCCCCACGGGCGATGCTAGCCAGCGCGCCATTCACTAAGGCTAATGGATTGAGCATGGCCTTGGAGGTGAAGAAGGAAATAAAACTCACCATAACGATAAACACCAATGCGAGCACTATCGCTAAGGTTTGCCCCTGTTGAATATCATTACTGGCGATGGTTTGCAGGCTGGTAAATCGGCGGTCGGCTAAGTTGATTAACTTATCTAAGGCGAGATTATTCGCATTAAACTCTTTATCGGCATCGAGGTAATGTTGCTCTGATTGTCGCAGTGCTTCAACCACGGCTTGTTGTGTTTTATAAAGCTCGGCAGGCGCCGCGAGTAAGGTATTGATAATCGCATATTGCTGTTCGAAGGTTTGCAGCAAGCCTAAGGTATCAAGCCCATCAGTTTGTTGTTTTAAAAAAGTAAAGTTAGTGGTGAGGTTCCCCAGTAAAATACCGACATCTTGCTGGTGCGATTGGATCACCTCCAAACTTTGAGTGTGGATCAGCTCTCCCATAGTGTTGGTTAGCGTATACAACATATCGTCGATACGCGTGCCTGTACCGACAATCTCTTCGAGCAGAGTAGGATTATCGGGGATGGACAGGGTTTCGAGATCGATCATCGCATTACTGGCGTTGGTCTTGGCATCGTTAAAGCGCTTAAAGAGTTGTTGGTACTGCTGCTTTGCTTGTTCATTGGCGAGTTTAGCGCTAAACATGGCCTGGCTTTGTTGCAAATAGGCTTGGTATCTTGCCTTTGCTTCATCTAGAGAAGTCTGCATTTTAGGCTGATCAGCTACTCGTTCAATTAACTCATTTTCGATACTTTGATATTTCTTCTGCAGCGCCGTAAATGCTTGCTGGCTTTTGGTTAAGCCGGCTGTGTCTTGCTGGCTGTGGGCCAAGGTGGCAAGGCGTGACATTTTTAACAGCACCAGTTGTAAGCTATTACTCTGCTTTTGCACTGGTACGGCTAAGGTTTCGATATTTTGATAGGCGGTTTGTACTTGTGAGAGTGAATAATAGAAGAAGCTACTGCCAGCGATGAGCAGCGCGCCGATGGCACTAAAGCTAAATATGATTTTTTGTTTTATGGTAAGCGTCAACATAGTGCGAAAACCTCTTCTAGGACTGTCCCTGTAAAATGGGTTTAATAATGATTAGATCGCTGTTTTTATTGAAATATTAATTCAAGTGTAGCAGAGTTCGTCACAAGTAAAGTGAATTTTTCTATTGAGAGTTTAGCGCTAGTTAAGGTTAACTTCTTGGTTTGATTATTTAAAAATAATCTCGACCGTATCGTAAAAAGGATTAAAAATGAAATCTGTCGTTTTGGATGAAAAGCGTATCGTACCGACAAAAATTATCTGTATTGGACGTAATTATGTCGACCATATCCATGAGTTGGGCAATGACATACCCGACGACATGGTGGTGTTTTTAAAGCCCAATTCGGCGATGTCGACTGTGCTGCTTTCGGAGCATCAAGGCGAAGCCTTGCACTATGAAACCGAGCTGTGTTTTATGTTTCAAGATGGCCGTTTTAGCAGCGTTGCCATTGGCTTAGATCTCACTAAACGTGATTTACAAAGCAAGTTAAAAGCCAAGGGATTGCCTTGGGAGCGGGCAAAGGCCTTCGATGGTGCCGCATTATTCAGTCCCTTTGTGGCGATTGATGATGCCAAGGCGCCGCTGCATTTTACCTTGAGTATCAACGATAACTTGGTGCAAGAGGGGCATATCGATTTAATGATCTACAAACCTCAGACTATTTTATCTGAGCTGCAAGCCTTTATCAGTCTCGATGACGGCGATATTGTGATGACAGGCACCCCCAAGGGCGTGGGAAGTATTCCCGCTAAAAGTGTATTCAACGTCACGCTGAGCCGGGGTTTGCAAGCGAGTGCTGAACCTTTGCTTGAATGGCAATGGTTAAGTGTTTAGTGATAAATCGCTGAGTTGCTCGCATGATTGAACCTGATGACGTAAAAAAGACTGCTGTATTGCAGGTGCCAACTTGCCAACCACTGCAACAATATTTGATTGCATTAGGGGCGAGTCAAGCTGCTGTTGAACGTTACTTACCACAGTTTAAAGCGTTGAACGTGCCGGCGGGAGAGGTGCTTCTTGGCCAAGGAAATGAGCAGTCACAGGCATATTTTGTTGTAGATGGTATAGTGCGCGCTTGCCATTATACGCAGGATGGCACAGAGCGCTGTAAGGAGTTTTATTTCGAGGGTGAATTGTGTTTTTTGTATGTCAGTTGGCTGAAGCAAATTCCCGCTCGTTACCAATTAGAAGCTTTAAGCGCCTGTAAACTTATCCTAATGCCGTTATCCGTGTTGGATGATACTTCGCTGCAGCCCGTGCAACTTGGGTTACTTAAACAGCAATTATTGTATAAAGAACAAAAGGAAGCCTTTTTACTGCTGCACACACCTGAGCAACGTTATCTGTATTTACGCGAACATTCACCACTTTGGCTTGAGCGGTTAAGCCAAGGTCAGTTAGCTAATTATATTGGCATTACGGCAATCAGTTTGTCGCGTATGCGTCGACGACTTCAAGACTCCTTTTAGCGTTTTTTGCCCCCAGTTAACTTAAGTTAATGCGCTAAAGCGCGATTCCTATGATGCTGCGCCTTAAGTTGCGCCCTCAAGTCTATAAGGCTTCCAATCAGAGTGCGCATTATTGCTTAAAGCTAAGGGGCTTAATAAGTTGACTGCGTTTACCTTGTCTCAAATTTTGGTGGCGATAGCCATTATCTTCGATCTGATTTCGTTTCAATTTAAGGCGCGGGAGCGGATTGTCGCCTGCCTTTTTGTATCGGGTATTCTGATTTCTATTCATTTTTGTCTGTTGCAGCAATGGACTGCAGCAGGCTTAATGGGCATAGCCACAGTGCGTTATCTCACCAGCATGTTTACGACGTCAAAGGTGGCCATGTGGTGTTTTTCTAGCGCAGCAGTGGCAATGAGTATCGTGACCTTCAATGGCATAACGACGGTGATCAGTTGTCTCGGCACACTGTTTCAAACCCGCGCCGCATTCTGCCAAAGGGATAAAGATCTTAGATTACTGATGATAGTCGGAACCAGTTTTTGGCTCGTTCACAATGCCTTAGTGGGATCGCCCGTGGCAGTGTTAATGGAGGTACTCTTTATTGGCAGTAATCTGGTGGGCTTTTATCGGCATTATTTTCGCGGGCAGCTTAAGCAACTGCCGTGATCAGCTAAGGTCATCTCTAGCCTTAACTGAGAGGTTAAATTTTTAGCGCTTGCATAGTCGTTTTGGCGTTGATGTGAAGAGCATCTTTGTGCGTGATTAATCTAGGATAGCTAGAGTCCCGCGACGGCTTCCATATCGAGTTCGATATCGGTACAGCCTTTGGCACAGTATATTCCTGCCGCTTGTTCTGCCTTTGCCTGCTCAGGCAATATCACTTTTAATGTCTGTTTACAGCTAGGACATTGCACTGGCTTACCTTTAAATACCCGTTTAATCAGATTTTTCTGCTCATTAAACGAGGTTGCTGTGGTTTGATTTAACACGGCAAAGGGGCTAGTCGAAGCAGTTGTCATCGGCAGGTGGATCCTTAGGTTAGGTAAAATGTTATGGTGAACAGTCACTGATAAAGCGCATTGCACAGGCAGCGTGTTGCACTGGTACAGTGTGCTCGCGAATACTGAGATTATAGCCTGAGTTGCGCTGTGATTGAAAAGCCTCAATTTAAGAGTGTTAAGCTTAGACTTAACCTATCGAGCAGCGGCATTAATTAAATAGCTAATTAACGTATCGGCCATCACATGTGATGGCCGACTTTTTACGAGAAACGACTAGAGGGTGCCTTGCCAAGTCGATGGGCGAGAATAACGCGTGCCATCTTTGACTCTGGCGCGGATGTGTTTGACATCATTAAGCTTGAACGCTTGACGGTAGCTTAGCCAAGGTCCTGAGTCGAGTTGGTATTCCAGCTCGGCATTGGGATATAAGCTATTGAGCACTAACAGCTGATTTTCAACAAGAATCCCAGGTGGTGCTATGCGGTAGAAAACTCCCGCTTTTGCTAACTTAGGCTGCACTTTATTGGCGTACACAGCGGCGAAAGTTTGCCAATCCTGTTTGAGGACTTGCTCGGCTTGGCCATTGAGTTGGCTGGCAAAATGTTGAGTCTGTTGGCTATAGATTTTACCTTGATAATCATAGGCTAATTCCCACGGTGCCTTGTGCCATGCCCGTTCTGCAAGGGCTATCATGCGCGGGAATAGCATGTATTCTGCTTGCTCATCCGATTGCACCATTTCGCTCCAAAGATTCCCCTGCAAGCCGTAAAAACCGTGTCCCGGCTTGAGCTGGCTGTGGCTGTCGTCCGCGATAAATGGCTGATTTAAACTATTGCGCCAGCGCTCGGCATGGGCGGGCAGGTTGTCGGGCATAAAGCTAAACACCTTAAAGCTGTCTATTGCCCTTGCAGCCCAATGATTACCGCGCTCATCTGGATGGCTAACATAGGGAAAATCAAAATAGGTGACTTCCGGCGTTGAGAGCACGACCTTCCAGCCAAGATTGACTTGCTTATGGGCGATTTGATGGCCGTTGTCTGAAATCAGTGACCAAGCGTTAGATTGCACTTGGGCGGGCATGTTTTCGGGGCGCACTTCACCCATGCCATCATTCCAACCTGCGGCAATAATCCCTTTATCTGCCAGCATGTTAGCAACGCGTTCGATAAAGTAGCCATTGAGTGAGTGGAGTCCAGCTAACTCATCGGCTTTTTGTTTTTTCATTGCGATACACGCGGGAGAGTCGACCCAAGCGCCCGCGGTTTCATCGGCGCCTATATGGTAATGCACTAAGGGAATGCCTACGGCTTGGTGCATTTTTTTGACTTCATCAATCACTGTATCGATAAAGTGGTAGGTGCTCGCCAAGCACACATTGAGTGTATTGTCGTGATAATACTGAATCGACGAATATTGGGTTTTATCTGCAAATTCAGTCAGTAAAAACTCCTCCGCCTTAGCTTTATCTCCTTTTGCTAGGTAATGGTGATAACGGGCCTCCATGGATTTTATTGCGGCGCGTGAATGCCCCGGCATGTCCAGTGAAGGGATCACTTCGATATGGTGAGCATCAGCCAGTTGTAATATTGCTTGGTATTGCGCCACGGTTAAGTAGCCATCGACGGGGTTTACGTCCGCTATGCCACTGCCCAGTTGTGGCAATAAACAGCTTTGCTCGGTTAAATCGAAACAACGTTTTGCACCCACATCGGTCAGTTCGGGTAAGCCGGGTATGGCTAAACGCCAGCCTTCATCGTCGGCTAAGTGCAAATGCAGCTTATTGATTTTATAGGCGGCGAGCTGTGGAATAATGCGTTTGATAAAATCGAGCGAGTGGAAGTTACGGGCTAAATCGATGTGCAGGCCGCGAAAGGCGTAGCGAGGCTGGTCTTGAATATCGATGGCGACCAGTTGATCGTCACTTAAACTGATCAGCCCAGCTAGGCTCTGTAGGCCATAGAAGAGTCCCGCTTCACTGCCCGCTCGAATACTGATTTGCTCGGCCGTTATGGTTAACCGATAGGCTTCGCTGTTTTTAATTTCACTATCATGGGCTTCAGTGCTGGCGACTTTAGGAGCTTGAGTATCGAGTTGCAATAACAGCGGCATGCCTTTGTCCTTGGCCGAAAAGCCTAAAGAATCGAGGTAATCCAACGCCGCCTGCCGGCCCTTAAAATCGACAGTTGCAGCCGCGAGTCGATAACCTTCAGCAAGGGATAAAGGCGCCGAGTTTAGGCTTTGGCTATGAAGTGGTGTGGGGATAAGTTTGCCGCTAATGTCAGGTGCTTTGTCTGCGGCTAAGGCTTGATATTGCTCGGCTAAATACTGGCCATCGGCAAAGGGGGTTGCATCGTTTTTTGCCAGTAAGAATTGTTTTTCAGCATTAAAAGGCGCCAGGTAGTCTTGCTGGGTTAAGCCTGTTTCTGGATCGCGCCTTGTTTGAGTGCTCTTTATTACCTGCGCCTTATCGCCCATAGCGACAAAGAAATTTGGCATAAACTCGGAGCGGGTGATTTGGCTGCCTTTGCTATAAAACTCAATACGATAAACTTGATTGGCGACGAAACCCTTAAAACTGGCTTTAGGAGTGATTTTGTGTAAATCGCCATTGATATGTTCAATGTTAAAGTCACCCGCATCGACAAAATAAACGGGCGATAGTTGGCTGAAATAAATTTGCCAATCGCCATGATTTAGCTCTTCGTTGGATAACTTGTCGTTGGATAGCTGAGTGGGCAGGGTTAGCTCAATGGCAGAGCGATAGCATAGGGTTTCTTTAGCGGGACAGGTTTCAAGATAACTGGCGGTTAACTGATAACTTAGCTGAAGTTTATCGGCCAATTGATTAAGTGCGACATGATTTGCCTCCTGCACGGCGTTGGCGGCCTGTACCGATGGCATAATAAATATTGAAAGCACTGGCGCCACGGGAAGCACTGCCATTATGCCGCTGACTAAGGCCGTCTTAATCCTCTGCCACTTTATTTTACCTTTCCCTTTCGTTAGTCCTTTCCCTTTCGTTAGTCCTTTCACTTAACTGAGTCCTTTTGTTGTAAAAACCATTGCGCCGCGCCTATGAGTGCCGCATTGTGATGTTGGCTGGCTGAAATCGTCAAGTCCGCCAGTTGCGGGCCATAGACTAAGCTTTGCAATTTCTGTTTAAGCGCTTCAATAAAGAAGGGAAAGCTTTTGCTGACTGAGCCGCCAAGGACGATATCTTTGGGATCGTATACCAGTAAGGTTTGGGCGATCATGTGCGCTAAGTGTTCACCAAAATGGGCGAAGGCTTGCAGCGCTTGGCTGTCTCCTTCACAGGCTTTTTGATACAAATATTCGCCACTCATGTGATGGTGAGTGGTGAAGTATTGCCCCGAGCAGTAGTGCTCAATAATGCCATCGCGATAACTCAAGCTGCCGATTTCACCTGCGGCGCAATGTTTACCCGAATACAACTGACCATTAAAAATCACCCCAGCGCCCACGCCAGTGCCTAAGGTAATCCCGAGCATGTCTTGATTGCTGTTGAGCACAGCTTCGCCAAGGGCAAAGAGGTTCGCATCGTTATTCACAACAACATCCATTTCAAAGGTATTTTTAAGTTTCTGGGCTAACTGCGTTGCCGTCAATGCAGGGATATTGAGCACTTCGAGTAAAGTGCCGCTGTGCATATCCACCATGCCGGGTATCCCGATGGAAATACCATAGGTTTCAGGCGTGAGATGGCTGTGGATACAGGTCACGAGGAAATCGAATAATTGTTCGAAATTGCCATCGGCGGGAACGGGATACCGCCAAGTGTCGAGTAAGGTTTTACCTTCCACCTGTGCCAACATCAGTTTAGTTCCCCCAAGGTCTAAACATAGGACGCTCATAATAGCTTGTTGCCTCTCGTGTTGGTTGTTGCCATCTGCTTAGAATCATCATCTTTTGATGCCGTTTTAGCAGAAAATAGGGTGGTGTTTTTAATCAAGGGGCGAGCCGTTAGCGCGACATAGCCTATGTATGCCATAGGAATTAACAGCACTAGCATCCCGAGCCGTAACTCGCCGGACAGCTCACTGATAACACCAATGATAGGCGAGATAAACGCGCCGCCGATAATGCCAGTGCAGAGAATGCCGGCGAATGATCCGTGATCTTGAGTGCGCGAATTAAGCGCCAGCGAGAAGATCACCGACCACATGATAGAAATGAAAAAGCCAACCAATGGGAAACAAATTAATGCTAGTTGGCTCGGTCCCCAAATCGCCACCAGAAAACAAACCAGTGAACTAAGGGAAAAACTGAGCAGCAAGATCTGACTGTCGATAAGTTTAAGTAGCAGCAAACCGAGTAGGCAGCCGAGCGTCATGTAAAACCAAAAATCGCTAACCACATTGGCGCCGACACTTAAGGTATCAAGACCATGATATTGAAGCAAAAAGACTGAGATACTGTTAGCAAGCCCTTGCTCAAGCGCAACATAGGCGGCGATAGCGAAGAAGAATTTCAAAACGGTTTTATCTTTGAAAAGGCGTAAATGTGTCTCCAGGGCACCCGCCGACTCATCTGCCAGTTTATTCACTTTGGGCATCTTCACTATGCTGGCAAAGAGCATCATGGCGAGCGCGACTACGGCGAATAACCAATACATGGCGAGCCAACTCATGTTCTCGGGCAATAGCTGTTGCACATAGTTGGCTGATGCAACACTGGCTTGATCTAAGGCGACAAAATGCTGGTACACCAGCGGCGCTAAGGTTGCGGCGCCGCCAAAGGCGAGTTGGGCCAGTACGGAGAAAAAGGCAAAGTGCTCAGGCCCCGCGGCTTGGCGCAGTAAGGGATTCACTGCTACCTGCAATAAGCTCATGCCAGTGCCAATACAAAACAGGCTAAACATGGCGATGCTAAAGGTAGGGAGACACACAAAAGTGACGGCGCCGATGAACGCTAGGCTAAAGGCTAAGATGATCACCCGTTTTTCACCGTACTTGTCCACCAAAATTCCCGCAGGAATCGATGTCACGCCGTAGGCGATAAAAAACGCAAAGGGAAATAACCCCGCCAACGTCAGGCCGATAGCATAACTGTCAATTAACGCAGGGAAAATCGGCCCCATGCTGTTGGTCATCAAGGAAATCACAAAGAAAGTGCAGAGGACAAACAGAATGATGATTTTGTGTTTCATGTGCTTAGCCAATTGAATTAAGTGAAATTCATTGTGGCTTGACGCTCGCTTTGGTGGTGATACGAATGGTGCCTCTGTCGATACTATTCTCACATAGTCAAATCGTGTTTGTGCTGATTTGGCTGATTTACATCAGGTGCAGTTAATACGGGCTGTAGATACTTGTAAATACTGGCGATAGATACTGGCGATAGATAATGGTGATAGATACGAGTTGCAGTTAGCTGCTGCGGATGGGTATAGGTAAAACCGCGTTTTAGTATCTGCTGATAAAGTGTTTACTTGTAAAATAGTTACCTTTAATTAACATTGGATAGAATAGTATTAGAGTAACGGAGTTGAGTATCACTGTAGGGCTGACTTGCTATAGACAATAGTGCGCGAGGCACAGCGATTTCGCCGAGCTGATAGGTCAAGGCTTGCATTAAAAATAAGGTTTAAGTAATTGAATAATTTAACAGGATGGAATAACGGCTAGCTTGAGTGAATGGCGTTGATCTGTAAGAGCTGATTGAAGCTAAGGTAAAGGAATGAGTAACTGGAGTTTAATGGATGAAACCTCTGTGTGAAAAAGTGATCCCCGATGAAAACAGCTCTTGGCGTTACTTTCGCTATGAATGGGACCACATGGATCTCAACTGGCATTATCACCCCGAGTACGAAATCTGCTTAACCCTCAACAGTTATGGCATGCGTTATGTGGGCGACCATATTGCCCGCTATGGCGATTATGATTTAGTGATCATCGGCCCTGACATGCCCCACGGCTGGCAATCCGAGGCTAACCTTGATATTTCACCTGACGAGGCTTCAAAGAACGATTGTTTGAAAGGCGGCGCTTCAACTGCGGTCGGTTTGAAAGAGCCCAGTTTGAAGGGATCCGCTTCGAAAAATCGAGTGAAGGAAGTCGTGTATGTGGCACAGATTCCCGCAGCCTGGCTACACCAAATTGTGAATGAGCAGCGCGAGTTAGCATCCTTGCATTCGCTTTTGACCCATGCCAAACGGGGCGTGTTGTTTAGTGAGGAAACGGCGCGCAAGGCGCATAGCGTGTTTATCGCGATGGAGACGGCCAATCCCTTTAAACGCTATATTTTGTTATTGGAATTATTAGCGTTATTACAACAGGATAGTCAGCAAGAACTCTTGTCCAGTACCTTGTTCACCCACGGCAGTAAGCTCGACTTTACCGTGAAAAAGCTCGATAAAGTGATTGAGCATATTTATGACAATTACACTCAGGCCTTGTCGGCACAGGACTTGGCAAAGTTGGCGCACATGAGCACCAATCATTTCCATCGCTTCTTTAAAAAACGCACCGAGAAAACCTTAACTGAGTTTATCAACCAACTCAGGATCGCTAAGGCGTGCAAGTTATTACTCTCGAACCAGAGCCCGATTTCAACCATCAGCGATCAGTGTGGTTTCAATAATTTATCTAATTTCAATCGACGCTTTATTCAATTTAAAGGCGTCACGCCGAGTCGCTTTCGTCAGCGCTTCAGCAGTAAACAAAGGGCGATTTAACCCTTACTTTCACGAATGCTTAGGCTGAAAATACTGCTCCACTAAGGTTTGGCAATAGCTTATCGCCTGCGCCGTAATGTCCGCTGAAATCGGCTCAAATGGGCGCTTCAGTTTTGGGTCACGGTAATCCATTCCCGCTAATAGCGCATACCAAGAAGGGCGAAAGTAGGCTAGCTGCTGATCGTATTGGTAAAGCAGTAAATCAAAGTCTTCCCCTTGATACCAAGCTTTTAATAGTTGCGTCAGCCTTTGGGAAATGGCGACTTTTCTCGCCGCCATCCAATAGGGTTCGCTGCGCTGACTGGTGACATAATGGGCCTGAATGTAATCCTTTATGCCGAGCACTAACTGCATCACCGCCTGATTCAGTGTTTGTCGACTTAAGGTTTCTGCCTGCTTATTTAACTGATAACGCTCGAATAATGACATAAATCTTTCAAGGGTGAACTGAGTCATCATGATGGACGTGGCTTCGAGTGGCTCGATAAAACTTTGCGCAAGCCCAATCGCCAGTACATTGTTGTGCCAAGCCTTGTCACTAACGCCGACCCGCATTTTAAGAAACCGCACTTGGGTCGACTCGGGTAAATTTACACTGTGCAATAATTCCTTAGCCGCGGCATTGGCACTGAGGTGGCGACTGCTATAAACATAGCCATTACCAAGCCTGTGGGTGAGGGGGATTTGCCATAGCCAGCCCGCACTGAGCGCCGTGGCGCGGGTATGGTATTTTGCCTGCTGCGTTTGAGTGGAGTCCAATAATGCAGGTACAGGTACAGGTACAGGTACAGGTACAGGTACAGTGACGGCGCTGTCGTTGAGTAACTCCTCGGCGAAGGATTGAAAGGGCACGCCTAGGGCTTTATGAATTAACTTAGCGCTAAAGCCGCTGGCATCGATGAAAAAGTCGGCGCTTAGTCGTTCGCCATTTGCTAGGTTCAGCGTCTCAATCTGCTGGTGTTGGGTGGTTGAAACCTCGACCACATCAGCAATGATCTGCCGTACGCCGCGTTGGCAGGCATAATCTTTTAAGTAATTGGCCAGCTCAGTGGCATCGAAGTGATAGCCGTATTCGTTGATGTAGGGCATTGCTTTATTCGGCCTTGGGCTGAGATTGTGCTTGGCCAACACACCGCTTGAGAAAAACGCATCGGGTTTAACGGCATTGCCATGCCCTCGGCGCCTCGCATTGGCGTTGATAAAAAAGACTTCGGCGGGTTTTACATCCATTTGAAAATAGAAAGGGTGGAAATATTGCTGCCCGTCACCATTCCAATTGATAAAGTCGATGCCGGTTTTATAGCTGGCGTGGCATCGTTCCATCCAATCTTTTTCGCTAATGCCTAAGTTGTCCATAAAGCGTTTTAAGTGTGGCGTCGAGCCTTCGCCAACGCCGATAGTGCCTATGTTGTCCGATTCCACTAAACAGAGTTCAATGGCGGCAAATACGGGGTTATTCGCGAGGGCGGCCGCTGCCATCCAGCCTGCGGTGCCGCCACCTAAGATAATGATTTTTCTGATTGCTTGCTTCACTTTCATGGCTTATCCCCACTGCATTATCAACGCAAAAAGCCGACCCTAAGGTCGGCTATGGTGTGACTCAAGTTTAAAATTTGTAGCTGGCACCGACGAAATAACGTGAACCAAATTCGATGGTATTTTGGGTCAATCCGTATTTAACATCATAGGATTGCACCACTTCATTGGTTAAGTTAACCCCTTCGAGTGAAACATCTAAGTTCTCCATCGCATGCCAAATAATCGAGGCATCGACTTGTTGATAGCTGTCGTTTAACACGTTTTGAATGTTACCCACGCCTAAGTATTCTGAACGCCAGTTATAGGCGATACGGGCGCTGAATAGATCATCTTCGTAGAAGAGTGAGCCGTTGAAGGAGTTTTCTGACACGCCTTCAATCATTTGTTCAGTGCCATCGGGGCGAGTGCTTTTACTGTCAACATAGGTGTAGTTGGTCAAGAAGCCAAAACCGCTTTCAAAGTTATGTTGCAGCTGGATTTCAAGCCCAGTCACTGAGCCGCTACCGCCGTTGGCAGGGGCTGTGACGCGGCATTTATCCCACTCGGATTCTGATGCGCCGCAACCTTCGATATATTGCGTCGACTCAGTGACAAACACTACGTTATCAATATCTTTGTAGAACAAAGCCGCCGACAGCATAGAAGATTCAGTGAAGTACCATTCGATGCCAAGGTCGGCTTGATTCGCCTTATAGGGTTTCAAATTTGGATTGCCGCCGGTTGCAGTACCAAAGTTTTTCGCTATGGCTAAACCTGGTTTGAGATCGCTATAGTTGTTACGTGCCATCACGGAAGAGGCCGAAGCACGTAGGATTAAATCTTCTTGCAGATCAAAGGCGACGTTGATACTCGGTAGCCAATTATCGTAATTGACGGATTCATTGTAGGGCTTGCCATCGGCAAAACCGGTTGAGGTTTGGTCAGTGTTAACGTAACGCACGCCAAAGTTACCACGGTAGAATTCGCCGCTGAAATCCGCTTTGGCGTACAGGGCAAACATATCCTCTTCGACAGTGAAGGTGTTACCGAGATCGGCGACTTCCACTAACTCGCCATTGGCGTATTTCTCGCTGATAAAGGCCCACCATTTGTCTTCATCTAACTTGGCATAGGAGTCGAGCACATTGCCGCCGCTCTGGGAATGTAGCCCAGACAGCACGCCATCGCTCCAGTTGGCTAGGTTGCCATTAGGCACGAAACCTAGGATTTCTGCGGGGTTACGGTTGAAGGCATTACGCTCGAAATCACTGGTGTTGTACTTAATCCCGACCGCAATTTTGTTAATAAAATCATGGTCGAGTTGATATTCGAAATCGGACTGTGCGTAGGTCACTTTATGATCTTGCACTGTGGTTTCGTAGTTCGCCTCTTGGGCGTGCTTGAATTGGCTGGCATCGTTGGCATCTAAACTCGTCAGCACCACTTGGTAGGGACCCGTGGCATCGTAACTAAAGCCGCCATCGACACTGCCTTGACCATTAGGGAAGGCGGGGTCGCCAATTTTACCGCCTTGATCCGTCGCTGGGATCCACCAAGAAGATGAACCGCCTTGGGTGCCGCCATCTGAGGTCGATTGGCCGATGACGCCGCTCACCGTAAAACTGTCCCCGACGTATTTTCCGGTCAAGTTGAGTACGTCAGATTTCATATTGACCGCATGGCGCACCACAGGGTTATAAATAATCGACGCATACGCCGGCAAAATCGTTGCCGACGCTGTGCCGCCTTGGGCGTTATTCACTACGTTGGTGGAGCCTGAACCGCGTGCGCCAACGGTTAAGAAGTTATGGTTTACGTGGGGGATATCGAGTTCAAAATTAAAGTAATCTAAGGTGAACTCGGTATTGTCAGTCGGTGCAAATTGCAGTGTGACTTGGGCGCTGGTCCGTTCACGTTCGGCTCTAAAGGCCTGCGAGCCTATGCCCCAAGCGCCAACGGTAGATTCTTGATTTTGCGCGGGATCGGCGGCGAAGTATTCATAATAACCACTGAGAGATTCCAGTACTTGGCGGCCGCTGGTAATTTTTTCTACTGAATAGGCGCCTAAAATGCCGAACTTTTCATCGTCATTTTTCCAGCTTCCGAGGAAAGAGCCACTCGGGTCCGTTTCATCGTACAGACTGCTTTGGCTCAGCTCGCCAGCGACTTGATAGGTGTGGGCATCGAGATCTAAGGGCTTGCGGGTTTTGAGATCGACAGTACCGCCCAGCGCACCTTCTTCAAGTCTGGCGGTCGGGGTTTTGTGCACTTCAACGGCGTTCACTTGCTCAGCCGACAACAATTCCATATTGAAGGTACGAGTGGCAGGACCCAAGTCATACCAAGAAGTGCTAGCAACGGTTTGACCGTTAAGCAAAATACGACTCTGCTCTGGCGCTGTACCGCGAATAGTAACGCCGCTTACTTCACCGTATTGTCTATCGACCGTCACCCCAGAAATTCGCTGCAGCGCATCACCGATGTTTTTATCGGGAAACTTACCTATGTCTTCCGAGGTGATGGCATCGACCGTGGAGTCGGCGAAGCGTTTGGTATTCAATGAGGCTTCAATCGAGCGACGTATGCCGCGTACTTGGATTACCTCCATATTTTCTGCCGTTGCCTCTTGTTGCTCCGCCGCGACTGCGGTTGAGCTCATCCCGAATAAGGCATTAGCGATACACAATGCGAGCAAAGAGCTCTTAAATAATTGACCTTCTGACATGTTATAGCGTCCCTGTAGTGCTTTAGTGTTGTTTTTTTCTTCAGTTAACTTACCTGTTATCGAATTGTTGATGCGGTACTTTTCACACTAGGATTGGTATTTTTCTATTGTGTTTAACGCGAGGGCGGCGGTGATTTCAACTTGAGTGGTGATGGGAGATTTATCAACTTAGCGTAGAAAAGTATGGCTTGTTGCTAGGATGGTATAACTAACGCTGGCTAGATTACTCACTATAGATAAGCCGAGCGAATGAGTGCGAGACTGTGTGCGAGTTTGGACATAGTGGGCGTTAACTCATTGCTTTTTAACCATTAGCCTCAAACATTATCTATAGGATGAGATCATGAAACTGAAATCGATAGCCGCCGCAGTTGGACTCTGTTTAGCGAGCGTAAGTCTTGCCCACGCCAGCGATAAAACCATTTACCTCACCTTTGATGATGGTCCAATTGACGCGACTTTAGGGGTATTGGATGCGCTAAAGGATGCCAATATCAAGGCGACCTTCTTTATCAATGCATTTCATATGTATGGCGAAGGGGATGAAAACGAAGCGTTAGCGGCTGTCGCCCTGCAACGTTTATTAGACGATGGTCATATTCTGGCAAACCACAGTTACGATCATATGCTGCATAACTGCACCGATGGCGTTCAATCGGGGGCGGTTTATTGCAATCAAGTGGGTCTATGGCCGGTGAAATCCTATCAAGATGCGGCCACCGACTTTACCTACTTTGTGACGAACACCGCCAAAGTGGTTGAGCTTATCCCTAATGCCGCCAGTTATCCTAACAACAAGATGACTAAGTTGGCGCGTTTGCCCTATACCAATGGCTGGCGCGTGACCAGTAAACTTAAAGGCGACGGCTTGTGTGCAACCTCTGATACTGTGCCGCCTTGGGACCCTGCTTTTGCTTGTACCGCCGAAACCTCTACCAACAGTTCGCAAGTTGCGGTGCAAATTCAAAATATGCTCGCCGAGAGTGATTATAAAATATTTGGTTGGGACTTTGATTGGGGGCCAGAGGATTGGGGCGTGGCTTTTCCAGCCGAATCTATGGCCGATGGGGTTGAGCTGGTGGATAAAATCAATCAAGTGATCAACACCTGTGCGGGCACCACAATGAACCCTCTCAACAGTCGCACGCAGAACTTAGACTGCAGCGATGGTTTGCACGACGGTAAAGTGGTGATCTTGACCCATGACTTCTTATTTGAGAATGCCCATCGTGGTCAAGGTGCGACCATCAACTTGCCTAAAATTAAACGCTTCGTGGAAGAGGCACTGCGCCAAGGATACCGTTTCGACACGCTAGATAACTATGCCCCCGCTTGGCAGGATCAGCATGATTATCAGCAGCCTGATTTTGTCTCCTATCAAGATAAAATTTATTCCTTAGTGCAAGCGCATTTCTCCCAAAGTAATTGGCAACCGAGCCAAACCCCAGCCTTGTGGAAAAACGAGAAGTAGTACGAGTTATAAACACGAAACCCATGGCCGCAGTGACACTTTTAATGTCACTGTGGCTAGCTGTTATACAATTCTGACAGTGGTTAAGACTTAGGTTTAAATTTATCCTTTTCAAGATTGAGTTTTTTCATCCTCAGGTACAGTTTTTTCCGAGGAATGCCTAAGTAATTTGCGGCATCTGTGACTCTTCCTGAACAAAGATGAAGAATATTTTCAATGACTTGTTTTTCATATGCGTCAACGAGCTCATCCAACGGCGCGTCAGGGGCTTGTACTAGTTTCAGGGCTTCTTCGCCGGGTAGTTTTATGATGCCAACAGCATAGAGTTCGGCAAGATTTCGTAACTCTCGGATGTTTCCCGGCCAGTGGTAGCGCTTAAGAATATCAATATAATTCAAGTCAATTTTGGGAATAGGAATATCGAAACGCTTACAGCTTTGGCTTACGAAATTTCGGAATAAAGGAATAATATCACTCTTGCGTTCAGCGAGTTTTGGCAATTGGATACGTGCCTGTGAGAAGTAGTAATATAACTCAGGTAATAGGGCCCCTGTTTTGACTTCATCATCTGGATTGGTATCGAAAATACAAATCGTACGGTGGCTTTTTGTATTTAGTCTTTCCTGATCCAGTAAGCGAGTACATAGCCAGCGTTGATGATCATGGTCTAGCTGAGTTAGTGAACGCAGTACTAAGGTACCATTTTGGGCTTTAGCTATACTGGTTTCTAATTCGGGAAATGTGGGATGTTCTTTGCAATCATGGATGATTAAGCTGTTGTTTTTATATTGACTTAAGCTGTGCAGTACAGATGCGACTAAGTGACGACCTGTGCCCATTTGCCCTTCAATCATCACATCCTTATCTATTTTAGCTATTTGGCTCAGTTGTTGGCGTATTAGATTGATCTGCTCACTGGTGCCGAATAAATGTTCCTTAAAAGTGCTAGAGATAGCTTCTCTCTGTTCTATGAGCCCATGACGGATTTGTTGAGCTCGTTTGAGCAGTTGTAAGAATTGGGCTGAGTCGAGAGGTTTTTCAAGGAAATCGAAAGCACCGCGTTTGACTGCCTCGACCGCGAGTGGAATATCACCGTGGCCAGTGATCATGATGACAGGAATTTCAGGATCAACTTTTTTGACTTCATCGAGTAAATCCATGCCATTCATTGCGGGCATATAAATATCTGAGACGACAACGCCATTCCAGTTTTCATTGAGTAACGCTAAGGCTTTAGCTGGCGAGTTGGTGGCCTTAGCGCTGTACCCTGATAGGTGTAATAAATGGCGATATGCTGTGAGTACATCCTCATCATCATCGACAAGTAGCACATTAAACTGCATCGAATTTTCAATCTGCATTGTGAAACTCCAAAATAATCATAGCGCCGCCACTTAGGTGTGATGCTACATAAATCTCAGCTTTAAAACGTTCGAGTATTGAGCGACAAATACTCAACCCTAAGCCCAGACCTACAGCCTTAGTCGTGTTAAACGGGTTGAATATAAGAGGCAAAATACTCGGGTCAAATCCTGGGCCATTATCGTAAATTGCCAGTGTTAATTTGGCGCTCGTTTGCTTTAATACTGATATATAGATCTGCTTATCTAATTGACTTGCGGTGGCGTCCATAGCGTTAATTAGGATATTCAGCAGTACTTGTTCTACCTGAACCGCGTCTGCCATTATCATGTAGTCTTTATCTAACTCATTATGAATAATGATGTTTTCATTTTTAACTCGGGTTTCCACTAATACCAATGCGTTACTAACGAGTTGACGGATATCTAGGCTGACAGCTTCGATATTACTGGGGGATTTTCGAGCGAAATTTCTAATGGCAGAGATGATTTTAGCCATACGTAAATTCATCTTTTCGGTTTTACCTATCATGTCATTGAGTAAGTCGAACTGATTTGAGGCTAAGGCCAAACGGCAACTGTACAGATAGGTACTGACAGCTGAAAGCGGTTGATTTAACTCGTGAGCTAGACTTGTCATTGTCTGACCTACAGCAGCCATTTTTGCAGCTTGTATAAGATCCGCTTGTGCTTGACGTAAATGCCTTTCTGCGATGCCACGTTGTTCTATTTCTGCCATTAGTTCTTGATTTTTAATGGTTAGATTTAAAGTCCTGTCTGCGACTAAGGACTCAAGTTCGCGGGCATTGAGCTCTTGTTTGGTGATGTCAGTAATAGTAACCATGTATTTTGCTTGTCGTGCGTGTTCGAATGCCTGCAGGTGAAAATGCAAGTATTGGGGTGTGTTATTCTTGAGTAAATTGAGGATGCATTCACTTTGTCCCGTTCGTTGCAACTCACTATCAATCGCGAATTGTTGCGATAACACCTGCTGGCTCGTGGCGGGGAATGCTTGCCAAAGGGTTAGTCGTGGGGCGAGCGTGGTTAAACTCAGTAATTGTAATGCCTGAGGGTTTGCCGATTCAATTTCCCCGTTGGGATAACAGGTAATCAAGCTGGCTTGGGCATTATTGATAAGTGTTAAAGCATTACTCTTAACCATTGCCTGCATATCGACACAGAATTGTCGCAAGCAGTCACCCATATGGCCAATTTCGTCTTTTCCTTGTGTCGCTATCGGCCAGTCTAAATGGCCATTAGCGACATTTTCTAAATCAATTTCTAGGGTGTTAAGGCGTTTTAATACTCGTTGTCGGATGAGGATTGCGAGCACTAAAATACTGATTAAAATAGAAACTACGGATATCAGAAAAATAATCAACTTTCCATTTATTATCATGGATTTAGTATTGATGTTTAATGAGTTGAATGCTTGGCTGGATTGTTCCAAGGTATCAATGTTTTTATGGTGAAATTGGGTTAAGACTTGAGTTAATGGGGCTGCTAGTTGTGATAACGCCAGTTGAGCTTCAGTATCCAGTTTTAAGAGTCGAATTAATTCACCATTAGAACTGATAAGAGTGATTAGATTCTTCATTATTTGCCTATGGCTAATCGTGGAAGGAAAACTTTTTAGTTTTTCTGCTAACGCTTCAATTTCGATTGTTTTTTGATCAAGATAATAGAAGGCACTCGTTAATTCTCGCGTGTATCTTTGATCAATAATTTCATTGACTAAGGTAAAAAGTTCCGTTTCTTTAGCGGATAATTCCTGTAAAATAAAAAATTCACTCATTAAGGCATTTGGCGAGGTATTTCCTACCGGATGTGACAGTAAGCGAGTCACGTGCCACTCGACCTCTTGCATTAAGGGCGTCATCTCATCATTAAGATCTTGATGTAACCAAGTAATTCGTTTTTGTAAGTTATTAAGTTCTTGGCTATAAGTAATTTTTTGTTTTAATAGCGCATCTTGTTGCTCGATCAAATTTGAAAAATGATCGAGGGCAATCCGTTGTTCTGAAAGTGACTCGTTATCCGGGGTGCTGTTAATATAGTTTTTTTCAATAGTTGTAATTTCATTTTTTATATCAGCCTCAAATTCTTGATAATCAAGTTCATCTTTAATTTTATAGCTGTTAGATATAATGCTCTGCAAATTCCCACTGGACCTTTCTAATATATATGCGCCATTAAGTGGTGGCAGACTATGCTCGACAATATTATTTATCTTATTGCTGAGTTCATCCCAAATAAAAGCCGTAGTAATTCCTATAGATAGATTAAGAAATGTCATGCTCGCAAAAGCGAGCATTAATTTACTTCCTAATGTTGTCGGTATTTTGAAATGATATTTTTTCATGATTTTTTGGACACTAAGCTGTTCATCAAGCTAATGGCTTGATCTAATTGAGATTCACTCTTTTGGCGCCATTGGTACAAAATTTGTTCTATTTCTGTGGTGTGCTTATGTTCAGTTGAAAGCAGCATGAATTGATTCTGCAATGCTAATGATAAAGACTCGGCTTCACTAATAGGGACTGAACTTGCTAATAGTCGTGCTTGGCTGATCAGTTGTTGTTCATCAGCGGAAATGGTGACCGATTTTTCTGCTTGATGGATAAGTTTCCATGCTAGTTGTAGTTTAGATAATTGATAGGTAATCACCTGATCGAATAATGAATTGATAATATCGGCTCTGTTAAACAGTACTTCTTCATTAATGACGGGTTGTGTGCTTTTAGCAAGGCTAGCATCTGTCAGTGAGTGTTTGGCGACAGCACTAGAACTAATAAGCTTTTGGCCATTGGTAGAGAGAAAATATTGGATAAGCTTTTCAACATTCGCTTTACTTCTGCCACGGGAAGTAACGGAAATATAAGTCGGAAGTATAACGGTATTGGGTAGATAATTAAAATTGGTAAAGTCAAATTTATATTTAGCGTCAATTGCATAGCTATCTATTACAACGCCAGCGCCAACAAGCCCCCTAGATATCGATTCACTCACTCCAAAACTTCTTGCTGAAACTGAGGCCAAATTTCCACCTATTTCCCTTAGTAATGCCCAGCCTTGAATCCAGCCTTTTTGTTGTAGCACTCCTTCGACCATCATATGAGTGGTGCCAGAATTGTTTGGCGTACTCATCATAATGTGCCCAGAAAATTGTGCTGCAGCGAGATCTTTCCAAGTATGGGGTATGGGTAAGTTGTTTTTTTCTAGGTAGCGCTGATTATACATAATCGTTATCCCAGAATAGCCTAATGCTATGGTTTTATTGCTTTTAGTAAGGTCATGTATTTTTAACCAAGGCGGCATGTCATAGCGTTCTGATGGGGCGACAATAAGCCCCGCATTATCCAAATCGCGAAAGAAGGTAGGAGTAGAAGAAATAATCATATCTACTGGATGTATGGATGATTGTTTTACCCACTTTAACGCGGGTCCAGTTCTGCGATATACCACTTGAATGGGGATGTCTGGATTTAACTGTTTAAATTCTTCAAACAAGGCGCCCATAGGTTCTTCAGAAAAGGTGGTTAATACCACTAGAGGTTCTGCTGCAGAGGCGGAATTAAAGAGCGAGCTTATGCCTATGCTTATCCACAGAAGTAATAAAAATGGAGTCAAAATTTTAAATTTTATTTGCAGAACATGACTTATTGCGTCCAGTTTTATGTAACTCATGGCATTAATACCTTATTAAGTGATTCAACTCGCATATTTTTTAAAATTTTAAATTCTTGTTTGATTCTAGTTGAGTCAAATTTGACTCGATTTTTTAGGGCTGAAAATAGCTTAAGCCATCTTTATCGTTCGCGCCTTGTATTAACACATAGGAATTAGCGCTTCTAGGACGAGTTTGTGTCAAAACTAACTCATTTTCGTCAATTTGTTGCAATTCATATCGGATATTAAGGTGTCTGTGAAAATGATGTTACACGAATTCTTAATATGTGCATCGTTACTTTTTGGCTAACTAGACTTCCAACTTTTGGAGCAAGCTATGATAAAGAAATTTTTTCAAACCGGTGCTGATCTACCTATTATGAACGAGACGCCCGAAAAAATTCGTTCAATTTATAAAAAATATCAATGGCAGGTTTTTATCGGCTTAGTGTTCGGCTATGCCATGTTTTATGTAGTACGTATGGCGTTGAGTGTGGTTAAAAAACCTATGCTCGACGCTGGTGTTGTAACCATTGAAGAATTAGGTTTGATGGGCTCAGCATTCTTCTTTACTTATGCATTTGGTAAGTTCTCAAATGGATTTTTAGCGGATTATGCTAACATTGGCCGTTTTATGTCTGTTTCCTTGATGCTTTCCTCTATTGCTTGCATGGCAATGGGAATGGGGGTTGCAGGGGTATTCTTTGTAGTACTTTGGGGGATGAATGGCTGGTTCCAATCAGTGGGTTCTGCTCCTTCATGTGTTTCAATCTTCCATTGGTACTCACCTAAACAAAGGGGCAGTGTTTATTCTATATGGGGCGGCTCACGCAATATCGGTGAAGCAATTAGCTGGATTTTAACGGCTTCATTAGTAAGCTTTTTTGGCTGGCAGATAGGCTTTATTGGGGCTGGTATTGCTGCATTTGCCGCTGCAGCTTGTATGCTCATGCTACTAAAGGATCGTCCTCGTACCTATGGTTTACCAGATCCTGCAACTGCTTATGGCGAAGAGCCTGAGTCAGTTAAAGGGCATGATCCTGTCGCTATTCGTAAAGCTCAATTGTTTGTATTAAAACAACCCGTTGTTTGGATTATTGCCTTAGCGTGTGCGGCAATGTATTCATCGCGTTATGCTATGAGTTCTTGGGCCGTGCTGTATCTGCAATCGGAAAAAAACTATTCCTTGATTGATGCGGGTGTTGCTATGTCTTCATATCCGATAGCAGGATTCTTTGGGGCTATTTTATCTGGGATTATTTCTGACAAAGTATTTAATGCGAATCGTCATATTCCGACCTTCTTATACGGTTTAGCAAATATAGTTGGTATGTGCCTACTGTTCTGGGGTTCAGAGAGTCGCACTATGGATGCCTTTGGTCTGGGCCTGATCGGTTTTTCAATCGGTGGTTTAGTCGTATTCCTTGCCGGTTTAACGGCCTGTGACTTAATGCCTAAAAATGCGGTAGGCGCAGTGAAGGGTTTCATAGGTTTGTTCTCTTACCTCGCGGCATCCCTGCAAGAAATTGTTTCTTCAAAATTAATCCTAGTTACCGAAGTGGCAGGTGTTAAGCATTATGACTTTGGTAGTGCGCAATACTTCTGGTTAGGCACTTCAATACTATCCATTGTACTCGCAGCTTCTGTATGGCGTTCTAAGAAAGTCACTATGGTCGATTGATAAGCCGAGTAGGTCATGGCGTTAATTGTCATGACCTTTGTAAAGAGTTTCTTCTTAAACCATTAATATCAAACTAAGTAAGAGAAACATAATGAAAAAAACAATTTTAACCGCTTTAGTATTTGCCATTTACTCAGCATCTGTTACAGCAGATGAATCGCCTAGTATCTATGGGCGACTTGATTTATCAGTTACCCATTCAGACTTAGGTTCAACTGTTTACAGTGGTACTAGCGGAGTGAACGTGGGCGAGAGTGGCACTTATCTTGAAAATAACTCATCCAATATTGGTCTCAAAGGTAAATCAAACATAAATGACGACATTAAAATTATCTACAAGATGGAGTTTGGCGTAAATAATATGTCTAACCGTGCCAATGATTCTAGCAAAGTATTCTCTGCAAGGAATAGCTATTTAGGTATTGAAACAGTTTATGGCTCTTTGCTTATTGGTCGAAATGATACAGTTTTTAAAACGTCAGAGGGTAAGGTTGATATTTTTGGTACAACGAATGCTGATATTAATCAATTAGTCGCTGGACAGACCAGAAGTGCTGATGGTCTGTGGTATTACTCTCCAAAGTTATTCGGTCTAGTTGATTTTAATGCCACTTACTTAATGCAAGATAATTATGGTGTCGATGACAATTTGTACGCATTAAGTATGACTAGTGGTGATAAGGAACTCAAGAATAGTCATTATTATTTAGCAGCAGCACTTAATAAAGGTATTGCGAATATCGATGCTTATCGTGCTGTTACACAAATTAAGTTAGGAGACGTTAAACTTGGTGGGATATTTCAACATACTGAGAATTTGACATTTTCCAACATGAAAGGGCACTCCTATTTTATCAATGCGACCTATGATTTATCCGGTATCACACTGAAAGCTGAGTTTGGTAAAGATCGCTCTGGATTAGGTGGCTATTTTTCTAAACTTGTTGGCCAAAATGATGAGGTGACTGATGTTGATATCAGCCAGTTTACTATTGGTATCGATAAAAAAGTGACTAAATCGACTCGAGTTTATACTCATTTTTCCGTATACGAAGGCGAATATAGATTGTCTGGCATAAAGCAAGATGTTGGCGACGATAAAGTTGTTACATTAGGTGTCCGCCACGTTTTTTAACCGCCTAAAATGTAGCCGAGTGTCGGTTGCTTTAGCTTGCTCTCGGCTAAAATTGTCGAACTTAATATAAAATTTGAGGTGATTTAATTGGCTACTATATATCTAATTAGTCAAGGGGATGCAAAATCTTTAGACGTGTACGACCTGTCTGCACCTTCTCATCATTCACTGTCTAATCTCGGAGAATTGCATGCAAATATGCTAGCAAACTCATTGAGGGATACTCGGTTTGAAATTGTATACTCTTGCACGTCACCATTATCAATAGAAACGGCTGGAATATTAAACCAGGGACGGAAAAGATCCATATCTGTGATTAAAAAGTTAGCATTGGAGGATTTTAAAGCCGATTTTGACGTTAATGGAGAATGTTTTGATTTAACCCTGTGTATTCATACTATGATGTTGCAATCCCGTGGGTTTTGCTCATCTATTTATACTCAATTAAAAATAGTAGAGAAACGTCTTTTTGAAATCATTGAAAATATTGGCATGCTATACAGTGGTAATGTGCTTATTGTATTAGAGTCTTTGATGGTTAAATTATTGACTAACTATTTCCTGACGGAACAAAATTCTGAAACACTTTGGAATACCATTCGTCCAGTAAGTTTGAGTATTTTACATTCTGATGCTAAAGGACGTCATTTGATACTGAATAATGACATTTCCCATTATCAATGCCAAAGCGTAGCTTAGCATACAACACCAAGTCTGTGTTTCAACAATATGTTTCTAGGTTCTCAAATTGATTAAAAAAACGATTTATCTATTACGTCATGGGCAGACACAATTTAACGCAGAGCTACGTTTACAGGGACGTTGTAATTCTCCTTTAACGGCACTGGGAGAGTTACAGGCACAAGCGGTTGGGGAGGTCTTGAAGCAGCATGTATACAGTGTGGATGAATGGGCATTTCATGTTAGTCCGTTAGGGCGAGCAGTACAGACCGCAGAAATTATTTGTCAACAAATTGGTTTTCCTGTTGCACGGTTACAAAAGGATGCGCGTTTAATTGAATTCGGTCTTGGTGATTGGGAACAGCAGCGCGTCCCAGATATTAAGCAATCTCAGCCTGAGTTAAGTGGCATCGTCGACTGGTATACCTATGCTCCGAATGCTGAGTCATTTACAAGTATAAGTGGGCGTCTTAAGGATTGGCTAAACGATCCTAGCATCCCTGAACGCGTCATTGTCGTTTCTCATGCTTTATCTGGGGCCGTGTTTCGCGGCATTTATGCAGATCTGGATTATCAAGCTTTATGGGCACAAGAAATGCCGCAAGATGCATTTTTTAAGCTTGACGACGGTAAGGTGATAAAAATTCAATGTCTTTAGTTATCTCGGCTAGGGATAAACTGAACTTGGCCTGACAAATTTCAAAATAGCGTCACTTTTTTACACTTTACCCACTCCGCTTTAACTCAGTATCTGTAATACTGCTCCGACATTGATTTGAAGTTGATCAGTGTTAGAAAAGCAGCGCACAAAGCGCGCGATTGGGGAGAGAAAATGAGTACGTTTGTAAAGTTAACCCTAGCGGGCACCTTAGTGATATTCGCCATACTTGCCGCGGGTATTTACCGTTTCAACATGACCAATGATGATATTTATATGGTGATGGAAGATGGTAAGGTCATGCAATACGACGAGGCTATGGCACAGGAAAAAGCGCAGGCACAGGCCAATGAGGTCGAAGTGGTGACACCGCTTGAGGTTAAGCCGGTGGCGAATGCGTCGGAAGTGATGCTTAAACTCTTTAGCTTAAATACCGCTAACCCGTTTGAAATTACCCTACCAGAGGGCGGTAAATCGGTTGCCTTGACCCATTTTATTAAGATCAAGCAAACGGAATTTGCGATGGGCGATTATCAAGATGGCGAGGTAAAAGGCCGAGTATTACTGGATTATTTGCGCATTACGCCGTTAAATTTCGATCCCGCTTTAGAGCCTGATACCCAGAGTAACGCGCCAATTCAAGATGATCCTAAAATGCAGACTATGCCCTTTGTGGCACCGTTTATTGTGACGACTCAAGGTTCGGGGGCATTTTGGTATCTTGGCTTGTTTAGCCTCGATTTTGAACACAATAATTTGAAGCATTTAGGCAGCGTCGTGCTAGGCGATCGCATTGAGGTGGACAGTATTGAACCTGTTTATCCCTTCGAAGCTCCATTCAAAATTGCCGTGACTTATCGCGATAGAGCGCCTGACCAACCTATGTCTGAAAGCCCTGAAATCGTCAAAACCTTAGAGGTGACAGTCAGTGAAACTGGCATCACTAACATAACTCAGTAGTGAGTAGTCGTGCGCAACGGGTCGGGAGTAAATGCATTATGGATCTGCGCAGGCTTGTGCTAAGTTATTTTTCGTTCCGTGTGTGATGCTTGCCGCAGCGGCAAGCATTCTCGGGTAGATAGACTTGGCATAAGGTTTTGACAAGGAGAGTGTCATGCAAGTTAGCAAAATCACTGGGAAATTTGATGTTAAGCTCACCCCAGATAGCCCCTATGCGACAGGGGTTGGCGGCGTGACGTTAGGGCGTATGGCCTTAGATAAAACCTTTTATGGTGAGCTTGAGGGCCGCAGTCAAGGTGAAATGCTCAGTGCGATGACGTCAGTCAAAGGCTCGGCTGGCTATGTGGCGATTGAACAAGTGGTTGGCAATGTATGCGGTAAGCAGGGCAGTTTCGTGCTGCAACATTTTGGCATTATGACCGATGGGCAAAACCGTTTGATCTTAGAAGTGGTTCCCCATTCTGGCGCGGGCGAGTTGCAGGGCTTAACGGGCACTATGGCCATCAGTATCGAAAATGGTCAGCATTTTTATGAGTTCCAGTTTGGCTTTGAAGCCAGCGCTGAGCCCACATTTTAGCGCAGCTTTTATTTTCCCACTTCGATTTTTGTTTTCGCAATTTAGTCTTCCTTAGTCGAGATAGAAAACCTAGCTTGATTAAATCTGATAATAGACATAAAAAAACCAGCCTAGGCTGGTTTTTTGTGACGCTTTGTTATGACTCACTTTTATAACCAATTAGATCAAATCGTTGAGTCAAGACTAACTGCTAGCATTAAGACATGTTTTTTACGACTTTGATTTTATCGACAACCTTTTTCACGTCGTCGGTATTCTCAGCAATTTTCAGCGCTAACTGACGTTCGGCATCGCTAGCAACTTCACCTTTTAAGGTGACGATACCATTGGCGACATCCACATTAATCTGGGTGCCAGAAACATCGGTTGAAAACAGTAAACGGGTTTTGACGACTGTGGCAACCTTAGAATCGGTCAACGACGCGACAACGTCACTGGTGCCTTCTTTCTCATTCATTACAGTGAGTTGGTTATCGACATCTTTTACCCCGTCTAAACTTTTGATCAGTTCAGAGGCGAGGGCTTTATCGACACTGCTTTCCACTTTACCTGTTAATGTGACGTTTCCGTCTTTCACATCGGTGATAATGTCAAAGGAATTGAGGTTAGTGTTGAGCAGTAAAGTGGTTTCAGCTTTACCATCGATCCACGCATCCTTTGCCCCGTCCTTCCAATCTTGAGCTGCGGCGACATTTAAACTGATTGAACCGACAAGTAAGGTCGCTAGTACTGATGCTGTTGTGGTTTTCATAATCATATCCTCCGTTGTTTTCTCGATGTTAGATATTGCGTGAATCGTGCCAGCTTTATTAAGTCATTGACTTAAATGATTTTAGTTGATGATTTCGATATTTTCATGTCTCAGCGATTTCCCCTAAGTCGGTCTTTTTTACCGACAAAATGTAATTTTTGCTGGTAAGCAAAGCCATCTTTAGAGCATAAAAAAACCGCACGAATAAGTGCGGTTGAGTGTGTAAGGTTTCGCGTATGCAGTAGCAAGCCGTATTAGTACAGAGACATCATATTGATGTGCACTGATGCTAACAGCTACAAGGATTAACTGGGGTTGAGTGAACTCATACCATCGCAACTGATTTGCAACCAAGCGGCACCTTCTGCGAGCTGATTGGCAAGCTGTGGCTGATGTGCTTGCCTTACCGCTTGTTTCATCTGGATTAACACTTGTTGTTCAATGGCGACAAGTGCGGCCATCGCTTGTGCCATATGGCATTGTTGCAGCAATTTGGTCACTTGAGTATAAGTCACTGGTATTGCATGACTTAGACCATGAATAGGCTCACCAGTTAGAGGGCGCAGCTGTTCAAAACGCGTCAACATTCGTTGGTGGATATTCGCTTTGGTCGAAAAAATACGCTTAAGGTTATAGTCTTCGACGTACGTCATTGCCTGATTGTAGAATGTTAGCCCTTCTTGATTGAGCTTTATTATTTCATCAATCAAACTGATATCGGCGCGGATATCAGTCTGATGTTGCACAACATTAGACTTCATGAATGCCTCCAAATGCCAGTGTTCGGCACAGTCCTGTTTAACGGTTTGGCTTAACTAATTGCGTTTCGTTCAGCTACCATGCATATTTTGTTCTCATTTTTAATGGTATGTTAACAGGCTGATTTTTAGGCTGATATTCTCGGTTACTTGCGCCATCCTCTTAGAATATCGGCAACTATTACCGTTGCTGTTGTTAAAATTTCACGACTGACATACAGTAGCCCTTCATACACAGGGAGTGGGATAGCATGGCTCGATTGACACTTTTTTATCACCTGCAGGATGTAAACGCCGAGCAAGCTATCATTGAACTCGCCGGCGCAGCCGACTTTAATAAGCTACGCAGTGTCGATGATTTACCTTGGATAGAGCAGCTTGAGGCGAACCACATTGATGTTGCCATCATTGAGCTGTCTAGCCTTAGCCGTGAGGATTATCTTGGGCTGCTGGACAATACAGCCTTGTCTAATATCGAGTTTATATTTCTCTCCGACGGTCAGCCGAACCCCAATCTTGATCAGTTAATGTCGAATTTTGCCTGTTATCATTTTCGTAAACCCTACGATATGACGTTGATCAGTGACATCTTCGCCGATTTTGCCCAGTATTTAGTCTCATCACCAATCCGGCCTCGGCCTTTTTCCAGCGAGCTAGACCAATATGGTTTGCTTGTCGGTTCCTCTGCAGCTATGCACAAGCTGTATCGTACGATACGTCGCGTTTCTGCGACCGACAGTAATGTGCTGATTATTGGTGAGAGTGGCGCAGGGAAAGAGCTCGTTGCCAATACCATACATCTTGCCAGCCCGAGATTGAACGAGCCTTTTATTGCAATTAACTGCGGTGCATTAAGCCCTGAGTTGGTCGATAGTGAGCTGTTTGGTCATGTCAAAGGCGCTTTCACTGGTGCGAATCGCGATCACAAAGGCGTATTTGAGCAGGCAGAAGGTGGAACCTTATTTCTTGATGAAGTCACCGAAATGCCGATTGAGCATCAAGTGAAGTTACTCAGAGTGCTTGAAAATAGCGAATATCGTCCCGTTGGCGGTGCCAAAGTGCAGCATGCCAATGTGCGGATTGTGGCGGCAACTAATCGTGATCCCATAGTGGCGATTGAGGCAGGGCAATTTCGCGAAGATTTGTATTTCCGTTTGGCCCAGTTCCCTATCCGCGTTCCGCCATTAAGGGAACGTGGCGATGATATTTTCGGGCTAGCGCAGCATTTTCTTGCCTATCGTAATGTGGCCGAAAAGCAGAATAAAAGCCTCGCTGAAGACAGTGCGCAGATGATTGCGGCATATCCTTGGCCAGGGAATGTGCGTGAATTAAAACATGCCATTGAGCGAGCCTATATTTTGGCAGATCAAGAGATTTTACCCAGTCACTTACAACTGCCACAGGCGAGTGAAATGGGGGCATCTGCCGATGACCAAGTGGTTATTCCGCAGGGCATGCGTTTAGAAGACTTAGAAAAAATCGCCATTTATCAAGCATTAGAAACCACTCAAGGCAATAAAACTGACACTGCCGAGCAACTGGGGATCAGTGTAAAAACCCTCTACAACAAGCTCAGCAAGTACGAGCAACAAGTCGAAGCGGGTGAGCCGACGGCGGAATAGTGCTGATTATCAAATTAATATTGAAACAGAACCGATTTTTGCACTATTTTTTTTGTAAATAATAACTCCTATTCTACAGCCCTTAAACAGAAAAGCGGAGATAGAATATGAAACACTTATTTACTACAGCATTATGGCTTTCTTTGACTGCCAGTAGTTTTGTAAACGCTACCCCAGCGGTAGGAAGTCTTGAAACAGTCGCTGAATTGCCAATACGACCTGGCAATGTCAGCGTCACTGCACAAGGTCGGATTTTTGCCACGGTACATCCACTTGATACGCCGTCAGGTATACAACTGATTGAAGTTAATCGTGAAACCAATGCTTACAAAGCTTGGCCTTCAATGGATTTGCAGAAAGCTTCGACTGCCAATATGACTCAATTTGATACCTTATTAGGGATTGCTCAGGACAAAGCTGGACACCTCTGGACCGCAGATATGGGGTTAGAATTAGGTCAGACGAGGATTTGGGGATTCAACATTAAGGATGGCAGTCTATATAAACAAATTGTCCTACCACAAGCACTCGCGCCCAAAGGCAGCTTTATGCAGGATCTGGTTGTCGATTCACAAAAAGGTTGGATTTATTTAGCCGATATCGCCAACCCAGGCCTCTTAGCAGTGCGTATCGACGATGGTCATACCGTACGTTTTTCAGGTCATAGCTCGCTGCAGGCCGAAGCGGATGCAGTAATGAACATAGATAACAAAACAACATTGTTTAATGGCAAGGTTGCTAGTGTCGCGGTCAATCCCATCAGTTTATCTGCCGATGGAAGTACACTCTATTATGGTGCAATGAATGGCACTCACTGGTATCAGTTATCGACTGCGGCTTTACAAACAGGCAATAATGATAAAATTATCGCGACTGTAAAATTAGTCGGAGCTAAGCCTGTGTCAGATGGCGCTGCAACGTCCAAACAAGGTAATCATTACTTCACCAATTTGAACCACAATGCCATATCTATGCTAGATAACAAAGGTACGCTATCAACAGTGGTCAGTTCTCCATTGCTGGATTTTCCCGATAGTGTGCAATTTGGTGAAACGGGCTGGTTATATATTTCAGTGAATCAATTGCATAAAGCAAAAGCCTTTAATGGCGAAGCTGAAACAGCCAAACCACCTTATCGCATCATGCGACTCTGGACTGGTGAGGATACCGCTGCGGGTCAATAACACCTTAGCTGCAACTGCAAAGTTGCAGCTTTTCGTTACAGTATGAGCGATATCGCAACTGTTATCTCCATTGATGTCAGTCGTTGGTTTAACTCGAAAGGATCTAAAAATAAGTTAGGTGTTGATTGTGTAAACTATCAATGCCTCATATTGTTACTAGCACAGGTCAATTTGGGATGGTGAGATAATTTTTGGAACAAGGAACAAGTTCAGTGACACTTAATCAACCTCCTAAGAGTGCGCTTTATCTCAAGGCGTTGAGTACCCAGTACCGACCTATACTGTGGTTTTTTGCCATTGCCTTGTTAGTGCTTGGATTGCTTTGTGCGAGGGCGGCCTGGTTACAACCCGAGCCCGTGTTACGGCTTGTGCTTGGTTGGGTGGCATTTTTTCTGTTGTTCCCTGTACTGCCGCTAGCGTTAGTTCGGCAACAATCTTGGTTAGATACCGAGCGACAGCAATTGTGGCTCGGTAAAGGTGTCTTCAATGGGAAGTTGCCTGGATTGTGGCGTTGGCGCGCCTATGCCTTTTCAGATATTAATGCTGTGCAACTCTATCTGCTACAAACAACCCATTGGCACCAGCTCGACCGTAACCGCCAAGCGGAAGATACGGTAGATCACTATCTCGCTTATTTACAAGTGCAGCAGCCTAAAGGGAGTCAACTGAAATTGGCTAACAGCACTGACAAGCAGGAATTACAGCAAGTTTTGCAGCAATGCGCGCAAGCGATAGGCTGTAAGTTTCAGGATTTTAGCAATAGTCCTCAAAAATCCCACCCCAAAGTGAGTGAATTTAATTTTATGCGAGTGCTTATTGCGCTTGTTGTTTTTATCTTAATAAACATCGCGATAGTGTCATTTATATGATTTTTGGGTCGATAGCATTTTCAGTCGATTCTTGATAAGGCACAAATACCTTGAGAGATGCGGGTTGAACTTCAATGGTGAGATCCGCGGGCTCAAAAATTTCGCCATCAATCACATATTTACATTTGGGCTCACTACTAATACGCACTTTTTTCGCATGGGCGTGGTGGACCTTGGTTGCGCTAGATGGCGTACCAGGTAGCTTTGAATGCGTGTCTTTATTACCTTCCTTTACCCATCCAGCAATGGCTAATTCTGCTAGGCTAAGGAGCTTGTCTGTCGGCTCTCTGCCGGCATCTAGCCAGGTAATATCGAGCAGGCCATCTGTCATGTTTGGCTCGCCATCGCCCTGTGCTAATACGCTGGTAAACGGGGCTGCATTGGCAACAATAAGGCTATGGGTGGTCAATGTTGTGGGCTCGGCATCATCTAAGCTGAGCTGTATGGTTAAAGTGACATCGGCATTGACGGCGCGCCATAAACCATCGAGGTAGGCAAACTGGCCGAGGGCATTTTTACGTTCACGGTTGGCTGATTCAATCATCTGCTGTTCAAAGCCAATCCCCACAAGTAACAAGACTAATTGTTCATTACAACGAGCCGTATCTATGGCTTGGTAATGCCCTTGGATAATATTGTCCAGCGCCTGAGATACAGGAATGAGCTTACTGCCTAAACCAAATAGCGCGTGGCTGAGGGCGTTAGTCGTGCCTAGGGGAATGATCCCTAAGGCGATGTCGGTGTTCACTATTTCCGATGCCACCTCTGTCACTGTGCCATCGCCGCCACAGGCAATAATGATATCTGCGCCGTTATTGCGGGCTTTTTTGGCGAAGGTGTTTGCGCTGATATTTTCGCTGGTGAGTTTTAACGTTAGGTCAAAATAGGCTTTTAGTTCGTCTTGGATTTGCTCGCCATATTGTTGCCATTTTCCGCCGCCGGAGACTGGGTTGGCGATAATCCACGCCACTTTATGGATGTTGATTTTGCCTTGCTTGAGCATGTGCTCAAGGGCGCGTAATTGCCATTTGTTTAAGCCCGCGGTTTTGCGGACTTGCTTAATCTGTTGCAATACTTCGGAGAAGTTGCGCTGTTTATCTTTACAGACTAAATAGGCGGCGAGCACCAGTACTGAACGGCCACGCCCCATAGCACAGTGGATCAGCACCTGTTTATTGGCGCGTACTTGGCGATGCAACCAGTTAACGGCTTGATTGAGCTGGGCGCTGGTCGGCACGCTATGGTCGAGGATGGGAATGTTTAAATACTCGATATGATCTTCAAACTGCGACCAATCTAAGCCATCAAATTCGGCGGTCACATCAAGAATTGCGGTGATCTTATTGGCTTTGATTTTCTCCAGATCCGCAGAAAATAATCGGCAGCCGAGATACAACTGCTCATCTATCTTTTGCATCGACGGCACAGAGTCGCGTTTTCTCGCCCAATGGTTATACAGCCGGCTACCCAATAGAAACGGAATAAAGCCCCAGCGAATATACCAAGGGATAGTGCCATCTTGGCGCTTTCTAAAGATGCTGGCGAGATTAAACCAGTAGGCTGAACCGACTAAAAATAGCGACAGGCTCGTCCAAGCCCAAATAAAGGTGAGCAGGGGAGACGTGCCCGTTACCGCAAAATAGGCTAGCAGTACGGCACCTGCTAAGTAGAAATATTTGATGTGGATTTTGCTTAGCATACGCGCCCTCCAATGCTGTATTTTTGATTTAACCGCTGCATGTTAAACGGCTGACTAAATCGGTGAATCGCGTCGTTGAAACCAGGTGTTAACTCAAGTTTAAATTAGGTGCTAACTCAAAAGGGTGGCAGTAGACGAGTCTATTGCCACCCTAAAATGAGGTTTGTTTAGCACTTAGTATCTTTAGCTTTAACACCTTCTTTGACTTCTTCACAGGCATCTTCGATGGCATTACCTGTATCAGTCATCACTTCATCAATTTTTTCACCCGCGTCCTCGGCTTTGTTATCGCTACAAGCGGTTAAACCGAGGGCGAGTAATAATGCCAGTGAAGCGCTTGTCATCAGAGTAAATGGTTTCATATACATCTCCTTTCTAAAAAATAATTAAAGTCGTGGTGACTTGCCCTTGAGGGCATTAATCAGCAGTGAAATCACGAGTAACACAATAAATAAGAAGAAAATAATTTTTGCGATTCCCGCTGCCGCGCCAGCGATACCCGTAAATCCAAACAGTCCGGCAATAACAGCGACAACTAGAAATACTAATGTCCAACCTAACATAATAACCTCCTGCCCTTGTCTTAATCCTTCGCATGACCGTTTGTGTCATTTGTAAGGTAACGGCTAATGGTTATTTCTAGATTGCGAACATAATGCCAACTTTTAGCGTTTTACTTAAATCGTTGATTTTAAATAAAATTTAAAGGATTTGTTTTAAGTGGATACGAATGTGCGAAGCGTGGAATAGGCAATTTTTACCTAAGCTTCGGTAAGAGTTGCAGCCAGAAAATAGAGGAGCACAGCAAAAAAACCGATACTTTTGAATGACAAAAAACTTTATTCACAAATCATGTGGTATGTAGATTTTTGGGGAAGGGATATGTCCTATCAAAGTTTGCCTCGCAGCCCATTCTTAAATTAGGCAGCATGTATTCGATTGGTTGCTGGCGTGCATTGTCGCGGCAGTGGCCATCGGAAAAAGGGACTTTTCCGTTGAGCCCCCAAGGATGGGTTTACGGCGTGCCACTGGAGCGACAGTGCTTAGCGGCATTGGCACAAACAGAGCCAATAACTCAAGGGATTAGATTGGTAATAAGGTCGGCGGCTTCGATTTAACGAGGTAGTGAAGAAGATTGCATCAAGTAGGGAGTTGAGTCCCTACTTGATGTCTCGATAGTCCGTTAGGGGTTAAAAACGATTTAGCGGTTTCCAGCGTTGCAGGCTAACTGGAATGCTAACCCCTTGGGATAACAGCAAGTTAATCCGGGATTGATAGGCCGCGCCCACCATTAAATGTTTGGCTAAATCGACCGCATTACGGGCTTTATAGTCATCTAAATAACTGCCTTTTGCCCACGCATTAAATGCGCCAAGGGCAGGGCCTGCCCAAATTTGGTAATCCATTTCGCGGCCGACTTCACCTGTGTTCGACCAGCGGCTAGACAGACCCAAATACCAGCGGAAAATCAACGCCATCTTACGTTTGGGGTTATCCAGTGCGCGCTCGATTTGCTTAGGATCGCGCTCGTTAAAGTGGGCGACAGTGCCCGCCCAAATGTCATCGAGTGATGCGCGAAACACTTGCTCTTCGAGCTTTTTACGCTCGTCCGCGGGGATGGCATCAATTGAATCGTAACGGGTGTAGATTTCATAAAGCTTATTGGCGCGCATCGGGAACAAAGTGCCGCGCTTAACCACTTGTAATTTCACGCCCATTTCGAACATATCGGCGGCGGGTGCCATAGTCACATCGGCCATTTCTGTGGTGGCGAGTAACTTACGTGTGTGTTCGCTCGCGCCCGCCTCCACACACGCTTGGTTGATTGAACCTGTGACGATAAAGGCCGCGCCCATGTTGAAGGTGGCTAATGCTGCGTCGGGGGTACCAACGCCGCCGCCTGCTCCCACACGGATGGGCGTCTTGTATTGATACTTAGCTTGGATTTCATCTTTGAGCGCCAAAATCGTCGGCAATAGCGTGACCAGTGGACGATTGTCGGTATGGCCGCCAGAATCGGCTTCGGCCGTGATGTCGTCCGCCATGGGTACAAGTTGCGCCATCGCCATTTGATCTTGGCTGATAAGGCCTTCACTGACTAATTGCTGCAGAATTTTGGCAGGCGCCGGCTCCATAAACTTAGTCGCGACTTCGGTGCGACTGATTTTGGCTATGACTTTGTTGCCAATGACGATGTCGCCATGTGCGTCGCGGCTCAAACCTGCTGCGCGGTAATAGACGATTTGTGGCGTTAAACCTAAAAATGCCGAGGCTTCGACCGTGCGCACTTTATGTTTTAAGAACAACTCAACACTGCCGCGCTCTAATGCGGGCTCGCTTGGGCTGTGAATTAAATTAAAGGCGTAAGGACCATTAGGCAGCGCCGCTTGAATGCGAGTAATGGCCGCTTCAACGCGGGATGGGATTAACCCCGCCGCGCCAAACGAACACAAAATGCCCGCTTGGCCCAGCGCGATAACCAGTTCTTCTGAGGCAATACCGTTAGCCATAGCGCCAGCGTAGTAAGCGTATTTAACCCCGTGTACGCGGCGAAAATTACTGTCGCCTAAACTTTGGGTGCCAAGGGCGGGCGCAAAGGCGCTGACGGGGTGTGAGCCTAGTGGCGCTTGGCTGTCGCTTGTGGTCACTTCGGCCGTTTGCGCTATGCCTAAGCCTTTTTCACAGTGATTCACTAAGTAACAGGCTTGGCTTAAATCTTTGAGTTTTTTGCCTAATGAGTCGATATCAAAGCTCAGCGCGGCATCGTTGACTTGCCACGGCCAAGGGCTGAGTTTTTCGTTATTACTATTAAATTGATCGAGAGTATGGCTTGTCATAGGTATTCTCTTTTTATTGCCGCCTTAGGCATTCTGGCCAAGGCGACACAGTATTTGTAATTAGCGTCTTTCTAAATGAGCAAGGTGATTAAGCTTCTTCAATACAGATGGCGATATCTTTGACTTCATAAATTCGCAGACCATCTTTACTCAAGTTGGCATCGCCCATAATGATGCGTTTGCCATTGTCGTCTGTCACGCTGGTAATGTGCACATCCAGCGACATCTGTTTGTTTAATGGGTTGATTTGGCCGCGATACTTCCATTTGATATCCGATAATATCTGGCCGAATTTTGGACTCTTAAAGCCCGCACCAAGGTCTTGGTCAATCGCATAGGTTTGCATCAGCTCGATAATGGCTTCAACCCCTAATGAGCCTGGCATTACCGGATCTTGATGGAAGTGGAATTGGAAGAACCAATCACTCGGGTCAATGGTGCGCTCGGCGTATAAATAGCCAAGGCCCGCTTTACCGCCGGCTTTCACTATGTCGGCCTTGTCGATAAAGTTAAGCTGACCGCCCGCTAAACGGTAATGCGGCTGACCTTCTGGCGCGTTAAAGCTGCGATGCTGTTTATCTAACAGATTGATTTGGCTATCGGCGGCTATGCCATTTTGCACATGCCAAGGCTGTGTGATCTTGCCGTTGTCTATGCCGAGTTGGTTTTTCAGCGCATCGCCCTTGAAGTAACCAAATACCGCTTTACCTTGGTAGAAAGGCTCGCCATCGCAGCTTAACTCGAAGCTGAAATTCTGGATGATGTTGCTGCCGGCAATCACAGTCGATAACAAACGTGAGTCGTTCACTATGGTTTTGCCGCGTAAATCCACGTGGCGCAGCAGCTTACCGCTGCCGTCTAAGTTACGGAAAAACAGCTCTTGGCCGGGGAAGCCCAAGGTGGTGCCCATATAGCCTGAAATAAAGCCATTTGGCTGCAGTGATATTTCCATCAGCACAGAATAGGGCATCACAGCATGATGGCTGTTTTTATCGTAATACCAAGCGTTTGCGGGCACTTCGTATTCGGCGATACATGAAGAGGGCTTTTTCAGCTCGCCGCGTTTGCCGTCAATCGCAATGACGCGGGTCGTGAGCTGTAAATCACCGCAAGGCGTGCGCGGTGGAATAAGGCCGCGATAGATGCTGAAATCAGGGCCGAAGCAGTTTTCGATATCGCCAGTGGCAAATTCGAACATGTGGTATGGCGTGAACGGCAGGGTATCGGGCACGCGGTTGGCGTACTTTGAATCCGCTGGCGCAATCGGCGCAGGTACATGCTTTAGCGGCACTACGCCTTTGTTGGTTGGCGCAGTTAAATCTGGCAGTTGCGCCATCAACGGCGCGGCGAACGATGCAGGTGTTTTTGAAACCAGCGTTGCAGCCGAAGCAGCATTTTTGGCAGCATTTTTAGTCGTATTATCAGCTGTGCTGGCATCATTATCCGCGAGGTAGCGGGTGCATTCGGCTTCTTCTTTGATCATCACCCCAAGGTTTTGGAAATCCACCACCACTTTGCCGTTAAGCAGAATATCGATATTCGCCTTAGCATACGGGCGCGGGCTCATACCGATTTCGGTGATTTCCATGCGATAGGTGAGCAGGCCAGATTGCGGCAAAACCTGACCGCGACAACGCACTTTTTGTGATGCGTTTTCGAGCGGTTGGAAACGACCATCTTTAACACTTAGGTGCATACCAATATGCAGCATAAAGAATTGCAGCAATTGACCACAGCCTTCGGCCATTAACGATCCCGCCATCACTTGGTCGCCCTTGAAATGACATGGGAAATACCAATGATCAACTTCGAGCTGCTTATGGCCTTGAACTGAACCTAAGCCCCACGCGCCGCCATGCACCTCAAGATGGCTGACCCGTTCAATCATCAGGAATTTTTCAGAGGCAAAACATAGTGAGGGCTGCAAACCGTGTTGGGCTTGGTGGGCTGCATGGGCGCCGCCAAAACAGCCGCCGATATCGGCGCCGAGCAGTTTATGGATTTGGCTGTAATCAAATTGGTTTTGCGCGCAGTTAAGCAGCGGCGTAAAGCGCGGCTTATTCGGATTGTTCAAGGCAAGGTTGCGGGCTTTGATTTCGGCTTCGGTGTGAATAACGCCCTTGCCGTCGGCGAGTTCCTTGTCGGTGAAGAAGCCAGCGCAGCCGCCATCCATTTTCAAAATCAGCTTGTCGCCCACGAAACATTCGTAGGAGAAGAAGAACAACAAGGTATCACCATTGCGGGCAAAGTTGTTGATGGAAATGTCGTAACGCAGGGTGTCGCCACCGCGCGGTAAGTCGCCAAGGAAGGTCAGGGTGCAATCGAGCAGGCGATAAACGCGCTCGCCCTTGTTTTCAAAATCGATACCTAAGTAGCTGATCAGCATCAAGTCGCATTGCCCCGATTCGACCGCCACGGCCCAAGGGATTTGGCCATCGACCAAATACGGTGCGTCCACAGGAATGTCGTATTCTGTGGTCATAGTGCAAGGCTGATATTGGTTCATCTGGGCGTTTAATTTTGTTACCCGAGATACCAGCAAATAGTCTGTGGTTGGCAGACGTACACGACGCGAGTAGCTGTCGATAATGGCGTAATCTGGGCCAAAGACTTTAGCAATATCACCTTCGGCGTACTCGACTAAATCCGCATAATCCCAAATGCAAGGCTTGCTTATCGGTGTTGGCGGCGTGTACTCAGGCACTTTTGCATGATTGGGAAAAAGTGCAGGATGTGGAAGAACCGCTGTCGTAGATGCCTGAACTATGGCTTGCTGCCCCACCGGCGCAACTTGGCCATTGACGGCTAACTCGCTGGCAAGCTGGGCTTTCATCAAGGCATCGGCCAGTTTCAGGCCTTCAGCACGGCTTTGTAAAAAGGCTAAATGGGCTTCACGGGCGAGTTGCTGATTGCTTAAAAATGCCGCGTCTTTTAGCTCTGCTTGAGTGGCGTTTTTATTGGTGCTTAGGGCATTCATTGGCATGCTGCTTAATGTCTCTTTTTGTTGAGCCGTGGTTGGGCAGCTTGTTGCAAAGCGACTCGTGTCTTTGCTCGCTATTTGGGCCAAATGTTTGCGCTGGCTGCGTGCTGGCAATGCCGTCATGGCTCGGGCTTTTTGTTGTATAGCATCAAGGCCGGCGAGCGGCGTATCCAGGATATGCTGATAGATATCGCTGCCACCGAGCGTCACTTGTTTTATTAAGTGTTTTTGCTCTGAAAGCGTTAAGTCTTGTTCAAGCCTTTGCCGCAAACTGTGCGCTTGCGTGGCACTTTGGCTGAGCAGTAACTGCGAGCATTTACCTTGGCTAAAAGTAGCAACGAGTGCGTGCTGCACTTGATTAGCTTGTTGCTGTACTTGGTTTTTTAATTGCCCATGATTTTTAAATTGTCCGTGATTTTTAAGCTGAAGCAGCGCGCTCAAAATACTCGCCATTCCCGCAGCAGCAAAGTTGTGGCCTAGGGTATCAGCGGCTTGGCTGCGCTCACTTACACTCGGCAGCAGGGTATTGAGTACCAGCTCTGAATCGGCAAGTTGCTCAACCGCAATACTGGTTTCAATCAAGCTAATCTGGCTGCTATTCACCTTGGCTTGGGTTAATAAGTCATCACAAATGCGCGCTGTGTTGCTATTACCTTGTATGTCACAAATCGCGCCAAATACTTGGCCGCTGATGTGACCATAACTGTCGCCATAGCTACTATTGGTATTAGCATTGTCAGCGGCATTACTTGGCTGGGCTGCACTTGATTGCGCTGTTGTGAGCACTAACGCGCCAGCACCTTCACCGACTTTCCAGCCTGCGTCAGTGGCAGTAAATGCCACTGGCGATACGGCGTTTTTAAGGATCACTTGCTCTAAACTGCCACTTAAATCGACGGCGGCGATTACTACAGCATCTAAGGACTCTTGGGACAACAGATTTTCGGCCACATCGATACAGCGGGCGACCGATTGCTCCGCCGCCGAAATGGTAAAGGCAGGGCCGTTAAAGTCCCAAAGGGATGCGATACGTGACGCCATGATGTTGCCAATAAAACTGGTGTATTGGTTCAGTTTGGCGGCATCGAGCACACTGTCCATGGCGATTTTTTCAAGGGCGAGATACTCGGCTTGCGTGAGTGTTATCCCTTGTTTTTTAAGACTGTCTGCCAGTTGGGTGTGTAGATTTACGCGGCCACGGAACTGGTGTAATTCGAGTTCAGTTTCCATCGCCACTAATACGGCCACCTTGCCACCGGGTTTTAGATTGGCATCACGGATCGCTTCATCGGCCACTTTGATCAGCAGCAGTTGCTGGGAGATCAGGCGGTCGTCTTCATTGGGCGGCACTTTAAAGCGCAGGAAGTCAAAATCGAACTGGTCGATATAGGCGCCTTGCGGGACAGAGGGCAAGCCAAAGTTAGCTAAGATCTCAGGATGTTTATCTAAGCCTTTCCAACGTTTAGCGGGCAGCGGGATAAAGGCATGTTGCCGAGCATGAATCGTGTTATCCAGTGCATTTATGGAGGATAAAGGCCCGAAGTGTGATGCTAAGCCAATGATATTTAATGGCGTATGCTGGTAACTTACTGTGGCTGCGGGTTGTTCATTCTTTTTGTTTGTATTGGCAGCATAGGATTCCAGCAATAAATGCGCGTTACAGCCGCCAAAACCAAACACAGAAACACCCGCGTGGCGGCGGTCATTGCCGGCTTTATCGGGCCAAGCATGCAGTTCTGTCGGTAGATTTTTAGCGCTAAATAAGCCCTTAGGCGAGGATATCGGCGCTGATAAGTTAATACTTGGCGGCAGTCGACCCGAGCGCATGGCAAAAATCATCTTCATGATCCCCGGCATGCCTGCGGCTGTGAGTAAATGGCCTAAGTTGGATTTTGCCGAACCGATCAGCGGCACTGCAGAGCCTGCGAGTTTGTCCTCAAAAAAGCGTTCCATCGAAGCGAGTTCGACCTTATCCCCAAGCGGCGTGCCTGTGGCATGGCATTCAATCACTTCGATATTGGCGGGCAGTGTGTTTGCCGCACTATAGGCGCGCTCGAAGGCTTGCACTTGGCCCTTGCTGTTGGGGCTTAATACAAACTGGCCTTTACCGTCGTTCGACAAACCAATGCCGCTGACGACGGCATAGATGTTGTCGCCATCGCGCTCGGCATCTTCTAAGCGTTTTAAGACTAAAACCCCTGCGCCTTCTCCGGCGAATAAGCCTTTGCTGTTGCTATCAAAGGGCGCCGAAATACCGTGATCTGGATAGGCGTGAAAAATCGAGAATCCCATGTTGATAAAGAAGGGATCAGCGCCCGATACTGCGCCCGCAAGCATCATATCGGCCTTGCCTGTGGTCAGGTAATCGCAGGCGAGTTTAAGTGCGTAAACCGAGCTAGCGCAGGCGGCGTCCAGACTTAACTGAGTACCACCTAAACCGAGTGCATCGCTGACCAGCTTTGAAGCTGTGTGGGCAACGGCGCCATTGGCGACGATTAATACTTGCTCGACGTTTAACGCTTCTCCAGCGTGAGCTTGGTTAAAATCAGTCAGTTGAAAAGCGCTTTGGTTAAGTTTGTTTTGCAGCGCCTTTTCAACGGTTTGATGATACAGAGGCAAAAATAATTCGTTGGATCGGGCGGTCGGGAACGACAAGGTTCCCATCACGATACCTGTGCGCGCCAGTACGGTATCGCTTGGGACAATCCCGGCGTCTTGAAGGGCTTTGCGACTGCAATCGAGTGCCCATAAAAAGCTTTCATCTAACCCGTCAAAGGCGGACTCAGGCAGTTGATAGCCCCTAGCATCAAACTCAAAGTGTTGAATGTAGCCACCTTTATCGCAGTAAAAGCGGTCAGATTGACCTTGCACACCTTGGTAATCGGCGGGATTAGCATTGAGCTTTTCGCGGCTAATTTGGCTGCGTGAGTCTTTTTTATCCAGCAGATTTTGCCAGAAGGTGTGTGGATTGTCGGCGTCGGGATACTGAGTCGCGAGACCGACGATCGCGATTTTTGACGCACTTTTTGATGCGCGGTTTGACGCAATGGTAGGCACGGTAGTTTTATCAATAGTAGGGGAATGCTGAGAACTCACTGGGGTTCTCCTTCTGGTGATACTGCTGATGATAAAGGGGCTGCGTTAGCACTTAATGGCTGAATGAGCGGCGTGAGCGAAAGCGGCACTCTGTGGCTTATCAGCTGAGCTAAACACTTGAGTAAGCTGGTGATCGCGTCGGCACCCTTGGCATTGCAGGCAATGGCGACTGTAGTTGCGTTCTCGGAGCTTTGGCCTGCATGGGCATGGCTGATTTTATCTATAAGTGTGCTGGTTTGCCTATCGGCGCCCACTTCGACAAACAGTCTTGCACCTTGCTCAGTGGCATTTTGAATGAGCGCACTAAAGTCGAGTGGCGAACAAAATGTATCGGCAATCGCGCGGCCAATGCTGTGGCTATCCACGGTTACTGGCGCAGTTTGCGCAGCACTGATAAAGCGAATAGACGAGCCATGTGCTGCCGCTTCCAGCGCCTTAGGTTTCAGTGCCTCAGGTTTCACTGCTTGAGTATAGAAATCTTGTACTTGCCCATGGACTAACATGGCTGGCGCGGTATGCATTGCCGTGACGCGATTGGCGGCAATCCCACGCTTACCTAACTTTGCAAGTAGGGCTTTACAGCTTGTTTCGCAGCCGGCAATAACGCAAGTATCACCTTGAATGATGGCTAAATAAGCGCGAGGAAACTCTGGCAGTAATGCTTTGATTTCGTTGCTATCGGCGCGCACCACAAAGCTGTTCCACACTATGGATTCATTATCCTTAAGCTGCCATGCTCGGCGTACTGCGGTTAGCTCGCCAGAAATGGCATGGTTGAAAATATCGCTATTTTCAGTAGCGTTGATCATAGCATGGGGCGTTTGCCACACATCAAGGCTGGCCCACATGGCCGCTTCGCCCATAGAGTAACCGAGCGCCATTTTAGGCTTAATATTAAAGACTTGGGTCAACAGTTTAGTGAATAGGTAGCTGGCGCCCACGCCACTAATCGCTTGCTGACTTAAGCTCATGCCCGCTGCGGTTTTTACATCTGCCGCATAAATCTGCGGTGATTGCAGCATGGCGCTTAAGTCGCCTTCACGTTCTAGCTGGTGATATAGCGCGGGGAAATACTCATGCAAGTTATTGAACATATTGGCATAAACTGTGCCAACACCGGGATATACAAAGGTCAGCCCCGCATCCCCTAGCGGCTTAGCGGTAAAGCAGCTACCCGCTGGCGTCTTAAAGTGTTGACCGTGATGACGCACTGCATCATTTTCAAGCGCCGTAAGCATGGCCTTAGCTTCAAGTTTGAGATCATCAATCGATGCTGCCATTAAGGCTAATGCCAGAGGTGCGTTGGCATCATAGCGTTCAAACCAGAATGCGAGTTGATGTAATGCAAATGACGTGTCTGGTGCGCCAATGTCTAGTGAACTAAGCAACTGAAACAGTTTTGCTTTTAGCTCATTAATACTGTCACTACTTATCGGCACAAACAGCCGGTTTTCATCAACAAGGGCTTTGGGCGTGACAAGCTGTGTGCCTTGGGTCAGCACTAGGCTCTGGCAAATATCTTGGCCTGCATCCAGCAAGTTATCTGCTGGGGTTGATCTTGTTGCCGCTAGATTTTTTGCTACAAGATTTAGACACAACACCCGCGCTTGATGTTGGTCGCTAAACCAATAGCCAGTTTGATGATTGGTGTCGTTTGTCTGCTTTATACCAGTAGTGCCTTTAAGCGGCGCTTGTGTTCGCGCGGCGAGGGCGGTTACGCCTTGGCGCAGCGCAACAAGTGCCTCGTTGAGAGTGTTGGCGACAGTCTGATGTTGAACGGTTTGAGCTGGGCTGCGCTTTGCCGCCACTAACGCCGCATTTGCAACAGCCGCTGCATTAGCAACACCTGCATTTACAACACCAGTAGTTTCATTACCAGCGGCAAAGCCAGCAATAAACGCGTGGGCGTGAAGACGCAGTTTGGCGGCGCGTAAACCATCGAGCAAATACAGAGACTGAGTCAAAGGCTGCGGCTGATTGCCATCATTGAATTTAAGTTCAACCAGCTTGCCTTGCTCAATGGCCGCCACCGCTTGGCTCAATAATGCAGTAAGCGAGCTTTGTTCAGGCACTCTAGGTTCATGAGATGTCGGCTCATGCATTCTTGGCTCATGTGCTGGCGAGAGGTCGGCATCTAAAGCGCAAATCTGAACGCTTTCACGTTCCGTAAAACTCCCTAATACTTGGGCTGAGTGAGAGTCAAGGTTGAGCGCATCGCCAAGCAACACTGCAATACGCAGTGGCTTGGCGTTATTTGTCGTTGCTAAAGGAGAGGCTAAATTCACTCGACTTTTGCCTCCACGCTTTCAATGGCTTTATTCGCAGAGGTTTGATTAGTCGCAACTTTATTCGCAACTTTATTGGCTAAGAATGCACCATTTAGGTTTTTGCTGATCGTGACTTTGGCGTTGTTCATCTCGCAGCTTAAACGACCATCTTGATGATACAGTGCAATATTGGCTTCAAGGGCACGGCCAGAGTGTTTTACCACCTCGAGCACTAGATAGCCTTTATCGCCAAAGGCAAACGGCGCATGGGAAATAAACTCACCAATGCTTGATGGCAAACTCGCCGCGCCATATTTGAGTCTCGCCCACACCAGCATCGCCTGCAGCAACAAATCTTCCGCAAAGGCTTGTGAGCCTTTAGGCGTGAGATTAGGCACAAAATCCCCGCAGTCTGCTAACGCAACATGGGGTAGGCTCACCTTGGCGACTAAGCTTTCATCGTCAAACTTTAGCACTGACTCAATACCTTGCAGTCTTGGGCCGTGGAACAGCGTGCCATCGCTGTAAAGGCTGCCCGCGGTTGTGATGACAGAAAGCCCCACTAAACTTTGCGCGTCAAAAGCAGTTGCTTTGTTCAAGCTGCTAACCGTGTCATCAACCACTAAAATAGCTTGATATTGCGGACGCCCTTCAAAGCTGATTAAGGCATTGAATGCTTGTGCATTATCCAAGGGCGTTAGCTCAAGTTCCAGCATGATGGGGGCTGCACTTTCTAACGCGCCATTTTCTAACATCACAGCGTCGAAAATAATGCCCTTCAGCAGCTTGTAGCTTTGCACTTTGACAGGCTGCTTAAGCACGTCAAAGGCGGCTTCACGCATCCACTGAATCGCGCACACTGTTGGCAATACGGGATTACCGTTAATGCAATGATCTTCAATAAAGATCATTGCCTTAGGGTCCAGTGTGCGCTGCAGTGTTAGCGGTTGCGTTAAAGCGATTGCAGCAAGTGTTGATGCCAAAGCATGCGGATCCGACGCGTCAGTGGTCAGATCCGCTTTAGGCTTTTTTAGATTGCTACCTTGAGTTGCTTGCTCGTCACTTGGAACTGTGCCTTGCATATCAGTACCGACCAGCAATTGTGCGCCTGTGTTACTTAGTAATTGGCTGGCAAATAACTCAGCACCCGCCTTTAACGGGATCACATACACACCGCGATCGATAAACATCTTTTTCAGCGCAGGGTTCACCATACCGCCGTCCCACGGACCCCAATCGAAGCTCATCACTTTGGCATTTGGCAGTTGCTGCGCCAGTTGCAGTGCGGCTTTGTTGAGTATGTCGTTGGACATAGCGTAATCGCTTTGGCCGGTATTGCCGTAAAAACCCGCCGCCGAAGAGAACAGGGCAATCAGTTTTACTTTATCTAAATCCAGTGCGGCAAGGAGATTGCTTATACCTGTGACCTTAGTGCCATAAACCCGTGCCAACTCAGCTAAGGTTTTGTCTTGGATGTGTTTATCGGCGAGTACGCCCGCACCATGGATGATGCCGGTAATAGGTGATAACTCGGTGATCGGCACTATCGTGCTGGCGATCGCGTCTGGATTGTTAACATCGAGACTTAAGTACTCGGCGCTCGCGCCCACATCGGTAAAGGCTTGCAGTGCTGATGCAATTTCTTGGCTACTTTGAACTGGCCATACTAAGGCATCCACTTGTTTTGGCGTGGGTTTCTCGCCCAAGCTTTGAATGTGGGCAATGGCAGCGGCTTTAAGTTCGCTGTTATTTTTACCTTGTGCCCAAGCGGGAATGGTTTGTTGGCTGCTTCTGCCGGCAAGGATAAAGTGCGCCTTGCTGCGTTTGGCTAAACTTAGCGCACATTCAAAGGTCACGCCTTTTGCGCCGCCAGTCACCAGAATTTTATCAGCACTGGTCAAGTAAGCTGCGCTGTGGCGGGTATCTGCCTTGCCTGCAACTAAGGTCACGCGTGCCAGTGTTTCTGTTGCGCCAGCTTCACTCACACCGACTTCTAATAGCTTATCGGTTGCGAATAACTCAGCGATGACCGCATTAGCCAGTTGCTTGGCATCAAGTGCTGGCGCGATATCTAAGGCGCGGCAATGCACGTTCGGCCACTCGTGGCTCAAGGTTTTAGTCAGACCTGCCAATGCCGCTTGGTTTAACTCGCTGCGGGCAATTTGGCTGTGGTTAAGATAACCAAAACCACCGTCGATACGACTGACGCTGATAAAGCTGCTGCCAGTATTGGCCGTTGCTGCTGTTGTTAAAAGCGGTTGTAAGTGCTTGGCGAACAAGAACGCTTGCTCGACCGACGCTTTGGCGGCACTGGACAACACTAAACCTTTCGCATCGGCTGAGGTTTTATGTTGTGGTTGCAGATGAATAAAGCCTGCAACTGTACCTAAGCTTTTGATCTCATTAATTACTGCGCTGATACTGGCATCGTCAATCGCCGCCAATGTGAAGCTGGCAATGTGGCTATTGAGCGATGATGCACTGGCTATAAGGCTTTCTGGCGAGCGCACAACCGCAACCGTTAGACCTTGAGCATGCAATTTTTCGGCAAGTACGCCAGCATTGTGACCATCATCGCTAATGATAATGCAGGCATCTTTAGCGAAAGTTCGTGTCACAGCTTGTTGCGCTGATTGCTTTGACGATTGCTGTGGCGATAATTGCGCTAGCTCAGCCGCCGCTGGCAACTTTTTTAGCACTACCTCACTATGGGGTGGTAAATCATGGGGCAAATCGATAGTCGGTTCAACTGCGACAGCGACGTTTACCACATTTGCCGCAGTATTCTGGCCTAGCTTACCTTGCATATAGCTAACGATTTCACCTAAGGTGCGACACTCGGCCAGATCTTCAGGATTCAGCTCAGGTAAGCCTGGTAGCTCGTCTTGTACTGTGCCTAAGATTTCAACGCGCTTGATCGAATCAATACCTAAATCGGCTTCCATATCCATGCTCAGTTCCAGCATTTCAGTGGGGTAGCCTGTCTTGTCGGCCACCACAGACATCATGGTTTGTTGGACAAGTGCAGCGCTTAAACCGCTGGCGGCAGGTACGGCTGTTACAACTTGAGTGACTACATTTGCTGTTGAAATCGACGTAGCAATAACAGATCCCGCAGCGGGCAGCTTGCTATTCATATAGCTTACGATTTCACCCAAGGTGCGACATTCAGCCAAATCTTCTGGGTTGAGTTCAGGTAAGCCCGGCAGTTCGTCTTGCACTGTGCCTAAGATTTCAACGCGCTTGATAGAGTCGATACCTAAATCGGCTTCCATATCCATGCTAAGTTCCAGCATTTCAGTAGGGTAGCCTGTCTTGTCGGCCACCACAGTCATCATAGTTTGTTGAACTAATGCAGCGCTTAAACCGCTTGCGGCAGGAGCGGCAATGGTTTGAGCAACTGGCGCTGCTGTCGAAGCAATAGTTCCCGCTGCAGGTAATTTGCTATTCATATAGCTAACGATTTCACTCAAGGTGCGACACTCGGCCAAATCTTCTGGGCTGAGCTCAGGTAAACCCGGCAGCTCGTCTTGCACTGTGCCTAAGATTTCAACGCGCTTGATGGAGTCGATACCTAGATCGGCTTCCATATCCATGCCAAGTTCCAGCATTTCAGTCGGATAGCCCGTCTTGTCGGCCACCACAGCCATCATGGTTTGTTGTACTAACGCAGCGCTTAAACCGCTGGCGGCGGGCGCGGCAATGGTTTGAACAACTGGCGCTGCTGTCGAAGTAATAACCCCTGCTGCAGGTAATTTGCTATTCATATAGCTAACTATTTCACCCAAGGTACGACACTCGGCCAAATCTTCTGGGCTGAGTTCAGGTAAGCCTAGTAGCTCGTCTTGCACTGTGCCTAGGATTTCAACGCGCTTGATCGAATCGATACCAAGATCGGCTTCCATATCCATGCCAAGTTCCAGCATTTCAGTGGGGTAGCCTGTCTTGTCAGCCACCACAGTCATCATTGTTTGTTGCACTAACGCAGCGCTTAAACCGCTGGCGGCAGGCTCGGCTGTTGCCACTTGAGTTGCCACATTTGCAGCAGTAATAGGCGCTACGATAATTGAACCCACTGCTGGAAGCTTAGAGTTCATATAGTCAATGATTTCACCTAAGGTGCGGCACTCAGCCAGATCTTCGGGGCTAAGTTCAGGTAAGCCCGGCAGTTCGTCTTGCACTGTGCCTAAGATTTCAACGCGCTTGATAGAGTCGATACCTAAATCGGCTTCCATATCCATGCCAAGTTCTAGCATTTCAGTGGGATAGCCTGTTTTGTCGGCCACCACAGCCATCATAGTTTGCTGTACTTTTTCTGCACTTAAACCGTTCATTGTTGTTGCCACAGGTGTCACTTCTGGCATCACCACAGCAGGCATGACTAATGCGGGTGCGGCAGGCGCTGCTGGCGCAACTTGTACTGTCACCTCAGGCGCATAAGCAACGGGAGCAGTTTGCACAACAGGTGTGCTAAACGCTGGTCTTGTCGCAACAGCCTGAGCCGCGACTGGTGCGGCATTGTGTGCCACTGTCGATGCAGCAACAGGTGCAGGAGCAACAGGTACAGTTGCTCGTGGCTGACTTGCAACCGCAGGGGGGAAGTGAATCGGCGCATTGTTTAACATAGCCAAGGCCGCTTGGCTGCTACTGCTTTGTAGCTGCATAAATTTGGCGTGGCTTTGCAGGGTTTGCGCTTGATGCTGGTGGAACATTTCCATTGAGCGTTGCAGGCTTTCTGGGATTGCAATGCCAAGGCTCGTCATCTTGGCTTGTTCTGTCATCAGTGTCGTGAAGGTATCGCCATATTGCTGCGGGATGGCTAAAAACTGTTGATGTAACTGCGCCGCTTGAGATTGTGCGCTGAAAAATGCCGTTAACGCATCGCCGCTGACGCTTGGGTTCAATTGCGCCGTCGCTTGTTGCTGGTGATTGCTTAAGCCTTGCGTAACGCTTGAGGATGTTTGTTTCATTTCAACAGTTGCCACTTGATTCGCTTCCACTTCTATTATTTTCTCAACCACTTTTTCGACTATGACTTCTTTCTCAACGATTTTTTCGACTTCTTTTTCGACAACCGTTTCAACGATGCGATCCACATATTGCACTTGGCTAGTCACGCTGCCTGTGGCGAGAGATTTCGCCATCTTAGCTTGAGTTGCGGCACTGATGTGGTTAGTGGCGGTGAGTTTGATGTTCATCGCCGATGGCGCTTCACGCTCGGCAATCTCCTGTGACGTGACGGCTTGATAGGGGTCAACCTCAGTTAATGCCACACCGGCTACTGCGAGTTGCACTGCGGCTAAGCGTAATTGACTGTCACTGTCGCCCTTAGGGTTCGGGTTCATGCTGACAAGGCAAAGCTCATTTAAGTGTTCACTTAAGGTATTTTCAACGAGCTTTTGTAGTATGTTCTTAGGGCCAAACTCAACAAACACACGGGCGCCAGCATCATACATGGCCTGCAGTTGTTCGCTAAAACGAACCGATTGCAGCATGTGTTGTTTAAATTCTGCTTTAATCGCTTTGCCATCGCTTGGGTGCAATTGACCCGTGCCGTTGGCATAAAGTGCGATTGCAGGCGCGCTGAATTTAGCTTTATCAATGGCCTTGGCAAATGGCTTTTGTGCGTGTCCAACCAAGGGGGTATGGAACGCGCCAGAGACAGGCAGGGCGATTGCTTTAAAGCCCAGTTCGCTAATGGCTTTCGCGGCCAGCTGAGTTTGCTCTGTGCCACCTGCGATGACTAATTGCGTCGGCGCGTTGTAGTTGGCAATTTTAACGCCATCAAACTGAGCTAAACAGCAATTAAGCGCATCGATATCACTCTTTTGTTTGAGGATGATGGCGAACATCTTGCCTAAATCGACTTGAGCGCCAGTATCATTTGGCGTTTGCGCCATTGCGTGTCCACGGGCGAAGGCCAGTTCGACGTAATCAACACTCGAAATCACGCCTGCCGCGCACAGGGCTGACAGTTCACCAAAGCTGTGACCTGCCACCATATCGGGGGTAAAACCCGCTTGAGTTAATAGCGAATATTGCGCCATTGAAACCGCGCCAATGGCGCTTTGGGCGAACAGGGTATTGGTCAGCGCCGCTTCTTGGGCTTTAACCGCATCGGCATCGAATGCCGGAATAGGATAAAGGATGTTGGATAACGGCGTTTGGCCGTGGTGAGCAAATACTTTATCGCTGGCCATCACTTGTTGGCGCATTTCAGGGAAATGGCAGGCGAGTTCGCGGCCCATGTTCAGGTACTGTGAACCTTGACCGGCAAACAGAGCGGCCACTTTCTTTGATTCATCTTTAGCGAGCAAGGCATGGGAGCGGTAGCTGATCCCAGAAGGTAACTGCCACGCCTCGCTGGCACTGGTATCTAGGTGCCCGCTTTCTAAATGCGCACTGCTTTCTAGATGAGAGATGGCTTGATTCAACTGAGCTTGCAGCTGAGCGATATCCTTAGCCACAAAACCTAAACGGGCATCTGTGTCTGCCAGCGCGCGCAGCGGATATTGCTGAGCGATAGCGTTCAGGCTCACAGCGCTGCTCTTATTGGCGTTCGTATTCACGCTTTGGCTCAGCGCAGCTTTTAACTCGCTAAGCAGCGCAGCTTTATTGGCGGCGGCAAATAATAGCGTTTGCGGCACACTGCGCTGACGGTACTGCTCATCACGGCTGTGCTCGGGTTTGTATTCTTCTAATACGAGGTGGAAGTTGGTGCCGCCAAAACCAAAGGAGCTTATGCCAGCACGGCGCGGCGTACCGTCAGTGCGTTGCAGCCAAGGGCGCGTTTCGGTATTTAAATAGAATGGTGAGCTTTCGATATTCAGTTTTGGATTAGGCTGGCTGACGTTAATGGTCGCAGGTAATACCTTGTGGTGCAGCGCCAGCGCGGCTTTGATCACCCCGGCAGTACCTGCGGTGGACTTAGTGTGGCCCACTTGGGATTTTACTGAACCTAACGCGATATGTTGATTTGTGTCGTTGCCTTGGGCAAATACTGATTTTAAGCCGTTGAATTCAGCCACATCACCTGCGGCAGTACCCGTGCCATGGGCTTCAACTAAGCCAATGCTGTGCGGGGCAAAACCTGCATCGTCGTAAGCGCGTTCGAGAGCTTTGGCTTGGCCCTCAGGGCGCGGTGCATAAATACTCTTAAACTTACCGTCCGATGAGGCGCCAACGCCTTTGATGACGGCATAAATTCGGTCGCCATCGCGCTCCGCATCTTCAAGGCGCTTAAGCGCGACCATGCCGATCCCTTCGCCGATCATCATGCCTTTTGAATCGATATCAAAGGGTTGAATGGTTTCGTTAGTGGTGAAGGCTGGCGTTTTTGAGAAGCTCATGTACATGGACGGCGAGTTATCGGTACAGACACCGCCAGTGATCATCATGTCGCTGCGACCTTCGGTCAGTTCAGTTAGCGCCATACGCATAGCGGCAAGCGAGCCCGCGCAGGCAGCATCGACCACACAGTTCATGCCGCCAAAATCAAAACGGTTGGCGATACGGCCTGCAATCACGTTGCCTAAGGACCCAGGGAAAGAGTTCTCTTCCCAGTGGATATATTGGTCTTGGAACTTTTTGATCAGCATTTCGCTGTCTTCATCGCTCAGGCCGCTGCTTTTGAATACTTTTTTAAGCACTGGATATTGCAGGCGCGAGTTCAAGCTCTGACTGATTTTTTGACCACCACCCACGCCTAGGGTGATGCCGATACGATCACGATCATAATCGGTGGGCAGATTGGCGTCGGCAAGCACTTCTTTGGCGACAATCAGCGACAGCAGTTGCGAGGTATCTGTCAGCTCAAGAATATTGGGTGGCAGACCAAATTCCATTGGATTAAAGTCGACTTCTGGTAAAAAACCACCGCGTTTACAGTAGCTTTTATCGGCTTTGCTTTTGTCGGCATCGTAGTAATCTTCGGCGCGCCAATGGGTGTCTGGGATGTCAGTAATGGCATCGATTTTTTCGCTGATCAAATCCCAAAATTTATTTAAATAACGCGAGTTAGCGAAGATGCTTGCCATGCCGACGATGGCAACAGGCATATCTTTCAAACGTTTGTTGAGTCGTTTATCTTTTTTTGACTCAGTCGCAGAATTAGGTACAGAAGGGGTATGGCTCATAAAGAGTCTCCACGGGTCGACCTGGATACGGTGACCTTGTTTTGGGATCCAGCCGCGTTTGTCTTTGGCGTGCCATGGGCACCGGGAAAACGGGCTAAGAAGGTGTGATAGTTGCGAACGAGCAACTTTCGTAAATGAAACGGCCCATGTCTGAGGACATAGGCGATATATCTATTGGTCGCTTGGGTATTACTGTCTTGATAAATATCGAGGTAAATCCAATCACTTGCTGTGTCTACGCCTAATAGTACTGAGCTTGGAGCTTGCTCAGTGAGCTGCGGCGGTATGGTGAGAGACACCACTTGCACCACAGTATTGCCGTCGGTACTCGGCAATGCGAGCGCCTTAGCCAAGGTTTCTGGATTGACCGTATAGGTTTGGATATCGCTGCCTTGCGTCACAGGCAATTGATTAAAATAGCGTTCGGGGACTTGCGGTGCTTCAAATTCATCGAGCCGCGATATGCCATAGCGCTTTAAGCAACGGGCAAGACCGGAGCGCGACACATTGGGATTAATAAAGGTTTGGGTGACGTTGAGCAATCTATCTAAGGTGAGTTTGAGTTGATAGCGTAATCCCACCACCACATATTCTTCCATCGGCGTGAGCGTGGTATTGAGGTGATGGGGAGTGTTCGAACTGTTACTAATGGACTCACGCTTCCGCCATTTGCGGACTGTTGCCTCAGTAATATTTAAAATTTTTGCCAGATGGCTGACGCTCAGATCCGATTGCTGGATAAAGAGTCGCATTTCAGGCGTGGTGGTGGCGTTGCGATGCCGAGGTGTGCTGTCTTTTTTCGCCGCTTGAGTCGTGCTCTTGGGGGCGTAAGACGGCGCTTTAGATTGAGAGTCGCGAGCTGCCATTAATAATAATTATCATCCGACATAATCTATTGGGACTGAGAAGCCATTTTGGCTGAGTCAGCTGTGGCACTCTTGAAGAACATAGTGACACTCATCGTAAAACCTGTGCTTATCATCTGTGTCACTTAATGGGGATGCAGATTACCTGAGGTTTCGGGTCGATACAATCATCTGGGACTGGAATTTATTGGCTTTCGTTGAGTAATGGTATTTTCTGTGCGTTACGTTGGGTTTTCGCTGACCGCTTGGGCTTTTTAATACTTTGATAGTGGAAGAATTAAATTTTAGGGGCGATAAAGACCGCTTTTTTGAATTAGCGGGGTAAAATAGCCCTATATTGGCTTACTGCCCTTTCGTCATGAATGAGACTGTGCGGCTAAACCTGTTAATTTGGGCGCAAAACCTTGGCGCAATTGCAGCAAAAATTTACGCTTAGGATGGCGTTCAGGGTCGTTCTAAGAATTGCTCTAATTAGAGAGTTGCTCAGAATTGAACTCGGGCTTAGTTGAAACTATTTAAGATGCATAATGAACTCAGATAACGATGAACCCAGATAAGAGTGTTGCTAAGTGCTCTCCAAAAAGCCAGACAATGATAACCATCAGCCGCAAGGCTTTGTCCTGCAAGGCTCTCAAATGACCGACTCCAGAACATTTAGCAAAAACGGCGTGAATGTGGATCTATTTTTTATTCCTCTGAGCGATATTTCATTGCCGCAAACATCACTCGCTCAGTCTTGGTTAAGTGATGATGAACTCGCCAAGGTCGCGCGTTATCGCGATCCCAAGGCGCAAATGAAGGGATTACAGGTCAGGGCGGCGCTGCGGGCCGTGTTATCTCACTATGCGGATTTATCGCCACAGGATTGGTGTTTCGAATATGGCGCTAAGGGTAAACCGAGCTTAACGACGGCATTACGGCAGCAAACTGGGCTTGAGTTTAACCTAAGCCATAGCGGCGATTGGTTATTGATTGGTGTGGCTCAGTTTCATGGCGTTGAGTCTGGTTTATTTGGGGTCGATATTGAAAGATCTCGGCCGAAGACGGATATCTATTCAATCCTAAATCATTATTTTTCTCCCCAAGAAACGTCAGCCTTGCTCGCTCTCGCCGATGAAGCGGGTCAGCGGCAGCGCTTTTTCGATTTATGGGCGTTAAAGGAGTCCTATATCAAGGCGACAGGACTCGGCTTAGCGCAGTCGCTCAAATCCTTCGCCTTTGAGCTAAAGCCGTTCGAACAACTGGCAGTCGAATCGCTTGAGCTATCGTGTCAAGATACCGCATTAAGGCAATCCTGCGGCGTAGCAGAGAGGCTTAATGTTTATCCACATATTTCATTACAAGTCCCGCTACAAATTCCAATACACACACTGGATTTAGCAGACCCTATGCATTGGCAGGCACATTTTGGTCGTTTGACCGAGGAGTATCGCTTTGCCATTAGCCTAGCGCATGCCGGTAACGCCAGTCTTCCTTTAACGCTAACCGCACAGCTGAGCAGTATAGAGTACTTACTTGTTGCTGATTAACGGCGATAATGCGTGTTTTTTCACGCCAGTAAACTCAGATAAACCGCTGAAGTTCGCGATCGCATTTAGCCATGGTTCTTTCTCAGTCTTATCTTGCTATCAACTTTTATTCATCTTCGGTTAAACATTGCTGGGTATAGTCACGCCGATAATATTTTGAATTTGAATGTATTAAATGAGGTTTAGCAATGAAACAGATTAAGTGCATGTTACCGGCTACTATGCTGGTGATGCTATCTGGTTGTGGTTATTTTGGTGGCGATGAAAAGCAACAATTAGAGCAGGCTTGGTTAGCCCAAGATCCACAATTGCAGCAAGTGGTTGAGCAAATTCGTGCTAATGGCTTAGATGTTGTGGCCCAAAGCGCAGCGGCGGGCACAGTTTCGGCCTGCGTGGCTGAAAAACTGAGCCAAGATCCGCTTGGCAAGTTAGTGAATGTTGAGGGCTCGCTGGTGGAGTCGGCCAAGGTGGCAGAATTGCTGGGTGACTTACAGAAAGTGATGGAACAAGATATCAGTTTTGATCAGGTCGCGAGCTTGCTGCAAAAAGGCGCCGATGCGGCGGCCTATGCTAAAAGCCTCATCGAGCAACAAGGTTTAGATCAAGCCTTACAAAGCCTTAAGCAAATGGCGACTGCGAGCGAGCAATTTGCCCAACAAGACTTAGGTGCGCATTTCCAGCAATTATTACTTGAGTGCAAAACTGCAGCGCCAACGCCAGGTTCTGCGAACTAATTCTGCTTTGTTAATCTGACAACATTATCCTCAATCACTTGGAACTAGGTTGATGATAGTTAATAGGTTCACTGGATAAGGAACCCCTATGTTTAAAAAAATGCTTGCCTCTGTCGGAATTGGCGGCGCGAGTGTCGATACTTTACTGGAAGATAATCGCTTGTTGCCGGGCCAAATGTTTAACGCGACAATCGTCGTTAAAGGCGGCAATGTGGCGCAGAGAATTTCGGGACTCGACTTGGCGTTAATGACTAAAGTTAAAGTGAGTACAGATAATGGCGATTATTTTAAAAATCATAAACTTGCAACTTGGCGTTTAAGCGATTCTTTTGAGATCCAAGCTGGTGAAGTGCGCAACATTCCTTTCAGTGGTAAGTTGCATCCTGAAACGCCATTTACTCAGTTACCTGTGCGGAATAATCAGTGTCAAGTTTGGCTGCAAACAGGTGTAGATATTGATTCAGCGATTGACCCTAGCGACACCGATGTTTTGGTTGTCATGCCTACACCAGTCCTTGAACATGTGCTTAATGCTATGTTTAGTATGGGTTATGTACTTTATAAGGCCGATGTTGAGCAGGGATTCTTGAATACCCGCGCCTTTCGCTCAACCTCTGGATGTTATCAAGAATTTGAGTTTAAGCCGCGTAATCTAGGGTTAAATACGATACGTGAGATTGAAATTTCTGTGGTGTGTGAAGCCGAGCAAACCCATTTACTACTTGAATTAGACAGGGCATTTCGTGGTGATGGCTATTTGTACTTTACGTTAGCCAATAACGCTAGCGCCAGCCAAGTGTTAGAAGTGTTCAAGGCGAATATACGCTAGTTAATCTTTTTCCATAAAAACGCCCTGAATCATCAGGGCGTTGATGTCACTACTTCGCGTTCGGAAGTGGGACGATTTCAAAGTTTTCATCAAATTTTACTAAGGTCGACGCTATCTTACCGAAGGCCGCTTTATCGCCCTCGAGTTTGGCTGTGCCGTTGGCAAGTAAGTCTTTGAGGGTCACTTTGCCGAGTAAAATCCCGGTAATGTAGCGCTTATCAATATAAAGATTGGTGTCGGCCTCCATTGGTTTATCAACCTTAATATTGCTTAAGTTACCGTTGCTTAACTCGACGAAGAGTGTTTCTTTAGTGTCGGGGTTAATCACATTAAGCCTTAACAGTCCAAGTTCAGCGGCCTTGATGCTATCGACTTTTACGGCGAGGAAATCAAACAGAGTCGAGATCTCCATTTCACCTAAAATATCTGCCGATGCCGATTTGGGTGCGCCGGGTTGGATCCCTACGCGTAACTCTTGGGCGCCGGTAAGATAAATGTTACGCCAGCCTGCGCCTTCGGCTTGGTAGCCCAGTTGCTCATAGGTATCGGCAAGTAATTGTCTGGCCTTTTCGTTATCGGGTTCTGCCATGACCACTTTATTCAGTGCCGTCGCCACGAAACGGTATTCACCTTGGGCATAGTCGGCCTTGGCATGTTTAACCACAGCTTTAGCACCGCCCATATACTCGACAAATTTCTTCGCTTCATCCTTAGTCGGTAGCGGGTTTAAGTTGGCTGGATTCATATCGAAATAGCCTAAATACATGTTGTACACGGCTTTGGCATTATGGCTGTAGGTACCATGGTAACCATTGGTATACCAAGTGTCGCGCACGGCTTTAGGAATGGTGGTTTGAATCGCATCGCCAATATCTTGAATACCCACGCCATTATTGGCTAGACGCAGGGTTTGATTATGCACTAGGCCATAGTTATCCCTTTGCATTCTGAGGTAAGCATTTACATCCGCATTGCCAAAGACGGGCGCTGAATGGGCCTCGAAAAGTACCTGTGCATCATCGCCAAAGCGTGTCAGCAATGCATTGATATCCTTTGACCATTTGATGGCATCACGGACTTTTGCACCGCGCAAGGTGTAAATGTTGTGCATGCCATGGTAGGTGAGTTCACCCGTCCACAGGGCTTTCATTGAGGGAATATAGGTGGCCATTTCCGAGGCGGCTTCTGTGCCTGAGGCATCCATAAACACCATGTCTATGCCATCAATGGTGAGTGTTTCCCACTTATCTTTGCCGTTTAAGGTGACATCGGGTTTAACGTAGGTCACTTCGCCTTTGGATAATCCCTTGGCGAGCGCTGCATCGACAATGCCTTGATCGTTTCGCTCTAATGTTGCGCCGTATTGATAGGCCGCGCGGCGGCTCATGGCATTACCGGCGAGGACGTTTTCGTCGACAATTTCTTTGGTAATGTTATTTGAACCATAGACTTTGACCTTAGGGTACATGTCTTTGATTGCACGGGAACCGCCAAAATGGTCCGCATGACTGTGGGAATAAATCATCGCCACCACAGGTAAGTCATTACCCTCAGGCAAGTTTTTTAGGGCAAATTCCAATGATAACTTTGCCGCTTCTTTGGTGAGCAGCACGTCATAAAGGATCCACCCCGTTTTACCGCGGATAAGCGTTAAGTTCGACAAGTCAGTACCGCGAACTTGGTAAATCCCCTCTGTGACCTTGTATAAGCCGTTAGACACCATATTCAACTGGGCTTGGCGATAGAGTGATGGATTGACAGTGTCTGGGGTTTTGTCGCCGATAAAGCTAAATTCAGTGCGCAAAATGGCGGCTGTTGGTTCATCGAGTTCGGCGATGAGATTCTTAGAGAACTCTTCAAAGGCTTTTTTATCGGTGTAATTTAGAGTGGCTGCTGTGGCCTTGTTGACCTCAGTGGTTTGCTGGGTCGCAGGCTTTCCCTGATAGTGCAGACTGATATGTTCATGCTCGTGTTCTGCCGCTGTAGCGCTGAGGGTGAACGTTGCGATAATACTCAATGTCATCAAAGATTTTTGCATAATTTTACCTACAGATAGGAGGGATAGTGTCGTTGATGGTTTGAGTATAGACAGCTTGTGTATTTAGATAACTCGCGTTAGCTTGGGTTGTAATATTCATATTGTGAATGAGTAGTTTCCCTTATGCCGACACAAAAGCCATTAGATTTAAACTTATTGCGGGTGTTTATGGTGGTTTACCGTACTCGTTCATTCACGCAAGCGGCTGAAGAGTTGGACTTAACTCAGTCTTCAGTCAGTAACGCGATCAGTCGATTCAGGGTATGGGTCGGGGAGTCACTGTTCAATCGGGTTGGGAGGGGAATTGAACCGACGGCAGTGGCGCGGGAAATGTACCGTAAGTTTGAGCAGCCAATGGCAGATATCGAAACTGTATTGCTGGGGTTTGAGCATTTTGATCCAAAGTGCAGTCAGCGACGCTTCTATGTGTATGCCAATGAGTCGGTTATCGAAGCGCTGCAAACCGGTGTGCAGGCTTTATTACAGGATGCGGATATTGAAGTGATTTTTCGGGAATCACCGCCACAGGAAGCTGATTTATATCGCGATATCTTGCTTGAGCGAGTCGCTGTGGCGATAGACATTAAACCCGCGCAGCAAAGTTTGCTCTCGAGCAAATTACTCTTCACCGAAACCTTAGTGTGTATCGTCAGTCGGCAGCATCCTCGGATTCAAGGCGCCATTACCCATGAGCAGTATTTTGAGGAGAAACACGTCTTTTTGAATATGCGGCGTTTTAATCTTACTGCGGGGGATTTGTTTACCGAAGGCGTCTTGCCTAGACGCAAGATGTATAGTGAGCAGTCATCTTTATTGAGTATGTTTGCTACCGTAGGCAAAAGTGAGGCTATCGGCATAGCGCCTTTGCGATACGCCAGTCAGTACGCCGAGTTGTTCGGCATCCAGATTTTACCTATGCCACTGAAAACAAGACCCATTGATTTGTATATGGTGTGGAGCAGTAAATACACCCAAAACCCGAGCCATCAATGGCTACGAAGCTTATTGCTCGATGCCAGTGCGAGCACGGTAAATGAAAAAGCTCTGAATCTTGCTAGCAACTAGGCTAGCGATTCAGAGCTTAGTTTCGGTTTTTAACCTTGGTTTTTTCTCAGTTCTAAACCTTAGTTCGTAATCTGATACTCGAACGAACGTTAATTACTGCCTTGCGAGTCTGTGGCTTTCGCCAGGTTGCTCGAAGTCACTGCGATACGGGTTGATATCTAAACCGCCGCGGCGCGTATAGCGGGCGTAAACGGTCAATTTAGTGCAATGACAGAAACGCTTCAAATCGACAAAAATTCGCTCGACACATTGCTCGTGGAACTCGTTATGTTGGCGGAAAGAAATCAAATAGCGCAGCAGTTTCTCGCGATCGATTTTAGGCCCTTGATAACGGATCATTACGCTGCCCCAGTCGGGTTGCGAAGTGATCAAACAGTTGGATTTCAGCAGGTTTGAATTAAGCGTTTCCGCAACTGTTTGCTTATCGTCCGTGCTGTTTTCCAAGTAATCAGGATTAAAACTATAATCGCTGACTTCAATATCGAGATCGTCAATACACGTGCCTGGTAACTCGATAATACGCTGAATGCCAAAGCTTTTTGGTTCGATGATTTTAACGCTAATATCACCTTGAGCACATTGGCTTAAGTCTGCGACTAAGGTCTTTTGCAGTGAATCTATGCTATCGAACTTGGTTTGATTAAAGCTATTGAGATACAGTTTGAACGATTTCGACTCAATCAGGTTCAGGCTTTCATAGCTTAAATGAAATTCAGCTATGGCCACCATAGGCTTACCTTTAGCATTTAACCAAGACAGCTCATAACCCGTCCAGATATCGGCACCATGAAACGGTAACGTCCCAGTGAGTGCAATAGCATTACGGTTTAGTGAGCGTGGAACCCCTTGCAGCAGCGACGCATCATACTCGGCTTGATAGTCTGTGGCTTTACCTAAAGTCAGGCCAACAAGCGCTTGCGCATCACTATAGGGATCGTGATTCTGTGTCATCAATACTGTTTCCATGTCAAAATAGGCGCACATTATACCTGAAATTGGATTGTGCTTAAGTGTCTTGTCTGCCCGCACTCGATAAATTTTTGCAAAACTACCATCAAGCTTACCTAACGAGTTTAGGTGAACTACCGCGTTATTACCCACAGGGTGAGCCTTCTGTGTGTATTCAAGGCGAATTTCATGCTGATCTTGATCAAGCCGTTTCTTGGCAGCCGGTTAAACGCGAAGTCGAAGGCAGTTTTGCCAATGTTGAGCATGCGCTTGAGTTGACTTTATGGCCAGAAATCAATCATTTTTACGGTCAGTATTTTTCTGCACCGTTACTATTCGACTCAGAATGGGGCACGGGTGAGTTACTGCAAGTGTGGAATGAGGATGATTTTACCTGCCTGCAGCAAAACCTGATTGGTCATCTGATGATGAAGAAAAAGCTCAAGCAGCCACCGACGTGGTTTATCGGTTTGTTAGATGAGGGCGATAAAATGCTCACCATCAACAACAGTGATGGCAGCGTGTGGATTGAGCTTCCAGGTGAGATCCCCACCCAGCAATTGTCGCCAAGTTTAGCGGAATTTATTGAGGCGTTATCGCCACGAATTGCACCACCCGTTAAACATGAAGAACTGTCTATGCCCGCATTAGAACATCCGGGGATTTTTGCCAGCTTTAAACGTATGTGGCAAAACCTCTTTGGTAAACGCTAGTTGGTGGGAGCTGGGCTCTTTATCTTGCTGCGAGCTCTTAGCCTTCAACCACGTTTAGTCAGAGTGTTAACGCTCAACAACACTTAGTTTGAGCGGAACATTCAACCTAAGCGTGGCTTATCTTAGGTTGAGGTCTACAGCGAGATAAGATGATGTTACTGATGATCCCAAGACAGATTCGATACTATGCGGCAAGGCTCGCAGCGAAAGTGGAACATATCCAATAAAGGTTCATCGAGTTTCCAATCATGACTGCCACAACGTGGGCAAGGTCGCGCCATTTCGGAGGCCAAATCTTGGCCGCCGACGCGGTATAAGTAGTAATAGGTCGGAATTTTAGTGAGATATTCGATACGGCCGCGCAAATCCCAACCTCTGCGAAATAAATCACTGTCTGGACTCGATAATTCCTCAAGTGCGGCAAATTCTGCTTTGGTGGCCGCCGCCATTTGTAACTCGTCACAGGCTTGCCATTCGCTCTGCCAACGGATAATGCGTTTGTGATCGCCATTAAAGGTTGCTGGAAGTCGATATAAGGGAATCGGCAGTAGATTATCGCCGCTGCGCAGGGGCGAGCACATGTGTACAAAGCTGGTATACAGCAGTTGCCAGCTCGGTGTGTCGGTATTGCTGACCTCAGAATTAATGTCCTGACCGATAAACTTTTCCCGCGGCGCGAGTAGCTTAGCGTCGGTTAACTCTGCTAATGCTTTTTTGACCCAAGGGCTGTGATATTTATGCGCTAAACTGCTTTTCTCTGGCATCAGTAAACGCACTCTAAACTCACCGTCATTAAAGGCGACCGCAAATTCTCGCCCTAAGATTTGGCCATTAGCTCGATAGGCTTCAAGGAGCTGATTAATGGCTTTTTCGGCGGCAGAGATAGTGGTGTCGGCGAAGCATTCAAAACGCAGTTCAGTGACAAACATTAAGCGGTTTTTCCTTGGGATTCTAATAAGTTGATGCGTTGTTTTAGTTCAAGCAGTTCGTTTTTCAATTGCATGATTTCTGCTTTTTGCTGCTCAGCATGACGTTCAAAATATGCCTGTTGTATCTGCAGGCGATCGGCAAGCAGCGCAAGCGTCAAGGTATCGTTAGTTGCAGCGGCTTCGATTGTCGGGCTGATGGCTTGTAACTCGGCTAAACGCTCGCGATCCGCCTTAGGCATAGATTTAAATTGCTGCAAGCCTTGGATCAATATCGGTAAAGGTAGGCTGCTACCTAAACGGGTTTTTATTAAGGCAAGGCTCGGTACTTTACCGCAGGCTTCGAGCGAACGTGCAGCCGCTAATACTTGGTCAAGTGGACTCATAATTAGCAAAATTCCTTAATTTGTTGAATGATTTAAACTAATCTTAAAAGACCACGTAAGTTTTTTCATTTAAAAACAGTGCGTTGTCATTTGGCATCTATTTTGCTTATTGTCCTGCCTAAATCGCTTTTTCAAGCAAAAAATAATAATCACACAGGATGTCACATGATTAACCATAAATTGAATAACAAACTTATCGCCATCACTTTTTTAGGGCTTGCAAGCTTAGGTCTTAGCGGCTGTGTGGTCAATGTCGGTGATGGCGAATCGGGTTGGGATAGCAGCGAATCATGGGAGAAAGTGCAAGATAAAAACCGCACTAACTTAACCAAACTGAGTTTAGGGATGCCCAAAGACCAAGTGATGATCTTAATGGGCACCGCTGATTTTAGTGAAGCCTACATTCAACAAAGTGCTCAACAAGGTGAATCGAATAAAGAAGTCTTAGTGTTGTTTTATCGTACCCAGCGCAATAATGGCGATGGAAAAACCACTAAGGATGAATGCACACCTATCGTGCTGAGCAACAATGCCTTAGTGGGTTGGGGTGAAACGGCTTACAGTAAAATTTAACCCGCGAGTTTTATAGCTTACGTAGCTGAGTATCTAGTTGCTCAATGGGCTCAGTCCAGAGGGCATCAGCTTCTAGGCCTTCGATGATAAAGCTCTTTTGAGCTGGGGTCCAAAAGGGCGCTTGGCTTAGATGAATGTGATGGTCGATGTCATGGGTTGCAATAAATTGCGCTATGGCTTCATCGCTACTGTCTAAACCGAGTTGCTCGAATAAGTGGCTTAGGTCTACTGGAGTTGTATCCATCATTATTTCCTTTTCAGTATAGTGCCTTCGTTTAGAGTAAGCGCCTGATTGAAAAATGCAATCTATGATTAAAATTTGCACTTTTCCGTTTCCTTGGTAAATTAATTGTTACTCATAAAAAGTGTGAGCTAAGTCAAGGAATACTAATAATGGACAATGAAACCTTGGAAGACTGCCGTGCAGTCTATTTGACCGCGGAAGACTTACGCATTGCCGCCTCTATCCTCTACAACGCTTATCATGATGACCCTTTTTTTGTCGATTCACTTTTTACCTCAGATAAAGCCGCTTACGAGCAAAAACTGCGCGCCGCGATCCGCGAAGAACTCAATACGTTATGGCAACAAAAACAAGCACTCATAGGTTTGTTCGACCATGAAAGACTGGTTGGTTTAGCCTGTGTGGTAACGCAAGAAGTGCCTTTGGGAGAAGGGCGTTACTGGCATTGGCGCTTAAAGATGTTGTTAGGTACTGGCTGGCAATCGACCCAAGCGTTGATGAAAAAAGAGTCCAGTATTGTCGAACTCTTACCCAGTAAGCACTGCGGTATTTTGCAGTTTATCGCCCTTGCACCGAACGAGCAGCACAAAGGACTCGGACATAAGTTAGTGCAAGCGGTAGTGAGTTGGTGTGATGAGCAGCCGGATTTGGATGGCATTGGTGTGTTTGTCGCTCAAGAGAGCCATCTGCAGTTATTTACCCAGCATGACTTTGTCTCTTTAGGCGAGCTCAATATCGGCAGTGTCCATGGTCAGTTATTATTCTATTCGGTTCAACAAGATGACTCACTCTTATAAACGGTTCGCCGATTTCTATCCTTTCTATTTATCCCAACACCAGCACCCGACTTGCCGGCAATTACACTTTGTTGGCAGTTGCGTAGTCCTGCTGCTGATTGGCATTGCCTTGGTTTCACAAGCTTGGTGGCTATGTTGGTTTATTCCGGTCGTTGGCTACGGTTTTGCGTGGGTGGGACACTTAGTATTTGAGAAGAATCGACCCGCGACATTTCAGTATCCCTTTTACAGTTTAATGGCTGATTGGGTGATGTTTGCTCAGATGATCAGCGGCTTTTTTAAGCGTTAAAAAAGCCGTCCGAGTGAGATGCCCATGCCCGTGTGAGAGATCGCTTACAAACGCTGTAGGACATAATGTTTTATTTTTGATTGTTTTTTGTTCTGTTGCGTTTAATTTTAATTATAATCATTAACTTATAATTATTTACCTTCTGTTCAACTGTAATTTATTTTGTAGTCCGTTCTTTGAGCCGAACAAAAAAGTTACGGTTAACGTAGAATTCACTCATGGCCAAAGCAAATGGATAGCAAGGAAAGCGAAACAGGCCAAAGGGACGCAAGAAGCAACGAATTAAGATTTCAAGGTTGAAATCGCTGACGGTAGGAAAACTGTCATTCGCCTAGGATAGGCTAAGGAAAAGCAGGATTGCTTTTCAAGGATGATTAGAGACAGTGAGTCGTATCGTCAGGATGATGAATTTCAGGAAGAATACAGGACACGCTTAAGGATTAAGCATGAACTCGAGACAGGATGTGTCGAGACAAGGATAAAGTATAAGGGTGAACAGCTTGTACTACTCTATGGAAGACAAATTTTGCAGGATGCAATAGGAAAAAGTCATAGGAAGTGACAGGCTCTGTAAAATGGATTTACAGGTCAAAGGACTGAGTGTTATCTCACGCAAGTTTGATACACAGGGACGAAAAGGGATTACAGGGACGATGCAGGACGCAAGCAGACGCATGGATGGTGCAGGGAGCACAAATCGAGCAGGACGGCTTACAAAGGATAAATGGGGCGCACTTTAGTTGCGCCCTTTTCTTTGGTTCATTTTCAGCATTAATCTTGCTTTGCCAAGCTATAACGCTATTCACATTGACTTTTTAACTCTGCTTAAAGACTTCTCACCGCAAAGCATGTTTACCAGTCTTACTTCTCTTACTTCTCTTATTGCTTAATAATTTTTTTCTGGTAATGCGCTGAATGCTTGTCGAACTTTGAGCAATAGCGGTTTATGTATAAGTCCTCAGGGGAGAACATCTAGCGTTTTGCTTACTTTTGATTCGAATTGCCATCCTTCGTGTAAGAGATCTCCTACAAGTATGTAAGTAATTTGTAGGTTAAAAGGGGGGTTATGTCTTGAGGTTGGTTATTATTTATATTTATATCAGTCAGTTAGTATATTTCTTATTAGTTAAACTCACCATTTTCGTTAACATTTTAAATAATCCGCAATGAGTACTTTCGTTGGTTGGCGTAGAATTCATCTTGTAGAAGGAATTACGGGCAACAGGATGTTGGCGATCAGGATGATCGAACAGTGACTAAGGAATGTGACTTAAGGAATGATAGGGATATAGGCCTTTCAGGATGAAAGAGAGCCAATACCAAGGAAGGGAGACTATCAAGGATTGATAGACTCATTGCATAGGATGGCAATGGCACATGGAGTGCAATTGAATGGATGCAATACCCGTTTCATGGATGATGATGGAACCGCTCAGGAAAGAGCAAGCTTGGGACTGGATGACCAAGAGATAGGGAAGTACATGAGTACAGGGACCTCAAGGATTGAGCAGGGATGAAGCAGGACGCAGATTGACGCATGGATGGTGCAGGGAGCACAAAAATAGCAGGATAGCTTAACAGAGAATAGGAGGGCGTGGCTTTAGGGCCGCGCCCTTTCTTTTTTTATTTTTATAGCGAGTTATTTTGCAGCACCAAAGAATGACTGATTATTCTCTATTCTGGCGAACAGCTTATTTGGGCATCATAGTCGATAAAACTTAATGACACTTGCCTGAGCTACAGCCGCTTTGCGTACCACAACCGCCAAATTTCCCCTGTGCTGTCGGCGCTTCTTGCCATTCGGGCTCTGGGAAGATAGGCCATTCTATTTTTTGAATTTTCTTACCTTGCATCCAAATATGGCCACTGTACTGGTTAATGCCGTCAGTGCTGAATTCAAATAAATATTTCGCTTTCCAACAAATCCCCGTGGTGCCGCCAATACTTGGGCGGGCGGTTTCCATTGCTATGGCTAACAGTTGCACTTTTTGTCGCCAACATTCTTTTTCGGCAAAAATGCGGCTCAACTCTGCCATTTGGCGTAACTGCCAAAAAAATGCGGCAATCACGACGAGGCCAATAATTAACAGTAAATCTGACATCATTTGCTTGCTGCCTTAAACAAACCACCTATGGCTTGTGATAGTTGAACGCTTCGATTGGGGTTTCTTAATTCGCCTAGTAGTTGATTGCGCAAACTAGGGATAGCCACAATATCAGCAAAGACCTGATTAAAAAAGGCTTGGGGCTGCAGTGCTAGGGCTTCTAAGTAAAGACTGCGACTTGAATCTTGTTTTAATACCGACCAGTTACGCCCGGCAATGCTGATGAGGGCATTGGTATCTAAAGAGGCTTGGCCGTGAAGATGTTCGAACGCTTGTTGGCTGTGTTTGGCGCTAGAAGCCAAAGCCCGTAGGAAATAAGCTTGGTGTTCTGGGGCTGCATCTTGAAGTTTCGCGAGAATTTTATCGGCGAGCGTGTCGCTAATCAGTAAGTGCTCAAGACACTGACATAGGGCGATTTGCACTTCGATGGCGGCAGTATCAAAACTCGATACTAAGTGCTGCTCATGATCAAACTCATTTGCGCGCGCACATACATCGGCTATGCCTTGCATCCCAATATGTTGCCATTGTGCTGGGGCTACTTGGCCTGACAGGTACTGCACGGCAAATTCGTATTGCGATGACGCGCGTTGGCCGAGTTGTTTACGAACGAGTGCGTTGAATACGGCGAGTTTTTCCTGGCTTGGCTTGAAGTTAAACGGATTATTCGCGAGTCGTTCTTGCTGCTCATCACTGAGTGGCTGAGTGGGATCTTGCCCTAATGCCGCTAATATCATTTCGATAAATTGTGAGCGCGGTGCAGGCGACAGTAATCCTTGCTCATCTAAGGCCAGTTTTAGAAACCAAATAAAGTGTTGCTGACTCGCATCCCAAAAGACGATAGCAAACTGCGCATGTCCTTGAATAGGGTAAGGATAAGGGGTAGCGAGAGATTCTATTTGGTGAAACGCGAGCATATCAATATGTTGAACCCTACGGCCAAGATCATACACTTGGAACTGGGTTTTGGCTGTGGTTAAAAACTGGCTTAAAGTTGTAATTTCAGTCATTTGGCTGCCATATCAATCAAAGAGGCTCAATAAATTGGCGCCATTATAGGGGGAAGTGCGCCTGGATGGTATGATTGCGGCACTTTAATCGACCTATTCGGCCTGTGGATTGTGGCAAGTTCTTCAATCACAGTGGCTAACATGAGAATGGATCTGAAAGCTATGTTATACAGTCAAACCCAAGCTAAATTGGCTCAGATTGCCCAAGCGCTGCAAGCGGCCGAGTTGTGGTCTGAGCAGGCGCCTTCTGCCACAGCAATGGCAAGCACAGCGCCTTTTGCCTGTGATCTTATGCCCCTTGAGCAGTGGTTGCAGTTTATTTTACTGCCTAGAATGCAGACTTTAATCGAAACGGGTGCGCCATTGCCGACGCAAATTGCGATAGCCCCTATGGCTGAACATGTTTGGCAGGATATGCCCCCGCGCCAAGCTCTGATTGGCGTATTGAATGAATTGGATATGTTGTTAAATGAATCAAGATGATATCTGGCTTGAAACGCCTAAAAATGCACTGAATGCATCCCAAGAGGATGATTCAGAAGAGCAGGCGCCTGAGATTGAAATTCTTTATGAAGATGATCACTTAGTGGCAATTCATAAACCTGCAGGCCTATTGGTCCACCGCAGTTATTTAGCGCGTCGGGAGCGATTTTTTGCCATGCAGCTGACCCGCGACTTAGTCGGTTGTCATGTGTTTCCTGTGCATCGACTCGACAGGCCGACATCCGGCGTGCTCTTGTTTGCCAAGAGTAGTGAAGTGGCTAATGCACTGTGTGAGCAATTTGCTTCCCATACGATTGAAAAGCAATATTTGGCTTTAGTGCGCGGTAATATGCATGAGAGTGGTATTTTAGATTATGCGCTTAAGGTTGAGTTGGATGAGTTGAGCGATAAGAACGCCGATCCTAACAAAGCGGCGCAGGAGGCTGTGACGGCTTATGAGCCATTACTCAATACTGAGATTCCGTATCCCTCGGGCCGATATCCCACTAGCCGATTCGCACTAGTACGCTTGAGCCCTAAAACGGGGCGTAAACATCAGCTCAGAAGACATATGGCGCATTTACGTCACCCTATTGTCGGTGATACCACCCATGGTGACGGTAAGCAAAATGCGTTTTTCCGCGAGCATTTTGGCATTAATCGCCTGTGGCTTATCGCGAAAAAGCTCAGCTTCACCCATCCAGTGACTCAAGTTCGGCTCAGCATAGAAACTGAGCTCGAGCCTCAGTGGGAAACCGTGTTTGCCGAGCTAGGTTGGGACGAGGCGAGCTTGAGTCAACAGGCTGAGTTGTTAATCGTCACGGAAGAGATGCCAGCTGGAAATGCGTAACTCATGACCTTAACTCAGACAATCTCAACTGAGACAATCTCGACATAATTGGCCGTCAGCCAAGTGAGTGGCATCAAAAGTCATTCGCTTGGCTTGGCTATTGACACTAAGCAATCGAATCAAAACTATCGAACCCATAACAGTCGAATCAACACTTTCAATTAAAACGGTTCAATTAAAACGGTTCAATTAAAACGGTTCAATTAAAACTGTCCAATCAAAATGAGTCTGGCGGTAATTAGTCGAGGCGTTGCGGTGTTTGTGCGGTTTGTGGACGCAATTCTTGCATCATGACGGCTAAGGTTGAGAATCCAGAGGTAGGCGCGAGTGGCGATGTGAGATTTTGCTGGGCGGAGTGGAAATAATTTTTACGTCGAATATGGGTTGTTTTGTGGTGTTGCTTGAGGTGTTTTTGGCGGGTGGACTGTCGCATCAGATATTTCCTCATGCTCAATGACTTGATTTATAAAAATTTTGCGCCTTAGCTTGCCCATCCGCTGAACAATAAAGTATGGTCAGCCTAATAAGGTTTGCAACGCGATGTGGAGTGTACCATGAAAAAGGTGAATCTGGTGTTTGGCACTGTCTATGGCAGTGCACAATTTGCCGCCGAAACCCTAGAGAAAGAAATGCAAGTTTTAGGTTATGATGTCACATTGTGGCAACCTAATGACATCGCCAGCTTTATTCCTCCGCAGGATGAATTGTTAGTTGTGGTCACTTCTACGACAGGCCAAGGGGATTTTCCCGAAGATATTCAGCCTTGGTATCATAATCTTAAAAATCTTGCGCCCTATTTACCTGCGCTTAACTACAGTGTAATCGCACTGGGTGATTCAAGTTATGAAACCTTTTGCGGCGCCGGTAAGTCTATAGATGCGCTTTTGAGTGAGCTTGGTGCTAAACCACTTGTAGAATTATTAGAAATCGATGCCTGTGAAACCATGGAACCTGAGGTTGAAGCGATAAAATGGCTAGAACGCTGGAATCAAGTCGTCAAGACCGAGCTCGTCGCTTAGGCAGTTTCGTTACTCAGCAATGGTTTAAATTTGCCCAGCGCTTAAGCCAAGCGCTGCTTATTCCTATTGCCATTTTGCCTGCAGCTGGGGTCATGCTTGGCCTCACCGTTAGTCCTATTCCTTTTATGCCCGAAGAGCTGACAGTGTTGATGTTGGCTGTGGGGAAACTCATTTTTGCCATCATGCCGATGTTATTTGCCGTAGCGGTCGCTATTGGCTTTTGCCGCGATCAAGGCATTGCCGCCTTTACGGCGGTGTTTGGTTATGGGGTGATGACGGCGACGTTAGCCGCGCTAGCTGATTTGTATCGACTCCCAACCCAGCCTCTATTGGGAATGGATACCTTAGATACTGGGATTGCGGGCGGCATGATGCTCGGCGGCATTACTTGTCTTGCGGTGCGCTGGAGTCAATATATACGCTTGCCTGCGATTTTCTCCTTCTTTGAGGGACGCCGCAGTGCATCTTTGTTGATCATTCCCCTAGCGATGGGCTTAGGTTATGTGCTCGCCCATGTGTGGCCACCCTTAGCGCTATTGATTGAGCGGGTATCTGACTGGGCGGTTTATCAAAAACCGGCTATCGCCTTTGGCGTGTATGGTGCATTAGAGCGGTTACTTATTCCCCTTGGCTTGCACCATATTTGGAACGCACCTTTTTACTTAGAAGTGGGCCAATATCAGTTATTAGGGCATGAAGTCGTCCGTGGTGAGGTGGCGCGTTATTTAGCGGGCGATCCGCAGGCGGGAAACCTTGCTGGTGGTTATCTGATTAAAATGTGGGGATTACCTGCGGCGGCGCTGGCAATGTGGCGCTGCGCCGATCCTTCTGAGCGCAATCGTGTGGCGGGCATTATGCTCTCGGCGGGGGCGGCCAGTTGGTTAACTGGGGTGACTGAACCTATCGAATTTGCCTTTATGTTTGTAGCGCCAATCCTATTTATCATTCACGCCTTACTCACTGGGCTCGCTTACTTTGTCTGTATCATGCTCGATATTCACCACAGCATAGTGTTCTCCCAAGGGCTGGTGGACTTTACGTTGTTATTTCCATTGTCCCGTAATGCCAGCTGGTTTATTTTCCTCGGGCCTTTGACCGCCATAATATATTACCTGTTGTTTAGGTTGAGTATTTTAGCCTTTAATTTGAAAACGCCCGGCAGGCTTGAGCATAATGATAATAAAGGACCTAAAGAAAGTTTACGGGCGATTATTGCGGCGCTAGGTGGGCGTGACAATATCGTTGAACTCAATGCCTGTTTAACTCGGTTACGCTTGAGCGTACACAAGCCCGAGTTAGTCAATAAGGTGCGTTTGAGTCAGTTGGGCGCTAAGGGCGTGATCGTTATGGGCAAAGGTGTGCAGGTGGTTTACGGCACTAAGGCCGAAACCTTACGTAAAGTATTGCAGCGTTACTTGGATACTCGCCGCTAGGATTGTGTTTTTACAAAATTAACTGCTTAATTTTTACATTTTATTGATTCAAGCCTCTGAAATGTCATTTTTATTTTCGCATTATAGGTTTTTCATGCTGTTCAGCACGATTTGCTATGGCAAACTCGATGTAGGGACAATATAGGAGATCCAATTTTGCAACAAATGACTGAAACTCGCGGTAATACTTCGCCATCCATAGAACGTAAAATCTTACTGACGGATTGCGCCGATGCCCAAGGCCTCATCGCCAAAATCACCAGTGTTTGTTTTACCCATAAACTGAATATCATCAAAAACAGTGAGTTTGTGGATAATGCCCAAGGGCGTTTCTTTATGCGAACTGAGTTAGAGGGCATTTTTAACAGCGAACAGTTATTGCAGGATCTGCGCGACGTGCTGCCTGCTAAGAATCACATGACCTTGGTCAGCGCTGGCAAGAAACGCATTGTGGTGTTAGTGACGAAAGAAGCGCACTGTTTAGGCGATCTGTTGATGAAAGCCTATTACGGTGGTTTAAGTGTCGAGATTGCCGCTGTGGTGGGCAACCATGATGCGCTGCGCGAACTGGCCGAAAAATTTAACATTCCCTTTCATCTGGTGAGTCACGAAGGCTTAGACCGAATTCAACACGAGCAAGCACTGTTGGCTGCGGTATCTCAATACGAACCCGATTATTTAGTCTTGGCTAAGTACATGCGGGTATTAACGCCTGATTTTGTGGCGCAATATCCTAATCGCATCATCAACATTCACCATTCTTTCTTACCTGCTTTTATTGGCGCAGCACCCTATCGTCAGGCTTGGGAGCGCGGGGTGAAAATTATCGGTGCGACGGCGCATTTTGTGAATAATTGCCTCGATGAAGGGCCGATCATCAAGCAGGACGTGATTCCCGTCGATCACAGTTATAGCGCCTTAGAAATGGCACGCGCTGGGCGCGATGTAGAAAAGAGTGTGCTGAGCAAAGCGCTGCAGTTAGTGCTTAACGAGCAAGTGGTCGTGTACGGCAATAAAACGATCGTCTTCTAAAGCGTAGGCAGTCGCGCTAAGGTAATGACAAGCGTAGCGATAACATGACATTCAGCTCAGCCTATTTTAATCAGCGTATGTCATGGGATCAGCTATCATTATGTTTATTGGAGATTTTATAGTGCTCACATTCGGGCGAATATCACGCTAAAGCGTGTCGCCCATGCTCTAATCAAAGACTGGAGTGCTGGATGTCAACTAGTCAAAGCCTTATCGTTGGAATGAAAGACTTGCCCGATAGTTTGAATTTGTCTTGGGCACAGCTTGATGAGCAATTTCGCGTGCTACGGATGAGCCAAGCCTTTTACCGGCGTTGTAAACGTTCGGCGGCGCAAATCATTAATCAACCCATTAGCCAACTGTTTAGTGCCTTTAATGCCGAGTTGTGCGCCGATATTGTAAGGCGACGTGGGCAAGAGCTTGGTTTTCAATTACAAGATCATAGAGGCATACGTGTGCATCTTGCGCTGCATTCTTTGCCTGAAATGGGATGGTATTTGATTCTATCCGACATCAATTTTGAAGATCCGCAGATGAAGGAATTGCATTCGGATTATCGCCGAGCGATTCAAGCCAGCGATGCTTGGCTGCAACACATTGAAGATGTGATTAAATCCTCCCAAGAAGAAGTGTTTAAAGTTGCCGTCTCCAAGGCGATGTCGCTCACTGGCAGTCGATATGGGTTTATTCTGCTGCATAACGAAAAGTCAAAAACACTCACGCTCGCGGCACGTTCAGACTATCCTCCCGCCGAGGCGAATCAAGCCGATTTCATCGAAGATAATACCCAAGTGTCTGAACTTGAAAGCCGCGTATGGCTCGAATGCGTGCGAGATTATAAGCCGATCATCCAAAATCAAACCGACTCCCAAAGGCGCTTAGGGGATTTGCCCTTAGATAAACTGTTACTTGCAGGGCGTTATTTGGCGGTGCCGATTTTGTTTCGCAGCCGCTTGGTCGGCATAGTGTGCGTGGTCGACCGTAACGAGCCCTATAGTCGCAATGATGCAAGATCATTACTCACCTTCGCCAGCATCCTATGGCACACCATCGAACTGCCGCGCACATTGCGCGCTGTTTCTCGCCAGTCCAAAATCATTAAATCGCAAAAAGAGCAGTTATCTCAGTCGTTAACCCAGCTTATTAGTGCCATTTCTGAGGCATTGGAACTAAAAGATGCCTATACCGCAGGGCATCAAAAGTCGGTGGCGCAATTAAGTTATTTGATTGGTGAGAAATTAGGCTTAGATCCACTGCGTCTCGAAGGACTGAAAATTGGTGCCTTAGTCCATGATATCGGCAAGTTGGCCATTCCATCGCAGATCTTGACCAAACCTTCGAAGCTTTCAAAAGAAGAATATGCATTAATACAGACCCATCCACTCCATGGCGCTGAAATTATTGAGGATGTGGAGTTTCCTTGGCCCATCAAAGAGATGATTTTACAGCATCATGAGCGGCTCGATGGCTCGGGCTATCCTGCGGGTTTAAAGGATAAAGCCATTCTCTATGAGGCGAAAATTATTGCCGTAGCCGATGTTGCCGATTCGATATTATCCCACAGGCCCTATCGTCCATCTTTGGGGCTGGAGAAAATGACCGAAGTGCTGCGTGCGGGTAAAGGGACTCTGTTTGATCCTGAGATAGTCGAAACCTGTTTAGCGATTTTGATTAATCGTGAGTTGAGTATTAGCGATCATATTGGTGCCGCGCCCCTTGAACCTCTCGTCACGATTTCCCTCGACCATGAATTAGCCGACGTTAAGCGTTTGCTTACTGCTGCTCGCGCTAAGGTGGCTGTGGTATTAGATGAGCAACATAAGATAATTGGCGTGATCACTCATCAATTGCTGGAGCATTGGTTTAGCCCATTACTTGGCACAGCGGCTGAGCGTGAGCAGGATAGGGCATCTTTACATAAAAAAGCCCATCAGATCATGCAGCATTCGGTGCCTACCATCAGTGAGGTGGCGACATCGGAAGATGCCTTATTGCAGTTGAATCTTTTGGATTCAGAATATCTTGTGGTGATAAACAAAGCACAGCAGCCATTGGGGATTATCGGCTGGCGGGCCATTGCCATGACAAGAAACGCTTTCCGCGAAGTTGAGAGATTGATTTAAGTGCTTTATGAAACACTTTATTTTTAATCCTGATAATAACAGCGCAACTGTAGGCTAAATTTTACCGACAATAAAAAAGATGCCCGAGGGCATCTTTTTACGTAACTCATGTTATCGAACGAATACTGTTAATCAACAATACGCAGTAATTCGTTGATACCCACTTTACCGCGGGTTTTTGCATCCACTTTCTTAACGATAATGGCGGCATAGAGGCTGTACTTGCCACAGGCTGACGGCAGGTTGCCAGAAACCACGACTGAACCCGCTGGCACACGACCGTAATGCACTTCGCCAGTTTCGCGATCATAAATTCGAGTGCTTTGGCCGATATAAACGCCCATAGAAATCACTGAGCCTTCTTCAACTACCACGCCTTCAACAATCTCAGAACGTGCACCGATAAAGCAGTTATCTTCGATGATGGTTGGGCCCGCTTGCAATGGCTCAAGTACGCCACCAATACCTACGCCGCCAGATAAATGCACGTTTTTACCGATTTGGGCACATGAGCCAACGGTTGCCCAAGTGTCAACCATAGTGCCTTCATCAACATAAGCACCTAAGTTCACATAGGATGGCATCAACACGGTATTTTTACCTATGAATGAGCCTTTACGCACTGTGGCCGAAGGCACCACACGAATCGCTTCCGCTTTGAAGCGGGCTTCATCATACTCGGCAAATTTTAACGGCACTTTGTCGAAGTATTTGGTTTCTGCGCCATCGATAACCACGTTATCGAAAATACGGAAGGACAGTAATACCGCCTTTTTCAGCCATTGGTGTACATGCCATTGTCCGTCGATTTTCTCGGCGACACGGACTTCACCTTTGTCGAGCATATTGATGACATGTTGCACATCGTCACGCACGCTGGCGTCAACTGTGCTTGGCGTGATGTCGGCGCGCGCTTCAAAAGCCGCCTCAATACGTTGGCGTAAAGCCTCCATTTACTTCTCCCACTGGTCTCGTTAATTAACTGATTCGATATTCTTTGCACTCAAGGCACTGATTAAAGCGTCCCTGAGGGTATTCTCTTGGGTTTCGTTAAGCTGCAGGCCATCGTTGGTTTGCAGCATAAAAAAGTCTTCGGCTCGCTCACCAATGGTGGTGATCTTGGCCGCGAGTAACGTCGTGTTGCAACGGTAAAAGATATCCCCGACTTTTGCCAGTAATCCTGGCGAATCTAAGGCGATAAGCTCCATCATACTTGTACCATGACGACTGCTTTCGAGGAAACTCACTTGTGTCGGAACATTAAAAGGTTTCATCTTGCGCGACAGTTTTCTAAAGCGTGGCAGTTTTGGGCTGTCGCTCGACAGGGCTTTTTCGAGTGCCTTACGGATACTTTGGATGCGTGAAAGCTGGCTCACTGGCTCGCCATCTTGTTCTAAGATCACAAAGGTATCGAGGGCATAATTATCTTTTGAGGTCATGATGTTGGCATCATGGACGTTGATATTTTTATTGTCGAGTACCGCCATCACAGTTGCAAATAACTTTGGTCTGTCTTGGCAATAGACAAATAGCTCAGTGCCACCACGGGTGGTGTGTTTTGAGACTAAAACTAAGGGCTCATCCTGTTGTTTATGCTTTAAAATCGCTTCGGCGTGCCACGCGACTTGATTGGGCTGGTGGCGTAAAAAGTAATCTGCCTTGAAACGTTGCCACAGGGTATCGAGATCTTTCTCTTTCAGTCCACGGCGCAGCAGTTCTTTTTTCGCCTTGGCTTGGTATTCACGTACTCTGGCACGAATGTCGACGGGTTTTTCTTTACCGCGGGCGAGTACCCTTTGGGTCGAAAAGTACAAGTCACGCAGCAGTGAGCCTTTCCAGTTGTTCCAGGTTTTTTCGTTGGTGGCGCAGATATCGGCCACGGTTAAGCAGTACAGATAACTTAAATGCACGGCATCGCGGACTTTATTAGCAAAATCGGCCACCACATCGGGGTCGGAAATATCGCGGCGCTGGGCGGTGACAGACATCACCAGATGATTCTCGACCAGCCAAGCGACTAAACGGCCATCGTGATCGTTTAACCCGTGCAGCTTACAAAAGGCGAGGGCGTCGCTTGAGCCCAATTTACTGTGATCGCCGCCGCGACCTTTGGCAATATCGTGAAAGATTGCACCGAGTACCAGTAAGCCCTTTTTCGGCAGTTGGTTGATGAGAATCGAGCCTAGGGGAAATTCTTCTTTTTGTTCGGGCTGGGAGAATCGTTCGATATTGAGCAGCAATCTGTGAGTATGTTCATCGACTGTGTAGGCGTGGAATAGGTCAAACTGCATCTGGCCTTCAATATTTCGCCATGCGGGTAAATAGGCCGATAACACACCGTGTTTATGCATTAACGAGAGGGCAACAATGCCGCGAGGGTGGCGCAGAATTTCCATAAAGGCTTGGCGACAGAGCGGATTTTCTTGCAGCGCTTGCGGCTGAGCACGCCTTGCACGGCGCAGTGAACGCAGTGTTGGCGCGTAAATGCCTTTGATGTTGGAGTTTTTAGCGACCAACAAAAACAGCCGGACAATTTCTTCGCCGCTATCGAACAGATCATCGCTGAGCGCTTCAATAAAGGTGCCACGGCGCTGGTAGTGTTTGTCTATCGATTGAATTTCTAAGGCTTTTGTGTGCCCCAATGTTGCCCGTTTAAATAGCTGCAGCAACATTTCGTTCAGCTCCATCACTCGGCGTACCGTGCGATAGTAGCGTTTCATCATCTGCTCAACAGCAAGCTGGGTGGCGTCTTCATACCCCATAAGTTCAGCAACTTGGCGTTGTACATCAAAGAGTAAGCGATTTTCATCGCGCCCCACCACCATGTGCAGGGCAAAGCGCAGCTTCCATAAAAAGTGCTGACATTCGAGCAATTCTTCTAATTCACCTTGCTCTAAAAAGGCGTATTGGACTAATTCTTCGAGGCGAGCGGCGCCAAAGTGACGCATGGCCACCCAAGCAATGGTTTGAATATCCCTAAGGCCACCGGGACAACTCTTGATATTGGGTTCTAAATCGAAGGCACTGGCTCTGGCATGGCGAGCATTTTGTTCGTCACGCTTAGCGATAAAGAAGTCGCTTGAGGTCCAAAAGTCACTCTGACGAATGGCATCGTAAAGTTGGTCGAATAAAAACTCGGGCCCTTCGAGCAGTCGTGCCTCTAACAGGTTAGTGGCTATGGTGATGTCTTCACGGCCGAGAGTAATAGTGTCGTTTAACGTACGGACACTGTGGCCGATTTCGAGATTAGCATCCCACAGAAAGGCAATAAACTGACTGAGTGCCGCTTCGGCGGCGGGTGACAAGATATCATTAAACAGGAACAGCAAGTCGACATCTGAGTGGGGATGCAGCTCCCCACGGCCATAGCCGCCTACGGCAATCAGGGCAATATCGTATACCCTTAGTCCGTGCTGTTCCCAAGCTTGCTTGACAAGGGCATCGACAAATTGACAGCGCTGCGTGACGAGCTCTTCAATCGGGGTTTTAGCCTTGAAACGGGCTAAAAGAGTCTGATTCTGTTCGATTAATGATTGTTTAGCGAGCAGAGCTGTATTCATCGAGTCCCTTGTTTTTATGCTTGTTAGTTTGGCCTATCGCTCGTGATTGATGATACGCGGGAAATCTTCATCCTCACGCAGAGTCAGTACTTCAACCCCTTTTTCTGTTACCAGAAGAGTGTGTTCCCACTGGGCAGAGTTTTTTCCGTCTGAGGTGGTCACCGTCCACTTATCATCACGATCGAGTATGGTCGTGTGGCGACCGGCATTGATCATAGGTTCAATGGTGAAACACATGCCTGGGCGTAATACTGTGTTATCGCCGTTACGGTAGTGCATGACCTGAGGTTCTTCATGGAAACCCGAGCCAATACCGTGGCCACAATAATCTTGCACGATGGAATATTTCTCAAGGCCTGTTTTGCTCGCTTTGATGAATTTTTCGATAGTATTGCCAATTTCACCCAGTTTTAAACCTGGACGCACCTTGCGAATGGCTAAATACAGGCTTTCTTGCGCGATGCGGCACAGGCGTTTGTCCTTAGCGCTCACTTCACCAATTAAAAACATCATCGAAGTATCGCCGTGATAGCCGTCTTTAATCACGGTGATGTCGATATTGAGAATATCGCCTTCTTTCAATGGTGGGTTATCGTTCGGAATACCGTGGCAAATCACATTGTTTACTGAAGTACAAATGGACTTAGGAAAACCATGGTAGTTAAGCGGCGCCGAAATCGCACCTTGCTTTTCGGTATATTTGGCGCAGAGATCATTGAGTTCATTGGTGGTCACGCCCGGCTTAACATACGGGGCGATCATCTCTAATACCTGTGCGGCGAGTTTGCCCGCAGCACGCATTTTTTCAATTTCTTCAGCTGTCTTGATGACTATACTCATTGCGTTTTCTCTTGTGTCTTTAATGTCTGTTGGCCACGCAACCTAATGCAAAAATTTGTGCTTTAGGGCTATTTATGGTATAAAGCGCGCCGTTATGTTTAAGTCTTGATGAATTGCCTAAGCCAGCATTAGCTCTGTTTAGATACTTGCAAGACTAAAGATGGCGGCCATTATACATGGCTATTTGTCTAAATACTAAATCACACACGTGTCGACACATTCTTCGGGGTGCCCTCAGCTGTTAACTGCGGGGTCGAAGACATGGGATACGTGGAGGTCTAACCCCCTAAATTTTAAGGTAATAGAAATGACTACAGTTTCAATGCGCGATATGCTTCAGGCCGGTGTCCACTTCGGTCACCAAACCCGTTACTGGAACCCAAAAATGAAGCCATTCATTTTCGGTGCTCGCAACGGTGTTCACATCATCAATCTTGAGCATACTGTGCCAATGTTCAATGAAGCGCTGGCTTTCATCAGCAACGTAGCTTCAAAGAAAGGTAAAGTATTATTCGTTGGTACTAAACGTGCTGCTGGCGAAGCGATCAAAGAAGCTGCTCTGTCTTGTGACCAGTACTATGTTGATCACCGCTGGTTAGGCGGTATGCTGACTAACTGGAAAACCGTTCGTCAGTCAATCAAACGTCTGAAAGAACTGGAAAGCCAATCAGTAGATGGTACTTTCGACAAGCTGACCAAGAAAGAAGCGCTGATGCGTACTCGTGAGCTTGAAAAGCTGGAAAAATCTTTAGGTGGTATTAAAAACATGGGCGGCCTGCCAGACGTATTATTCGTCATCGGTGCTGACCATGAGCATATCGCTATTAAAGAAGCTAACAACCTGGGTATCCCTGTTGTTGCAGTTGTTGATACTAACTCTGCGCCAGATGGTGTTAACTACATCGTTCCTGGTAACGACGACGCTATGCGTGCTATCCGCCTGTACACTACTTCTGTTGCTGCTGCTGCTAAAGCTGGCCGTGGTCAAGATTTGGCTGTTCAAGCTGAGCAAGACGGTTTCGTAGAAGCCGAATAATAATAAGGCGGGATGAGTTTCATCACCCTTATTAACCAAGATTTTTGATTGGTTAACAGGGGCCATTCGGCCCCTGTTTTATATCTGCAAATTAGTCGATTTTTTATAGAGGATTTAACAATGGCAATTACTGCTGCCCAAGTTAAAGAACTGCGCGACCGTACTGGCGCAGGCATGATGGATTGTAAAAACGCTCTGACAGAAGCTAACGGCGACATGGAGTTAGCGATTGACAACATGCGTAAGTCTGGCGCTGCTAAAGCGGCTAAAAAAGCGGGTAACATCGCTGCTGACGGTACTATTTTAATCAAGAATGGCGAAGGTTTCGCTGCTCTGTTAGAAGTTAACTGTCAAACTGACTTCGTTGCTAAAGATTCTAACTTCTTAGGCTTCGCAAACGCAGTGTTAGATGTTGCTGCAGCATCTAAAGTGACACTTGAAGATTTAAAAGCACAGTTCGAAGATGCACGTGTTGCTCTGGTAACTAAAATCGGTGAGAACATCAACATTCGTCGTGTTGAGTACATCGATGGTGCAAACCTGTCTTCATACCGTCACGGTGAGCGCATTGGTGTTGTTGTAGCCGGTGAAGCTGACGAAGAAACCTTAAAGCATATCGCAATGCACGTTGCTGCTTCTAAGCCTGAATTCGTTAATCCAGAAGATGTGCCTGCTGATCTTGTTGCAAGAGAGCAAGCACTGCAAATCGAAATCTCTATGAACGAAGGCAAATCTGCTGAGATCGCTGAGAAGATGGTTCTGGGTCGTATGAAGAAGTTCACCGGTGAGATTTCTCTGACTGGCCAAGCTTACATAATGGAACCAAAGAAAACTGTTGGCGAAGTTCTGAAAGAGAAAGGCGCTACAGTGACTAACTTCATTCGTTTAGAAGTTGGTGAAGGTATTGAGAAGAAAGAAGAAGATTTTGCAGCTGAAGTTGCTGCTCAAATCGCTGCTTCTAAAAAGGCTTAATCGCCAACGCTAAATACCCCCAAGACCGTGGCATTCGCTGCGGTCTTGTTATAACCAGGATAAAAATTATGAGCACCAATCCAAAACCCGCATTTAGACGCATTCTTCTTAAATTAAGTGGCGAAGCACTGATGGGCGACGAAGGCTTCGGCATCGACCCTAAAGTATTAGATCGCATGGCTCAGGAAGTGAAAGAGCTGGTTGAACTGGGTATTCAGGTGGGTGTGGTTATTGGTGGTGGCAATCTGTTTCGCGGTGAAGGCTTAGCAAAAGCTGGCATGAACCGTGTGGTGGGCGATCACATGGGTATGCTGGCAACGGTTATGAACGGCTTGGCAATGCGCGACGCCTTGCACCGTGCCTATGTTAATGCCCGTCTGATGTCAGCTATCCCGTTAAAGGGTGTGTGTGACGATTACAATTGGGCTGAAGCGATCAGCTTGCTAAAATCTGGCCGAGTGGTTATTTTTGCTGCCGGTACAGGTAATCCATTCTGCACGACCGATTCTGCTGCCTGTTTACGCGGCATTGAAATTGAAGCTGAAGTCGTGTTGAAAGGGACGAAAGTCGACGGTGTATACTCCGAAGACCCAATGAAAAACCCAGACGCCGTTAAGTATGATGAAGTCACTTATGCGGAAATTCTGGAAAAAGAATTAAAAGTAATGGACTTAGCAGCCTTTACTCTGGCGCGTGATCACGATATGCCTATTTTAGTCTTCAACATGAACAAGCCTGGCGCTCTTCGCCGCGTTATCATGGGTGAAGAGGAAGGCACGCTGATCAGAGCAAAAAAAGTTATTTAATGACCAAGAAGGACATTTAACGTGATTGAGAACATTAAGAAAGATGCGCAAGAACGCATGGGTAAATGTGTAGAAGCGACTAAAAACCAAATGGCGAAAGTACGTACCGGTCGTGCTCACCCAAGCCTGCTTGATTCAATTCAGGTTTCTTACTACGGTACTATGACACCACTGAACCAAGTGGCAAACGTGGGCGTTGAAGATTCACGCACTCTGTCTGTGACTGTATTCGATCGTAGTGCTATCCAAGCCGTTGAAAAGGCCATTATGAGCTCAGATTTAGGTCTGAACCCTATGTCTGCTGGCGCGACCTTGCGTATTCCATTACCTGCGCTGACGGAAGAGCGTCGTAAAGACTTCATCAAAGTGGTGCGTAACGAAGCCGAAAACGGTCGTATCGCTATCCGCAACGTACGTCGTGATGCCATTTCTGAAGTGAAAAAGCTTGAGAAAGCTAAAGAATGTACAGAAGATGACGTTCGTCGTAGCGAAGAAGAAGTACAAAAGTTCACCGATGCTCACATTAAAAAGGTTGATGAGATTTTAGCAGCCAAAGAAATTGAGTTGATGGAAGTCTAATCTCAAGTTCGATAAGCTAGAGTTGATGCGCCGTGTAGGGGTATACTACACGGCGTTTGTCTATTTTAAAGGGCTGTATTAGATGTCATCCACAGTGGAACTTGATCCGCACCCTAGGACGAGTGAGAGTGATTTATACACTCAAACGACCTTGCCGGGACAATTACCCGAACTCGTGAAACAGTCGCTACCTAAGCATGTCGCCATTATTATGGATGGCAATGGGCGTTGGGCACAAACCCAAGGTAAGCCACGAGTGTTGGGGCATAAGGCCGGTGTTAAGGCCGTTAGAAGAGCCGTAAGCACGGCAAGCCAATTGGGTATTGAATCGCTAACGTTATTTGCATTTTCTAGCGAGAATTGGCGTAGACCCGATAAAGAAGTCAGCTTGCTGATGGAATTGTTTTTTACCGTATTACAGCGTGAAATTAAATTGCTGCACAAGAATCAAGTTAAGCTGAAGATTATTGGCGATATCAGCCGTTTTTCTGCGCGATTACAGAAGCAAATTGCTGCCGCGCAAGAGAAGACATCAGGCAATACAGGCTTAGTTTTGAATGTCGCCGCTAACTATGGTGGCCGTTGGGACATACTTCAAGCAGCCCAAAAATTAGCTGAAAAGGTTGAAACTGGCGAAATGACCAGCAGTCAGTTCACCGAAGAAGCCTTAAGTGCACATTTGTGCATGCAAAATCAGAGTGAAGTTGATTTAATGATCCGCACGGGCGGGGACTGTCGCATCAGCAATTTTGTGCTGTGGCAGGCGGCCTATGCAGAATTGGTGTTTACCGACACCCTTTGGCCTGATTTCGATGAACAGGCTTTTCATGAAGCGATTGCCATTTTTGCAAGTCGCCAGCGCCGCTTTGGTTTGACTGGAAGTCAGATTGATGAGATGCGTGCATTGTAAAACCTCATGAGGGATTTTTTTTGCTAAAACAACGAATAATAACAGCAATTTGGTTAGTTCCATTAGTTTTGGGGGCGATATTCTTGCTCCCTGCCAGCTACTTCGCTTGGGCTTTGGTCGGCGTCTTTCTCATTGCAGCAAAGGAATGGGGAAGAATTATCGATAATCAGTGTGATGTGACTCAGTGGAGTTTCACTTGCACGGTCGGTATTTTATTGGTGGCACTGAATCTGATTGTGCCCATCGATGCGGTTTGGTTAAGCCATCAATTACACCCTATCTATTTAGCCATTCTCTATATTGGCGCACTTTGGTGGTTAGCCTCACTATTATTAGTGGTGACTTATCCGAAAAGCGCTAAGTTTTGGCAAAAAAATCCTATGTTTAAGTCCATGTTTGGACAGTTAACCTTAATCCCTTGCTTTGTCGCTCTTATCGCGCTCAAATCTATTGGTTCACAAGCTTCGCCTTATTTTGGCCCAGTATTGGTATTATTGGTGATGTTGATTGTGTGGGCTGCCGATTCTGGCGCTTACTTTGTTGGTAAGGCGATAGGTAAAACCAAACTGATGCCCGCGGTGAGCCCAGCGAAAACGCTTGAAGGCCTACTCGGTGGTTTAGCAACCACCATGATAGTGGTTGCGATTGTGATGTATTATTCGCCTGAGCAAGAACTGGGCTTAGTTGTGGTAGTAACCTTATTTGTTGCCTTAGTGTCAGCAGTGGGGGATTTATCTGAAAGTATGTTTAAGCGTGCGGCCTGTATTAAAGATTCTGGCACCATTTTGCCAGGTCACGGCGGCGTGCTCGACCGCATCGACAGCCTGACCGCAGCCTTGCCGGTGTTTACCCTGATCTACATTGCATTCTGGATGTAACGCTATGCAAAATATGGTGATTTTGGGTGCTACCGGCTCTATAGGTGCCAGTACCTTAAGTGTGATCTCGGCTAATCCATTCGCTTATCGCGTGTATGGATTAGTGGCCAACGCGAGTGTTGATAAGATGCTTGCACTTTGTTTGGCGCATAGACCGAAAGTGGCGCATATGGTGGATGAAGCGGCAGCAAAACAGTTGCGTGCCGTTTTACCTGCGACGCTCAATATCCAAGTCACCACAGGCATGAATGATTTACTCGGGTTAGTGACCGCTGCTGAAGTGGATACTGTGATGGCGGCGATTGTTGGGGCTGCAGGGCTAGTACCGACGCTTGAAGCCGTGAAGGCGGGTAAGCGGGTATTACTGGCCAACAAAGAAGCCTTAGTCATGTCAGGTGAGCTGTTTATTGAGGCGACTAAGCGCTCTGGCGCAGTGCTCTTGCCTGTGGACAGTGAGCATAATGCCATCTTCCAATGTCTCCCCCAGGAAGTGCAAGCCAACCTTGGCCGTTGTGACTTAGCGGCATCGGGTATTTCCCATATTCTGTTAACCGGTTCTGGCGGACCTTTCCTGCGGTCGGATCTTGCGACACTGGCCGCCATGACGCCAGCCCAAGCCTGTAAACATCCTAATTGGTCCATGGGACCTAAAATCTCCGTCGACTCCGCCACTATGATGAATAAGGGCTTAGAGTTTATTGAGGCACGTTGGTTGTTTAACACTCAGGCTGAGCAACTTAAGGTGGTTATCCATCCGCAAAGCGTGATCCACTCTATGGTGCAGTACCGTGATGGTTCCGTTATTGCCCAAATGGGTAACCCAGATATGCGTACGCCTATTGCCCATTGCATGGCTTATCCGCAAAGAATTCATTCTGGCGTTGAACCTTTAGATTTTTTCAAAGTCGGACAGTTAAGCTTTTATGAACCTGATTTTGAACGTTTCCCCTGTTTAGCTCTGGCAATGGACGCGTGTGCCCAAGGCCAAGAGGCGACAACTGTGTTAAATGCTGCCAATGAGATGGCCGTTGAAGCGTTTTTACAGGGACAAATTGGCTTTACTCAAATCGCAAAAGTGAACGAAGCTTGTTTAGTGACTGTGCCTAAACGTCCTATGGGCAGCATAGAAGATATTTTAGCCTTAGATGCGCAAACCCGCGTCTATGCGCGTGAGACCTTAGCAAGCATCGCTTAGCAATGGCTGAGTGATTAAATCAATGACGTAAGGAGTGGGATGTTAGATTTTTTATGGAACTTAGGTTCTTTCATCGTTGCACTGGGCCTGTTAATCACCGCCCACGAATACGGCCATTTCTATGTCGCACGCCGTTGTGGTGTCAAAGTCGAACGTTTCTCCATTGGTTTCGGTAAGGCGATTTGGCGTCGTGTCGGTAAAGACGGCACTGAATACGTGTTAGCCATGATCCCACTCGGTGGCTATGTCAAAATGCTCGATGAGCGCGTCGAAGACGTCCCTGAAGCATTAAAAGATCAAGCATTCAATCGTAAAACCGTTTGGCAACGCATTGCGATTGTGGCTGCTGGCCCGATTGCGAATTTTATTTTTGCCATCGTTGCCCTGTATTTTATGTATCTGATTGGTGTGCCGTCACTGAAACCTGTGATCACATCGACAACACCTGGAACTGCTGCCGCGCAAATCCAGGTCACTGAGCCCATGCAAATAACGGCCATTTCCGGCCAGGCTGTGCGTAACTGGGAAGAAGTGAATTTAGCCTTAGTGGGCCACATAGGCGATGAAAGCCTAAGTGTATCGCTGACGCCATTGAGCGGTTTGCAGGGCCTAGATTCCAGCGCGCGCTCTTATACCTTAGATACCCGCAATTGGCATTTTGATCCTGAAAAAGAATCACCGATTACCACCTTAGGTTTAGGAATATATCGACCCGAAATCGTCCCGACTATTGCTGCTATTAGCCCTGACAGCGCCGCTGCCAAGAGCGAACTAAAAGTTGGCGATACCTTAGTGGCGATAAATGGTAAAAATTATACCGATTGGCAGGCTTTTGTTGACATTATTCAACATTCTGCCAATGTGCCTGTGAGCTTAACTGTGCGTCGCAATGGCGAGCAGTTTAACGTGGCAGTGACACCGTTAAGCAGTAAAAACGCCGATGGCCAAGAGATAGGTATGCTGGGGGTGAGCCCAACCCAAGCGCCATGGCCAGACAATATGCGTTTACAACTTGAATATGGACCAATCGATTCTTTCGGCATCGCAGCGGATAAAACATGGCAACTTGTTGCTGTGAGCTTTAAGATGATTGGCAAATTATTTACCGGCGATGTGTCGGTGAAAAACCTGAGTGGACCCATCTCGATCGCACAGGGTGCGGGCAGTAGTGCAAACTATGGTCTGGTCTATTTTCTCGGGTTCCTCGCGCTCATCAGCGTTAATTTAGGCATCATTAACTTGTTGCCTTTACCTGTGCTCGATGGGGGACACCTGCTGTATTACTTTATTGAAGTAATAACTGGTAAACCTGTACCTGAAAAGGTGCAGGAAATAGGATTCAGATTTGGGGCAGCAATACTGCTGATGTTGATGAGCATTGCGCTTTTCAATGATTTTGCCCGACTCTGAGCAAGGACAGACTAATAATTAGAAGTGCTCTATGAGATTGAATAAACTTTTTGCCTCGATGTTATTCGTCGGTGCGTCGTTTTCAGGGACTGTGTTGGCTGATACTTTCCAACCGTTTGAAGTGACCGACATCCAAGTTGAAGGTTTGCAGCGAGTTGCACTCGGTGCTGCCCTGTTAAGCTTACCAGTAAAAGTAGGTGACACTGTTGACCAGTTAAGAATTCAACAAGCCATTAAAAGCTTGTATGCATCGACTAACTTTGAAAATGTCTCCGTGAGCCGAGATGGCGGCGTATTAGTGGTGAAAGTCACTGAACGTCCTACCATCAGTGCCGTGACCTTCGATGGCAACAAAGACATTAAAGATGAACAGTTACAGGAAAGTCTGGACGGTTCTGGCGTTAAAGTCGGTGAGTCGCTCGATCGCACTATGTTGACCGGTATTGAAAAGGGTCTGCAGGATTTTTACTACGGCGTGGGTAAATACGGCGCTAAAGTGGAAGCTCAAGTGATCAACTTACCCCGTAACCGGGTTGAGCTGAAATTTAAGTTCACCGAAGGTTTAGCGGCCGAAATCCGCCAAATTAACGTGGTCGGTAATCATGAGTTCACCGATGCTGAGTTGATTGGCATGCTGGAGCTTAAAGATTATGTGGCTTGGTGGGATCTGTTCGGCGAACGCCGTTATCAGAAGCAAAAGCTGCAGGCCGATCTCGAGACCATCAAAACCTATTATCACAATAAAGGTTATATCCGCTTTGAAGTCACCTCGACTCAAGTGGCGATGACACCTGACCGTAAAGGTTTATATATCACCATCAACGTAGATGAAGGTGAGAAATATAAAGTTAAAGAAGTAAACCTGACGGGTGATTTGATGGGCCGTGAAGAGTTGATGAAATCAATTCTGCCGATCAAAGCGGGTGATATGTACAACGGCGGTGATGTGACTTTCACCGAAGAAATGTACAGCAAGTATTTAGGCCGCTTCGGTTATGCCTATCCAGAAGTCAAAACGTATCCTGAAATTGATGATAAGACCAAAGAAGTCACCTTAAACATCAATGTTAAACCGGGTAAACGTGTTTACGTTCGTGCGATTAACTTCACTGGTAACACAGTGACTAAAGATGAAGTGATGCGCCGTGAACTGCGTCAGATGGAAGGGGCTTGGTTAAACTCAGCACAAGTTGAGCAATCTAAAGCGCGTCTTAACCGTTTAGGCTTCTTCGAAACCGTTGACACTGAAACCATTCAAGTGCCTGGTACCGATGATTTAGTCGATGTCGCAGTGAAAGTGAAAGAACAGCCGTCGGGCTCATTCAACGCTGGCGTAGGTTATGGTACTGAATCAGGCCTGAGCTTGCAGTTTGGGGTGCAGCAAAATAACTTCTTAGGTACGGGTAACCAAGCTGGTGTGAGTTTGAGCACCAACAAGTACTCTAAGAACGTTAACTTATCCTATACCGATCCGTATTGGACGAAGGATGGCGTGAGTTTAGGGGGGAGCGTTTATTGGAGTGAGTTTGACGCCAATGAAGCGAACTTAGAACGTTATAAAAACAGTTCTTACGGTGTGGCATTGAACTCGGGTTTCCCGATCAATGAATACAACCGTATCAACGGTGGCATCGGCTATCGTCATAACACGATTTCTGAAATTTCCGCCTACGAGCAAGCGCGTCGTTTCTATAACATCTATCGTGATAACGATCCAAATGCGGACTTAAGTTTCGATAACTTTGAATTGAGTCTGGGTTGGTATCGTAGCACCTTGAACCGTGGCACTTTCCCTACAGACGGCTCGTCTCAGCGTTTGAACGGTAAAATGACTTCGCCAGGGTCTGATTTACAGTACTTTAAGACAGACTTTGACACTAACTTCTATTTCCCTATTAACCGTAGTCAGAGCTTTGTGCTTTTGGCCCGTGGTCGATTAGGTTATGGCAACGGTTATGGTCAGTTTAACGATAACGATCAAATTCTGCCTTTCTGGGAAAACTATTACTCGGGTGGTAGTAGCTCTCTACGTGGCTTTAAGTCAAACTCGGTCGGTCCTCGCTCCTTCTATATGTATAGTGGCAGCGAACCTTGCTTCGATCCATCCGGTGACGGCTGCAATTTCCCTCAGCCGGATCCTGATCGTATTCAAGTGAGTTCTGGTCGCTCAATCGGCGGTAACGCCCTTGCGACAGCGAGCATGGAGTTGATTGTACCGACGCCATTCTTGGATGAGGCTTACACTAACTCAGTTCGTACGAGCTTCTTCGTTGATGCGGGTAACGTCTGGGATACTGAGTTTGATTACGATTATTATAAAAATAGCTTGCCAGCAGACGAGTTTGCTAAGTTACAGGATTATAGTGATCCAGCACGTTTACGCGCCTCTTGGGGCTTAAGTGTGCAGTGGTTATCACCTATGGGTCCTATGGTGTTTAGCTTAGCGTGGCCGATTAAAGAATACGAAGGCGACCAAACAGAGATCTTCTCTTTCAATATTGGCAAAACTTTTTAAAAGGCATACACTCGGCAAGTTTTGCTGACTATAACAAGGTAACAAGGAGTTTATTTTGAACAAGATGGTAAATCGCGCGCTGATGACGTTAGTTTTGTTAGGCGCGCCGTTAATGGCACATGCTGAGAAAATTGCCGTAGTGGATATGGGCGCTGTGTTCGAACAGCTGCCACAACGTGAACAGATCTCTCAATCTCTGAAGAAAGAGTTTGGCGATCGCATGGCTGATGTCCAAAAAATGCAAGAAGAAATGCGCTCTCTGATGGAGAAGCAGCAACGTGACGGTGCGTTAATGAACGATGCACAAAAAACGGAACTGGTTCGTAAAATGGAATCGCTAAAATCTGAATATCAGTTAAAAGGCAAAGCATTGGATGAAGACTTACGTCGTCGCCAAGGTGAAGAGCAAAATAAACTGTTAGTTAAAGTGCAGAAAGCCATCAACACTATCGCTGAAAAAGACCAATATGATTTGGTATTGCAACGTGGTGCAGTCATTTATGTTAAGCCTAACGCTGACATCAGTGGCAAAGTGGTTGAAGCCTTAAGCAAAGGCAAGTAATAGATGAATAGTGTGACTTTAAAAGAGCTAGGCCTGTTATTAGACGGTGATATCCAAGGCGACGAAACGCTAGTTATTAATAGTGTGGCGACCTTAGAACATGCCAAAGCGGGTCAAATCTCTTTTTTAGCCAACAGTAAATATCGCTCTCAGCTTGAGGAAACTCAAGCGAGTGCGGTGTTATTGTCAGCTAAAGATGCGCAGGATTATCAAGGTACTGCGTTAATTGTAAAAGATCCTTACGTTGGTTTCGCCCGCGTTGCCCAGTACTTGGACACTACGCCTAAAGCGGCGGTGGGTATCCATCCTTCGGCTCAAATAGACGCTTCTGCCCATATAGGTGAAGGTGTTGCGATTGGGGCGAATGCGGTTATTGGTGCGAACGTTATTTTAGGTGAAGATGTCCAAATAGGTGCCGGTGTTGTGCTTGGACAAGATGTGGTAATTGGCTCAAAAACGCGTTTATGGGCTAATGTTACCGTCTATCACGATGTGCATTTGGGGCAAAATTGTATTATCCATTCGGGTGCCGTATTAGGCTCGGATGGTTTTGGTTATGCCAATGAACGCGGCCAGTGGATTAAAATTCCACAAACGGGCGGCGTTCGTATCGGCGATCGGGTTGAGATAGGTGCGAATTCAACGGTAGATCGCGGTGCATTAGGCCATACCGAGATCCACGATGGGGTGATTATCGATAACCAAGTACAAATTGCCCATAACGATATTATCGGTGAAAATACCGCTATCGCTGGTAGTACGACTATCGCTGGCAGTGTCACTATTGGTAAATATTGCATTATTGGCGGTAGTTGTGCCATCGCAGGTCATTTGAGCATTGCCGATGGTGTGCATGTGTCTGGTGCTACCAATATTACCACTAATATGCGTGAGCCCGGTTTATACTCTTCTGCCACAGTGGCAATGGACAATAAACTTTGGCGTAAAAATACAGTTCGTTTCCGTCAGTTAGATGAACTGTTCCAGCGTGTTAAAACGTTGGAAAAAAATTTAAAAACACCAGATTAATTGCTCCAAGGCAATTTGAGGAACTCGGTTCGTGTCTAATCAAATGAACACTATGGATATTAAAGAAATACTTAAATATCTACCCCATAGATATCCATTCCTATTGATCGATCGTGTGCTTGATTACACTCCTGGTGTTAGTCTGCAGGCGATCAAAAACGTTTCAATAAATGAGCCATTTTTTCAGGGACATTTCCCGGTTCAGCCTGTGATGCCAGGCGTGCTTATTTTAGAAGCCATGGCGCAGGCAACTGGCCTGTTAGCCTTCAAAACCATGAGTAGTGATGTGCCTCCTCCTGGGGTGTTGTATTACTTTGCTGGTATCGACAATGCGCGTTTTAGACGTGTGGTTGAGCCAGGAGATCAAATCCATTTTGATGTCAAAATGATTAAAGAGCGCCGCGGGATTGGCGTCTTCTACGGTGAGGCCAAAGTGGATGGTGAAGTGGTTTGTTCCGCTGAAATCATGTGTGCCCGCAGAGAGATTAGTCAGTGATAGATACATTAGCGTTTGTGCATACCGATGCAAAAATTGGCAATAACGTCACCATTGGCCCTTGGACCTATATCGGTGCAGGCGTTGAAATTGGTGATGATTGTTGGTTGAGTTCCCATGTGGTTGTTAAAGGCCCAACGATTATCGGCAAAGGTAATCGTATCTTTCAATTCGCCTCAGTAGGCGAAGAATGCCAAGACAAAAAATACGCTGGTGAACCCACACGACTGATCATTGGCGACAATAACGTCATCCGTGAGCACGTGACTATTCACCGTGGTACAGTTCAAGATAACAGTGAAACCCGTATTGGGTCGAATAACCTGTTTATGAACTATGTGCATATCGCCCATGACTGTGTGGTCGGCGATAATGTGATCATGGCGAATAACGCTTCTATCGCGGGTCACGTACACGTGGGTGATTGGGCGATTTTAGGCGGTATGACTGGTGTTCACCAATTTGTGCATATCGGTGCCCATGCGTTTACTGCAGGGTGTTCTTTGGTGCTGCAGGATGTGCCTCCCTTTGTTATGGCGGCGGGTCAGCCGACGATTCCGCGCGGTTTAAACAGCGAAGGCATGAAACGTCGTGGTTTTTCTAAAGAAAGCCAGCTGGCGGTGCGTCGTGCTTATAAGACCTTATATCGCAGCAGCTTAACAGTTGACGAAGCGATGGAAGCCCTAGCAGAAGATGCGCAGAGCGATGAGCAAGTGAAATTGTTCCTTGAATTTGTAAAGTCATCGAGTCGCGGCATTATTCGCTAACTTGATGACCACACGACAACAAAAGGGCATTTTTATGCCCTTTTGTATTATTGGCTTAAGCCTATTGGGTGGTTAGACGTTGTCGTTAGTAATGTCCTTGTGCATTCAACCATCAATGAGCTTAATCATTAATTTACAGCAGTATGGCTTGGCATGATGCGTTTTAGCTGTTGTTCGCCCCGTCATCCAATGTCATTCATTCATGAGACATGATTGGTTTATGAGCAATAAAACTCCATTAGTGTTTGCCATGGTTGCCGGAGAACTCTCGGGCGATATTTTAGGCGCAGGTTTAATGGCGGCGCTGCAAAAGACTCATCCCGATGCGCATTTTGTCGGTATCGGTGGTCCCCGCATGGAAGCCCTTGGCTTTAAATCCCTGTTTGCGATGGAAGAACTCGCCGTGATGGGAATTGTTGAAGTGCTATCCCGTTTGCCTCGTTTATTAACAGTACGTGCCTCCCTGATTAAAGAGATTACCGCGCTTAAGCCCGATTGTTTTATTGGCATCGATGCACCGGACTTTAATATTGGTCTTGAGCTTAAACTCAAAGCGCGCGGCATTAAGACGGTCCATTATGTGAGTCCGTCCGTGTGGGCGTGGCGTCCAAAACGGATATTCAAAATCGCCAAGGCTACTCATATGGTGCTATCGCTGTTGCCCTTTGAGAAAGCCTTTTACGATCAGCATCAGGTGCCTTGTACCTTTGTGGGTCATACTTTGGCTGACGATATTCCTTTCCAAAGTGATAAAGCTGCAGCCCGTGCCTTGCTTGGATTAGATGCCGATGCTGAATACTTAGCGATTCTGCCCGGTTCCCGTGGTGGAGAGCTAAAGCAACTGGCTGAGCCTTTTGTGAAGGCGGCTTTACTGATTAAACAGAACTTCCCTGATATACGTTTTGTGACGCCGCTGGTGAATCAAAAACGCCGTGACCAATTTGAGCAAGCACTGAAGGATTTTGCGCCTGATCTTGAAATCCACATGATTGAAGGCCAGTCCCGTGAAGTGATGGCAGCGGCCGATGGGATTTTATTGGCCTCCGGCACTGCGACGTTAGAAGCCATGTTAGTCAAGCGTCCTATGGTGGTGGCTTATCGCGTGAGCCCGATAACCTATCGCATTGCTAAGCGCATGATGCAGGTCGAGCGTTTCTCGTTACCGAATTTGCTTGCTGGAAAAGATCTCGTCCCAGAACTTATCCAAGAAGATTGCACCCCAGAGAAAATTGCGGCGGCCGTGACCCTTGAGCTTAATCGCGATTTTGCGCCGCTCAAAGCCGAGTTTGATGCACTACACCAAGTATTACGTCGTGATGCGAGCTTAAAAGCTGCTGAAGCGGTAATGGCGCTGGTTGAGCCTAAACACACTCAGGCTAAATCGCCGGAGGCTAATTAGTGGCAACCTATAAAAGTTTAACTGAAGCCGATTTGCTGGCCTTTTCGACGGGGTTGATTGCCGGAGTGGACGAAGTCGGCCGTGGCCCCTTAGTCGGCGACGTCGTCACTGCCGCAGTGATTTTGGATCCGAGCAAGCCCATCAGTGGCCTGAATGATTCGAAAAAACTCAGTGAGAAGCGTCGCGAAGCTTTGTTTGATGAGATTTGTGATAAAGCGTTGTGTTATCACGTTGGCCGCGCCAGTCCTGCTGAAATCGATGAGCTGAATATTCTGCACGCTACTATGTTGGCGATGCAGCGCGCGGTTGCTGGGCTTAATATTGCCCCTGAGCTTGTGCTTGTGGATGGTAATCGTAGCCCCATCTTTATTGCCCATAATGGCGTCTCGCTTACCAGTCACAGCATCATTAAAGGTGATGGTTTAATTGCCAGTATTAGTGCCGCATCGATTATCGCGAAAGTGACGCGGGATCGTGAGATGGATGTGCTCGATGCTGCTTATCCGCAATATGGTTTTGCTCAGCATAAAGGCTATCCAACAAAGGCACATTTTGAGGCCATAGCCGAACATGGGGTATTTGACCAATATCGTAAAAGTTTCAAACCCGTCAAAGCATTACTGGGACTGTGAGCGCTGATTTTTAGCATTTGATCCAAACAAGCCGAAATAGGTATCTTGAGGTTGTTTGGGTATATAGTTGCCGTTATCCTGCAAAGTCACTGGCTCTGGCTGCGTGACTTTGTTAGGCTGCTTTCTAGTTATTGTTAACCTGCTATTCAAAGATAATCCTAATTATGTCCGATCCTCGTTTTGTGCATCTTCGTGTCCACAGTGACTTCTCTATGACCGATGGCGTGGCCAAGGTTAAGCCGATTTTGGCGCAGGTGGAAGCGCTGGGAATGGCGGCTGTCGCCCTGACTGATCAAAACAACTTTTGTGGTTTGGTGAAGTTTTACAGTGGTTGCCATGGTGCGGGGATTAAGCCGATTATCGGCGCCGATTTTTGGATGCAAGTGCCTGGATTTGAAGGCGAATTATGCGCCTTGACCATCATTGCGATGAACAATGTCGGTTATCAGAATCTGACCCAAATTATCAGTCAGGCCTATTTGCGTGGCCAAGTGGCTGGCCGTGTGGTGATAGATCAAGAGTGGTTACTCACCTATAACGAAGGTATTTTGCTGTTATCAGGCGCCAAAGAAGGCGATCTGGGTAAGGCGCTGCTCAAGGGCAATGGCACACAAGTCGAATCTTTATGTGAGTTTTATCAAACCCATTTCGCCGATCGCTATTTTCTTGAACTTATCCGCACAGGACGCCCAGACGAAGAGCGCTATCTGCACATGGCTGTGGCCTTAGCGCAGGAGAAGGGCATCCCTGTTGTGGCTACTAATCAGGTGGTGTTTCTTAAACCCGAAGATTTTGATGCCCACGAAATTCGGGTGGCAATTCACGATGGCTTTACCCTTGCCGATCCTCGCCGACCTAAAAAATACAGTGAACAGCAGTATTTGCGTAGCGAAGAGGAAATGTGTGAACTATTCGCCGACATTCCTGCGGCGTTGGCGAACAGTGTCGAAATCGCTAAACGCTGTAATGTAACGATCCGTTTATACGAATATTTCCTGCCCAACTTTCCGACGGGCGATATGTCCATTGAAGACTTTCTGGTCGATTGTTCGAAGAAGGGTCTTGAAGAGCGGCTCGAGTTTTTGTTCCCCGATCCCCAGGTGCGCGCCGAGAAACGCGGCGAATACGATGAGCGCCTCGACATTGAACTTAAAGTGATCAACCAGATGGGGTTCCCAGGTTACTTCTTGATCGTAATGGAGTTCATTCAATGGGGTAAAGATAACGGTATTCCAGTCGGGCCTGGTCGTGGCTCGGGCGCGGGTTCACTCGTGGCCTATGCGCTTAAGATTACCGATTTAGATCCATTGGAATTTGATCTGCTATTCGAGCGATTCCTCAATCCAGAGCGGGTTTCCATGCCCGACTTTGACGTCGACTTTTGTATGGATAGACGTGATGAGGTTATTGATCACGTGGCCGAATTGTACGGCCGTGAAGCGGTATCGCAAATCATCACCTTCGGTACTATGGCGGCGAAAGCGGTTATCCGTGACGTTGGCCGTGTGCTGGGTCATCCCTATGGTTTTGTTGACCGAATTTCTAAACTCATTCCACCAGAACCAGGCATGACGCTGGCGAAGGCTTTTGAGGTCGAGCCAGCCCTGCAAGAATCCTATGATGCCGATGAAGATGTCAAAGATCTGATCGACATGTGTCGTAAGCTCGAAGGTGTGACCCGTAACGCCGGTAAGCACGCGGGTGGTGTGGTGATTGCACCGACAAAAATTACCGATTTTGCGCCGCTCTATTGCGACGCTGAAGGTAAAAACCCAGTAACCCAATTCGATAAAAACGACGTCGAAACTGCAGGTCTGGTTAAATTCGACTTTTTGGGTTTACGTACTTTGACTATCATCGACTGGGCACTGGAGATGGTGAATAAGGTCGAAGTCAAAAACGGTCGTCCGCCTGTGCGTATTGAAGCGATTCCGTTAACGGATCCTGCGTCGTTCCGCCTGTTGCAAAAGTATGAAACCACAGCAGTATTCCAGCTGGAATCCCGTGGTATGAAGGATTTGATTAAGCGTCTGCAGCCCGACTGTTTTGAAGACATGATCGCACTGGTGGCATTGTTCCGACCCGGTCCGTTGCAATCGGGCATGGTAGATAACTTTATCGAGCGTAAGCATGGGCGCGAGGAAGTATCTTATCCCGATTCTCAGTACCAGCATGAATCACTAAAAGAACTGTTATCGCCAACCTACGGCATTATTCTGTATCAAGAGCAAGTGATGCAGATTGCACAGGTGCTGTCGGGTTACACCCTTGGTGGCGCCGATATGCTCCGCCGTGCTATGGGTAAGAAAAAGCCCGAAGAGATGGCCAAGCAGCGCAGCATTTTTAAAGAAGGCGCAATCAATAACGGCGTCGACGGCGATTTGTCGATGAAGATCTTCGACTTAGTGGAAAAGTTCGCCGGCTACGGTTTTAACAAATCTCACTCAGCCGCCTATGCGTTGGTGTCTTATCAGACCTTATGGCTAAAAACCCATTATCCTGCGCAGTTTATGGCGGCGGTAATGTCGGCTGATATGGACAACACAGATAAAATTGTGACCTTGGTCGATGAATGTGAGCGTATGGGGCTACCGCTCATTCCTCCGGATGTGAACAAAGGCTTGTTCAAATTTACCGTTGATGATGATCTGCGCATTGTTTATGGCATTGGTGCCATTAAAGGTGTGGGTGAAGGCCCAGTTGAATCGATTTTAGAGGCGCGTAAGGATGGCCCCTTCGTGGATCTATTCGATTTTTGCGCCCGTATCGATTTGAAAAAGCTCAATAAGCGCGTGATTGAAAAGCTTATCTGCGCGGGGGCACTCGATACTCTTGGACCGCATCGTGCGTCTATGATGGCAACCTTGCCCGAAGCGATTCGCGCCGCCGATCAACACGCTAAAGCTGAGGCGATTGGTCAACACGATATGTTTGGTTTGCTCAACAGTGAACCCGAAGATAGTAAGCAGCAGTTTGTTGAATGTACCCCTTGGCCGGATAAAATTTGGCTCGAAGGCGAGCGTGAAACCTTAGGCTTGTATTTGACCGGTCATCCGATCAATCAATATTTAAAAGAGCTTAAGCATTACACTTCTGGCCGTTTGAAAGATGTGCATCCGACCGAGCGCGGTAAAACCGCTAAGGCTGCGGGATTAGTGGTGGCAACACGCGTGATGTTGACTAAGCGCGGCTCGAAAATGGGCCTGTTGACGCTTGATGATAAGAGCGCGCGTCTTGAAATCATGTTGTTTACCGAAGCCTTTGAAAAGTTTAATCATCTGCTGGAGAAAGACCGCATCCTCATTTGTGAAGGTGAGGTGAGTTATGATGATTTTGCCGGCGGTAACCGTATGACGGCGCGTAACATTATAGATATCAGTGAGGCGCGCAGCCACTTTGCCAAAGCGCTGGAAATTGATATGGATGGCAGTGAGTTAACGCCATCAGCCCTTGATACCTTCGAGCAAGCCCTAAGCCCGTGGCGTAACGGCGCTGTGCCTGTAGTGATCAACTACACTCAAGCCCAAGCCAAAGGTCAATTTAGGCTCGCCGATGCTTGGCGAGTGAATCCGACCGATGACTTGATGCTCTCGCTTGAATCGCTGCTCGGGCCAAACAAGGTGAGAATTTTATTCTAATGTTGGCGAATGTCTTAGGTGCAAACAGATGAAGTTAACCTATGTCGGTTAAGTTTGATGAGCCATTGGCTGCAGGCGATCTCTGCGCGCATATTAGTGCTTTTTTGACGGCGCAGTCGTTAGCGCCTGACTGTAAGTTAGTGCTGGCTTACAGTGGCGGTGTTGATTCCGAAGTTTTGGCCTTTGGCTTAAGTCAGTTTGCGCGGCAACATCCCGAGTTTCATTATCAACTGGTGTATGTGCACCATGGCCTAAGCGACAACGCTGAGGCTTGGGCGCAGCATTGCCTTGAGCGCGGTCAACATTATGGTTTGCCCGTGACGGTTGAGCGAGTGACAGTTAATCGCGGACCCAGATTAAGCCTTGAAGCCGAAGCACGAAAAGTCCGTTATCAAGCGATTGAACGGCATTTAAGTGCAAATGATGTGTTGTTAACTGCCCACCATGAAGATGATCAGCTCGAAACTATCCTATTGGCGCTGAAACGTGGTCAGGGCCCGAAGGGGCTGGCGGCCATGGGGCAAGTACAAGCATTAGCACAAGGCAGACAACTTCGGCCGTTATTGGATATCAGCCGTGAGCAGATTGAAGCCTACGCGCAACAACAAAGCTTAGTGCATATCGAAGATGAAAGTAATCAAGATGATAAGTTCGATCGTAATTTTTTACGTTTAGAAATCATTCCTCGTTTAAAAGCGCGTTGGCCTAGTATCGCGACAACCGCGAGTCGCAGCGCAGCATTGTGCGCCGAGCAACAGGCAACGTTGGATGTGCAGGTGAGTGAACGTTTACCTTTATGGTTAACCCAAGCACCTTACCATACTCAAAGTGTATTCAAGCTCGATGGTTTTGCCGAGCAGTCAGCCGACTGGCAAGCGCTACTCTTGCGGGGTTTTATCGAATCACAAGGTTTTGCCTTGCCCTCAAAGGTGCAGCTTAATCAGATCATCGCTCAGCTTTTAACCGCGAAAGATGATGCCAAAGTGCATATACGTGTCGGTGAATGTGAAATCCGCCGCTTTGCCAATCAAGTGTATTTATTTAAGTATCAAGCCCGCATGCGTCATGTTAAGCCTGCGAGCTGGGCATTTCCTTCGCAGCTCCTAAATCCGTTAGTGCAGGGCGACGTTACTCAAGTGGACGTTACTCAATCAGACGTTACTCAATTGGACGTTACTCAATTGGACGTGACGTCTGCGGGTGTTACTTGTGGTGAGCTGATACGTCTAAGTGCCTCTAAACAAGGGCCTAGAGCCCGCTTTCCTCGGCCAGATGAAGTGGTGAGTGTGCGTTATCAACTCGCGGGGCAATGTCGCTGTCATCCCCATTCCCGTGGCAAGGGCCGAGAATTAAAGAAACTGTGGCAAGAGTTTGGCGTTCCGCCTTGGGTACGTGAAAAGGTCGGTTTCGTGTTTTATAACGAGCAACTGGTTATGGCGATTGGGCTGTGGGTTGAAAAAAGCTTTATTGTTGAGTTGAATGGACTAGGTTTGCAGGTCTCTCAAACTTCTGTTTGAGTGTTTGTTTAAGTGCCTGTTGGCGAAGCTAGGGGTTGGGAGTTGTCGCTGGAGTTTTTGTGAGTCGTTGCGGTGTTATTCTTTTTAAGTAGGAAAGCAGTAAAGCAGCAAAGTAAGAAAGAGTAGGTCGCAGCACGTCAGTTTGATTCGAATCTTCCTTGAGATCTACATTGAGATATTAACTTTCCTTTCGTTTTGAACCTTCACAGATTACGCGCTGCGAGTTTGTTATCGCATTTCATTTGGCATCCCTGCGCGTCTAAACTAATTGATTTTGGCTGAGTTTATAGCAGTTACGTCCCGCTGCTTTAGCTTGATATAGCGCCTTATCGGCAAGTTCATAAAGTTGTTCGGCTTCAATGGTATCGTGTGATTCTGCCGCACCTAAACTACAGCTCACTCCAAACTGGGTGAAACTACTGTGCTGATTGATGGCCGAGACAATCCGTTCGCATAGCAAGCCTGCCGCATGAATATTGCCTTGGACAATAATAACGAATTCGTCACCGCCGATACGGAATGCTTGATCCGTATTACGTATGGTCGCACGAATGATGTCGCCAAATTCCTTCAGAATATAATCACCACATTTATGGCCGAATTTATCATTTAGCTGTTTAAAGTTATCTAAATCGAGCACTATGAGAGCGACAGAACCTTGTTTTCTATGGGCTCTGGCGGTCGCATTGCTGAGACTTTGACTGTAGTAATGGCGATTACCTAAACCTGTGAGCGAGTCAAACATGGCTTGCATCGACATTTCTTGGTATTGCATTGCATTTAATAACGGTTGCAATAACAGCGGCTCAATCTCTTTCAGGTTCGAGGTTTGCGATGGCGTCAGTGGCGTCAATAACTGGTACTGAATCGTCAGCGGCATACCTGCACATATGAGCTGTCGTTTGACGCTGATACCATAACGTTTGCCCCAGCTTAATTTATGTTCGCCATAACTTAAGCGCACACCTTGGATCGGCAAGTGTTGTCCCAGCACTTTGCCATAGCAGGCAAAGACTGTCCTTGGATCTAAACTGGCGTGCAGTTGTTGGATTACTTGTACCAAGTCCAATGGATTATCATTGGGACTATAATGTTCTGTTTGATAGCGATATTCGTCGGGATATAGCTCGGTCGCTAGGCCAAAGTCCATAATCATCACTCCAGCAAATGTTAGTGCGATACATCTCTTACTTAGTCTAAGCAAATACCGTGCCGTTATATTTGTTAATAAAATTTGTCTTTGTTAGTCATTCAGTTAAGCTTAAAACTCAGCGTTAGTTTTTTTGACACGTCAGCATTTTGACAGGAGTCATAGCCCCAATGGAACATAGCTTCTTAATCCAAGTACTACTTATGTTAGTGATTGCCATTGTGGCTATTGCTGTGCTGCGCCGTTTGGGCTTACCCGCAATTCTGGCTTATTTACTCACTGGTGTAGTGAGTGGACCGAGCGGTTTTCATTGGTTTACCCAGCATCAAATGCAATCTGTCGCTGAACTTGGGGTTGTGCTACTGATGTTTACCTTAGGCTTAGAGTTCTCTGTGCCGCGGCTGTGGGCCATGCGCCGTACCGTATTTGGCTTAGGCAGTGCACAGATGGTAATAACGACCCTGTTGACTATGGGCGTGGCCCTGTTGTGTGGTCTTAATTGGGTCGAAGCCTTAGTTATCGGAGCTGCCATTGCCTTATCATCCACTGCCATCGTCCTTAAATTACTCAATGAGCAAGGATGGTTGCGTCGTCGTCATGGTGAGCTATCCGTCAGTGTCTTATTATTCCAAGATTTAGCGGTTGTGCCGCTGTTGATCCTATTGCCATTACTGGCCAATGGCGGCGAACCTTTGATCGTTGCGGATATCGCCTTTGCTTTGTTGAAAGGTATTTTGGCCTTTTTCCTCTTAATGGCTTTCGGTAAATGGGCACTGCCGCGGATTTTTGACGAAGTTGCCCGCTCCCGCTCTAACGAACTGTTCGTATTATCAACGCTGGTGGTGGCCTTAGTCACTGGCGCGTTCACCCAATGGCTGGGATTATCCATGGCGCTGGGGGCATTTATGGCGGGTATGCTGCTGGGGGAAAGCCAGTACCGCCGCCAACTTGAGGCCGATATCCGGCCTTTTCGTGATCTATTGATGGGGCTGTTTTTCATCTCCATAGGCATGATGCTGGACTTTACCTTAGTGATGCGTTTTTGGTGGCAGATATTGCTGGTTTTAGTGGCGGTTGTGCTTGGTAAAGCGTTGATCATTCATGGTATTTTAAGACTAGTAGGCGAGCCTTTTCGAATTTCGATGAGTACGGCCATGAGCCTAGCCCAGGTGGGCGAGTTCAGTTTTGTGGTGTTGGCTTTAGCGGTTAATTATCAACTTTTAGATAATGAAATTAGTACCATGTTGGTCATGGTCGCCGTGCTTTCCATGTCGCTCGCACCTTGGTTAGTTCGCCATAGCGTGGACATTGCTAAGTGGGTGTTGGGGATCCGGCAGGCAAAACACGTAGATGAAGTCGTACCACTTTTAATGGATGAGCAAGAGCTGGTGATGATTTTCGGTTATGGTCGAGTAGGGCAGACCATAGCGCGATTTTTGAAAACTGAAGCCGTACCTTATCTGGTGATGGATCTCGATCCGACTCGTGTTTCTGAGGCACGCCGTGCTGGCGAACCGATTTATTTTGGAGACGTGTGTAAACGGGCGATTTTAAAACAAATAGGCGTTAAGCAGGCTAAGATGATCGTCATCACTTTTTGTGAATCGCGCAGTTTAGAAGAAGTCCTACCCTTATGTAAGTTATTGGCGCCAGAAGCTAAAATTTTAGTCAGAACTAAAGACGACAGTGATCTAGACTTGCTGAAAAAAGCGGGTGCCAATCAAGTGATCCCAGAATCTTTAGAAGGTAGCTTGATGCTAGTGTCACAGGTATTGCATCAATGCGGTGTGCCATTAGCGCGGATTTTAAAACGTTTAGAGTCAGAGCGGCGCAATCATTATCAATTTTTACATGGTTTTTTTTCCGGTACAGAAACCGACTTCACCTTAGAGTCATTGCATGCGGTGGCGTTACCGCGTGGTGCAGATGCGATTGGTAAAACCGTTGCCGATATTATGTGGGAAACCTTAAGAGTCGAGTTAAGGGCGATTCGTCGCAGTGGCGCCGAAGTGGAACATCCTGAGCAGGACTGGGTTTTTCGTGCAGGGGATATTTTACTGATAGTGGGTAAACCACGAAGACTTGAGAAAGCCGAGGCTAAACTCTTGCACGGCTAAAGCCAAAGGCTGGCTTTTTAGATACAGCTGAATTGCAGATATAAAAATGCCGACATAGTGTCGGCATTTTTGTCTGGAACTTGTTAACTTAAATTAGACAAAGTCTAATTACAGAATAACTACGTTCGCAGCTTGAGGACCTTTTTGGCCTTGTTCGATATCAAAAGAAACCTTTTGACCTTCAGCAAGAGTTTTAAAGCCTTCTGAAACGATTGCGCGGAAATGAACGAATGCGTCAGCGCCACCATTGTCAGGAGAAATAAAACCGAAACCTTTATCTTCGTTAAACCATTTAACTACACCAGTAGTTTTAGACATGAATGTCTCCAAAATTTTCAAACAAATAATTCGCAATTATGCGGGATGTTAGCCAGAAATAGAATTATTTACATTGATGATAAGTTATGAGTGGAAAGCTTCATGACAGCAAAAAATATTACAGGCGTAGCGAAGGTTTTCAAATACATAATATTGCTTATAAATAGGTCTGAATCACAGGCCGGAGTGCAGATTAACACACTCTAGGGGTTTGTATAGCTTTATTTTGAAATACCTTTCATCTATAGAGAGGGTTATGGAAAGATTTTGGGAGGACGATGCTTTATAACTGTTTATATTCAATTGGATACGAAGCTAGTTTGAAAATTATCGAGCGTAAAAAATATTTTGTCTGTTTGTCGCGACTTAGTGACAGTTTACCTATTAGGTGTCTGTGGAGTGTGGGAGGCGACCTGTATGCCAGAGAAGGGATTCAGTCACGCTTAGTTACGTTATTAAATTGTTGCCTATTTGTGTTGGTGATATTCTCGTCTGCAAAATAACAGCGTGCTTGAGCTTTAGATTCAGTGCGATAACTGTAGACCCAATATAATAAGAATGGAGAATGACGTTGAAAACAGTACTAAAACGGATTGGACTCGGCAGCTTAGTCTTAGTGCTGTTATTAGTGGCGCTGGCCGCCCATGAATGGTTTGCGAAAAAGCCGTTTTTCTTTCGCGCGTTTTTAGATCGAAGTGTGGTCAAGATGGCTTTCGAAAGCCCTGAGACCTTAACCTCATTGGGTTTCTTAGAATCGGTAGGGATTACAGGCCATAACGCCGAGTTGGATGATGATAGTCCAGAGGCGATGGATAAGACTTTCGCGCAAGTGCGTGATCTACGTGAAACCTTATTGAGTTATTCCGATGCGGATTTAGATGAAAATCAGCGCATTTCCAAGGATATTGCCTTATATCTTGCCGATTTCGCATTGGTCTCTGAGCCCTATCGTTACCATAACTATCCGCTGAATCAGTTGTTTGGTGTGCAAAACGGGTATCCCAGCTTTATGCAGGCACAGCACCAAGTCCACTCGGTGGGCGATGCTGAAAACTATCTGTCGCGTTTACAAAAGGTGAAACTTAAGTTTGCGCAAACTCTCGAAGGCTTAAAAATCCGAGAAGCTAAAGGGATTATTCCGCCTAAGTTCGTGATTGAGCGGGTTCTCACCGAGATGAATGATTTTGTCGCGACGCCGATTCAAGACAATATCCTATACAGTTCATTCAAAACCAAATTAGCTGACACGGATATCAGTGCCGATGAACAAGCACGGTTATTGGCCGCGGCCGAAGCGGACATAAAAGGTTACGTGCATCCTGCGTATCAACTCTTTATTGATTATTTTTCCCAGTTACAAGCCAAAGCGGGGACGGACGATGGTTATTGGGCGCTGCCAAATGGCGACCTTGCCTATGAGCAATTGCTGAAGTTCTTCACTACCACCAATTACACTGCTGATGAAATCCATGCTAAAGGGCTGGCTGAGGTGGATCGCATTCAAAGTGAAATCATGACTATCTTAGCCGCAGAAGGTTACGATGTGAGTCAAGGTTTTTCGGTCGCGATTGAAGCATTAGCCGCGGATCCTAAGTTTTACTATGAAGATAGCGATGCGGGTAGGGCGCAAATCTTGGTTGATTATCAGCATATTCTTGATGAAGTGAATGCGGGACTGGGTGATGTTTTCCGTATTAGACCCGAAGCGGGGATGGAAGTGGTGCGCATTCCTGAATTTAAAGAAAAAACAGCACCGGGTGCCTATTATCAGCAGCCCGCGATTGACGGTAGTCGTCCAGGGCGTTTCTATGCCAATTTATATGACATCAAGGCCACGCCTAAATACGGTATGCGCACTTTAGCCTACCACGAGGGGATCCCTGGGCATCATTTTCAAATCGCAGTGGCGATGGAGTTAGAAGGTATGCCGCTTATTCGTAAGATGGCGCCTTTTACGGCGTACATTGAAGGTTGGGCTTTATATAGCGAACGTTTGGCGTGGGAACTTGGTTTTGAAAAGGATCCCTTTGATAATATCGGTCGTTTGCAGGCAGAGTTGTTCCGTGCTGTACGTTTAGTGGTAGATACGGGTATTCACCATAGCCGTTGGACTCGCGAGCAAGCGATTGACTATATGAAGAAAAATACTGGCATGTCCGATCGCGATGTCACGGCTGAGATTGAGCGTTATATCGTTATGCCAGGTCAAGCGACGGCTTATAAAGTCGGCATGATGAAAATTCTCGAACTGCGCGAAAAAGCCAAGTTGGCCTTAGGTGATAAGTTCGATCTCAGAGACTTCCATGATGTGGTGCTGAAGAATGGTGCAGTTCCTTTGGATATCTTAGAAACATTAGTCGATCGCTACATTGCTGATAAAAATAGTACTGATGCAAAAAGTACTGAGGCTAAAGCAAAAGTTTAGCCCTTGGTTGCGACCGTTAACGTCTTGGGGGTGATGCAAAGTTAACGCCTTATTTATTAATGTTTTTCGGTAATTTTAAATCTATGCCCTGCCTGCGAATAAGTCTGTTCTTTTATCTTGCAGGCAGAGTGAGTTTATCGATAGAGGCTATCATTCTGGCTTTCGGCCAAGGCTTTCAATACAATTCCACACAACTCATTGATAAATGTCGCTCGGCAATGGCTTGCTATTGTTAGGTATCGATATTTTTAAGTTTCAAGGTTTGTACATGAATCGCTTGTCCCCCCAAGAACCTATTCAATTGACTCGCACCACGATTGAGTCATTATTCACGCCGCCAACCTTAATGCGCGCCCGTGATTATGTGATGAAAGGACGGGTCTTGAGCGCCAAAGCGAATGCCGATTTTCGTCATATTGAAGGTCGCGTCATGGGGACGGAATCCCAGCCCTATCGGCAAGATATTCGCCTCGTCAGTGTGAACCATAAGTTGATCATGAACGGCTTCTGTTCATGCCCCGCCACTGGGCATTGCAAGCATATTGCCGCCGTGCTTTACAGTTTACTGAGTGATAGAACCGTTGAAGATCAACGTATTGCACAGTGGTTACATCTGCTAGACGAAAGTGATGATCTCACGGTTTCAAATGTCGATTTACTCTATGACGATCGCGTGTTGTACGTGTTATCCAAAGATGATAACGGCGTCTACCTTGAACTAAGAAAAGGTAAGCTGGCGAAGAAGGGCGGTTATAACAAAGGCTCTAAAATCGCGTTATCGGATGTGCAATACTACATGCCCGCTTGGATTGGCGCCGAAGACGTGCTCATCATCAATCTTATTATGTCGACTCGCCGCCACGGTGCCTCGCGTTTGTATCTTAAAGCTCAGTTAGGCGCTATGGCGCTGGAAAAAATGCTCGTCACTGGGCGATGTTTTTGGGAAGAGAGCCGTTTAGCGCTCACCCGAGGTGAACCGTTAAAGCCTGAATTCATTTGGCTGGATAAGGATGCCGAGCACAAGCAGATGCAGTTAACGCTGCCCAATAAGGACAATTGGGAGCTGATCCCCTGCGAGCCGCCGACTTATATCGATTTAGATTATTTTAAAATAGGCGCATTAGAGACAGAGATCAGCGTTGAAAAACTCTTGTTACTCAGTCAGATGCCGCCAGTGCCTAGCTCACAAATTGAACTAGTGAGCCACAAACTGATTAAGCATTTTTCTGCGAAAACCGTACCTACGCCGGCTTCGATTGATTTTGTCGAGCTGCAAGTGCCGCTGCAAGTTAGGTTGACCTTAACCTCGCAGGAATTACCCGAGTTTGCTATGGCGCAGCCATTAGTGCTGCTGGAATTTGTTTATCAAGACGTGGTGCTTGGCGGCCAATATCCCGATGAGCCCTTGTCCTTAGTTACCCATCAAGGCAAAACCTATCAAGTCGCGCGTCAACTCGATGCGGAAATGGATGCCATTAATCGTTTGATGACATTGGAACTGGTCGAGCTGGCGCCTTCTTTTATCCCGAATAGCGGCAGTTATGCCAGTATTTGGGGGTTAGGGCCACTGCCAGAAACCATCGATGCTTGGTTGCACTTTATCCAACAGGAAATCCCGGCGCTAGAGGCCTTGGGCTACCAAGTGCATTTTGCCGACCATTTCAGTTTGAATGTGATTGAAACTCCATTGGCGATTGAACTGGATGATACCCAAGAGGGTTGGTTCTCCCTGTCACTGAATGCCGATATCGATGGCCAAATGGTGCCTATGCTGCCCTTAATTGCCACTTGGCTTAAGCAGTATGGTGAACCGGCAGACGATGCAGAATTATTGCTACCCAGCCCGAATGGCGATTGGTTAAAAGTTAAAGCTAGCGTGATTAAGCCGCTGATCAGCATAATTTTAGAACTGTTCGACAGCCATAAAGGCAATAGCGTGTCTTTGCCTAAATACCGTGCCCACCTATTAAATGATTTTGCCGACAGCGATATTCGTCTGCTTAATGGCGAACGGGTACGCAGTTTAGCAACTAAGCTTGAAAATTTTAACGGTGTGTTAGAGGTCGCTGTCCCCGACAACTTACATGCTGAGTTACGCCAGTATCAACAGCAAGGCTTAAATTGGCTCTGTTTTTTAAAGGAATATCAGCTTGGCGGTATTTTGGCCGACGATATGGGACTGGGTAAAACCATTCAAACCTTGGCTTTTTTACTTAAGCAGCAAGCGTTAAAACCGACGGGTGCTAGCCATGTACCGAGCCTCATTATTTGCCCAACGAGTTTAGTGGGCAATTGGGCGAAAGAAGCCGCGAAATTTGCGCCTTCGTTAAAGCTTGTCGTCATTCATGGCGCCTTACGTAAGCCTTTACTCGAACGCTTAGGTGAGTTTGATATTGTGGTGACGACCTATCCGCTGATTGTGCGCGACAGTGACTATTACCAACAGCAGGTGTTTGAACATATCGTGCTCGATGAAGCGCAGCAGATTAAAAATGCGCAGGCGAAAGTGACTCAAGTGATTAAAGCTCTTAAAGCGCCGTTTAGATTGTGTCTGTCGGGTACGCCGCTTGAAAATCACTTAGGCGAACTTAAGTCTTTGATGGATTTTAGTTTACCTGGATTACTCGGCACGAATGCCTTCTTTAACAAATCCTTTAGGCACAAAATTGAACGTTATGGCGATAGGGAACAAGCGCGAATCTTGAGTCAGCGGATTGCGCCTTTTGTGCTGCGCCGAACCAAAGATGAAGTGGTCGGTGAATTACCCCCTAAAACCGAAATCTCCCAGAGCTTAGAGTTAGAAAAAGATCAGCGAAATCTCTACGAGAGTATTCGATTGGTAATGGAGAAAAAACTGCGGGATTTATTTGCCACTCAAGGCGTTGGCAGCAGCCATATCGAGTTTCTCGATGCTTTACTTAAGCTACGCCAAGCCTGCTGCGATCCGCGCTTAGTGAAGTTAGAGCAAGCGCAGAAAGTGAAGAGTAATGCTAAGTTAGACTGGCTGAAACAGAACTTGCCCGAGATGGTGCAAGAGGGGCGCAAGATATTAATTTTCAGCCAGTTCACTAGCATGCTTAGCCTGATTGAAGCTGAGCTGGTGGACTTGGGGCTCGATTACAGTAAGCTCACAGGGCAAACTCGCCTGCGCCAAGCGCAGATAGATAAGTTCCAAGAAGGCGATACGCCTGTGTTCTTAATCAGCTTAAAAGCGGGCGGGACTGGGCTCAATCTCACCGCGGCGGATACTGTGATCCATTATGATCCTTGGTGGAATCCAGCGGCGGAAAAACAGGCTACGGACAGAGCCCATCGTATTGGCCAAGATAAGCCCGTGTTTGTGTATAAGCTGATTGCCGAAGGCACTGTAGAAGAAAAAATCCAAGAAATGCAGCAGCATAAACAAAGCCTAGCGGACAGTATTCTCGAAGGTAAAGGTAAGGGCACATGGCAAGGAAGCGCCGATGAATTGTTATCGCTTTTTAGCTAATAGTGGCCAGTTTTAAATTGATTGAATCATTTGACTGAGGTGAACCATGCAGTACCAAGTCGACACTCATACCCATACTGTGGCTTCAAGCCATGCTTATAGCACGATTCATGACTATATTGCCGTAGCAAAACAGAAGGGTATTCGCCTATTTGCTAATACAGATCATGGGCCTGCGATGGCGGATGCGCCGCATTTTTGGCACTTTGTGAATTTAAGAGTGTTGCCGCGTATGGTCGATGGCGTCGGGATTTTGCGGGGTATCGAAGCCAATATTAAAAATATCGACGGCGAGATTGATTTCTTTGGCGATTATTTAAAGCAGCTCGATATTGTGCTCGCGGGATTCCATGAGCCCGTCTATCCTCCGTCAGATAAGGCAACCCACACAGAGGCCATGATTAATGCGATTAAGAGCGGCAAGGTCGATATCATTACTCATCCGGGTAACCCTGCTTATCCAATTGATATTGAAGCCGTTGCCCGCGCCGCTGCAGAATACGGTGTAGCGCTTGAAATTAACAATTCCTCCTTTGAAGTATCCCGTAAGGGCAGCGAAGCTAATTGCACTGCGATTGCTAAAGCGGCCAAGGAGTTTGGCACGATTTTAGTTATGGGCTCTGATTCCCATGTGGCTTTCAGCTTGGGCGGTTTTGCGCGGGCGCAAGCGATCATCGATGAAGTGGCTTATCCGCCATCACGATTACTCAATCGCAGTCCTTCGGCACTCTTGGCCTTTTTAGCCGCCCGTGGTCATGAAACCGTCGCCGATTTGATCCCCTTATTTAGCGACGATGCTCAATTAATAGATGCATAGTGAATAATATTAGTGATGAAAATCGTGGTCACTGAGGCGATGCCAGCTCAAAGCGGGGAGGCGAGCAACACAGAAGCCAACATCCCGCAAGTCGTGTTGATTACTGGCGCGAAGAGTCAGCTTGCTCAGGCTTTGCTGAGAGTCGCAGCCGATATTGGCGAGCTAGCCCTAAATACCATCGCAAACACAAACATAAGTGAAAACACTGACGCATCGCTGAAGCTTTATGCGTTAAGTCGCAGTCAGTTAGACATTACCGATGTCGCCAATATTGCGGCAGTGTTTGATCAATATCGACCAAGCTGGGTGATCAATTGCGCGGCCTATAATGCGGTTGACGCTGCTGAGCATGACGCAATCGAAGCGAATCGGGTGAATGCACTCGGCCCTGAGTTATTGGCGCAGCAATGTTTGTTGTCGGGCGCGCGCTTACTGCATGTGTCGAGCGATTATGTGTTTGGTGGTCAAGCTGTTTGCGGTATTGCTCATGCTGCTGAACGTGCTGTTTGCGATGCTAGAGAAAGTGGCGTTGAACAGCATCAAAACCTAGACTCAGCTTCAAATTCAAATCCAAACCATTTACCAAGGCCATTTGTTGAACTTGATGCTCCCGAGCCGTTGTCTACTTACGGTAAGAGTAAGTTGCTCGGCGAGCTGAAGGTAGTGGCGGTTCTGGGTGATGGTGCAACGATTGTGCGCACCTCATGGCTCTACGGTCAAAATGGGCATAATTTTGTCAACACCATGCTGAACTTGATGCGTACTCAGCCAAGTTTGCAGGTAATAGCCGATCAAATCGGTTGCCCGACATGGAGTGATGCACTCGCGCAGGTGATTTGGCAATTAGTCATGCAGCAGCGCTCGGGCGTATTTCATTACAGCGCTCAAGGCCAGTGCAGTTGGTATGAATTTGCTAGTGAAATCCAGCGACAAGCCCTAGCGCTTAATTTGTTAAGTCAACCTGTGGATATCCAGCCGATTACCAGTGCGGATTATGCTAAGCAGGCACTAAACCGCGGTGTCAATTTGGCAAAAAGGCCGAGTTATAGTGTGTTGAACAGTGGTAAATTACGCTCCACTTTGGTGACCCATAACGCACTGTTGATGCCTGAACACGTGGAGTGGCAAGATTGGTGTCAGCAATTGAATTGCATGTTGCGGCGGTTATCTTGACGATAATGAGCGTGACTCACATTTTGCTTTAGGCTGCTTTAATCAGGCGTTAAGCGTTTACGTTATCGCAGTGACTAACGCTGTCGAAAACAATAAGCCCGCCAATAATCAGATTTAAGCGACGGCTTTAGACTATCCGTATGAAAACATGGGCTCTGAATACGAATGCAGCTGGACTCAAGGCTCTTCTCAGCGCCGATGGCTTGCCTTAGTATCGTAATCACTTTGTTTATCTGTGGTTTTGTACGCAGCGGTTCAAGCCGTGAGTCTTAGTCTATTTTGCTTGATGTATGATGAATTTGTTCTAAATTCCCCTTGGATGACAATGGCATAATGCCAAGATATTTAATGCATTAAGGACGTTTCAGTGACAGACAAGACGACAATAGCACAGACATTGACCAAACAAGATCTACTGCAAGTGGTCGCGATTGCCAAAACGGCGGGCGATGCCATTATGACGGTTTATGGTCAAGATGACTTTTCGGTGAGCCATAAGGGTGACGATAGCCCCGTGACAGCGGCGGATTTAGCCGCGCACCACGTGATAGTGGCGGCATTGGCGCAGCAGTTTGTCGGTATTCCTATTATGTCTGAGGAAGCGGCGGATATTGCGTGGGATGAGCGTCGTCAATGGCAAACCTATTGGTTAATTGACCCTTTAGATGGCACTAAGGAATTTATTAAGCGCAATGGTGAGTTTACCGTCAATATTGCGCTTATCCATCAAGGGGTTGCAATCGCAGGTGTGGTATATGCGCCTGTGCTCGATACCTATTATTACGGCGCTAAGCATTTAGGTGCATGGCGTCAACAAGCGGGTCAAGAAAGTCCCTTATTGGGCGCTAAAGCGCCACGCGCGATGCCGATGATTGTTGGCAGTCGCTCGCACTTAAGCCCTGGTTTAGCGCAATATTTACAACAGTTTGGCGAGCATGACATCTTAAGCGTGGGTAGCTCGCTTAAGTTTTGTATGTTGGCAGAAGGCAGTGCTGATCTGTACCCCAGACTTGGCCCAACTAGCGAATGGGATACTGCGGCGGCGCAAGCTGTGCTCGAAAGTGCAGGCGGCACAGTTGTCTGTTACGACTCAGGTGAACCATTAACTTATAATCAAAAACCTGACATTTTAAACCCTTACTTTATTGCCACAGCCCCAGGCTGGGTGAAATAACGACCGCATAGCATCGATACTTGTTGATGAAAGGGCGGGCTAAACACTGGAGTAGTATTCATGATGCGCATGGGCGTCGATTTAGGCGGAACAAAAATAGAATTAGTCGCACTGAGTGATGAAGGCAATGAGCTATTTCGCAAACGTGTGACGACGCCGCGTGACTATCAGGGCACGCTAGCTGCGGTTGTCAACCTGGTCAAGGAAGCAGAAGCGACACTCGGCGAGCAAGGCACAGTCGGTGTGGGAATTCCTGGTGTGGTATCGCCCTATTCAGGTTTAGTGAAAAACGCCAATTCAACATGGATCAATGGTCATCCCCTCGATGTGGATTTAGGGGAATTGTTGCAGCGTGAAGTGCGGGTTGCCAATGATGCCAACTGCTTTGCGGTATCAGAGGCGGTCGATGGTGCTGCCGCTGGTGCATCTGTGGTGTTTGGCGTGATTATTGGTACTGGTTGCGGTGCTGGCGTGGCAATTAACGGCAAAGTTCATGGCGGTGGTAATGGTATCGGCGGTGAATGGGGTCATAATCCTTTGCCTTGGATGACCAAGGAAGAGTTCAATACCACCCGATGTTTCTGTGGCAATCCCGATTGTATCGAGACCTTTATCTCTGGCACTGGATTTGTGCGTGATTATAATACGGCTTTGACGGCTGCAGGTACAGTGCGTACTGCTGCCAAATCAGGTGCTGATATTATGTTGTTAGTCGATGAGGGTGACGCTATTGCGGTTGCTGCATTTGATCGTTATATGGATAGACTCGCTCGTTCACTCGCCCATGTGATCAATATGCTCGATCCAGATGCCATAGTGCTGGGCGGCGGAATGTCGAATGTCGCAGCGATTTACCCAAGATTACCGGCATTGCTGGCCCATTATGTGGTGGGGCGTGAGTGCCATACGCCTGTGGTGCAGAATCTTTATGGTTGTTCATCGGGTGTGCGCGGCGCAGCTTGGTTGTGGGAAAAGTAATCTTCGCTTGGATATCTGTACTCATCTAGTGAGCTTATTCGGCTTTGAGATCAATGCTTAATGGCTTATACGTTTTATAAACATTAGCCCAGCAAAACGCTGGGCTAATGTTATCTGCTGTGCGTTTCGCCGTATTTTGATGCTATGATTGCGCTCCTTTGGGTTGCTTGGCATGGACATCATGTTTTGGGTTAAGAAAGTTGTTTCACAAGGGATAATGCCGATTCCCTTTATCCTATTGTTATTACTGATTTCTTTTCTGGTATGGCGCCGTCGGAGCATGGCGAAATACTTAGTATCTTGCGCTTTTTTTCTCTTACTCTTTTTAAGCAGTCAACAGAGTGTAAATACCTTAGTGCGGCCATTAGAAGCGGCTTACCCTATTAATTCTACGCCCATCGCTGGCGCTTGTTTTGTGATGGTATTAGGTTCGGCACACTCGGATATTCAAGGCGCGACTGCTGTGCAATCCTTATCTGCAGTAGCGCTTACAAGACTGAGTGAAGGCGTCAGGCAGCTTAATTTAGGCCAAGAATGTAAATTGATTGTCAGCGGTTGGGGCGGCGAACTCACGCAGGTTTCCCATGCTGAAATGATGGCGAATGCCGCAGTTGAACTGGGCGTCGATAAACGTCGGATCATCCAATTCCCCTTGGCGCGCGATACGATAGAAGAAGCGCAATACTTAAAGTGGGAATTAGGGGAGGAGCCCTTTCGCTTAGTCACATCGGCTACTCATATGCCACGGGCTATGGCTATCTTCACCGCTAAAGTTTTACATCCTGAAGCCGCACCAACGGATTTTATTGGGAGAGATGATTTTTGGTGGCGTTTGACGGCGGATAATCTAGTGGCTTCTCAGCGGGCGATTCATGAATACATTGGCCGTTTGTGGTTATGGTTAAAGACCGTAAGTTAAAAATGGCAAGTTAAGGGGGTGGTTTCCGACTTCAATCTAAAGATAGTGAGTGTTAACAGGAAGATGAACAATGACAATTGAGTCAGAAATAGTATCAGTGCGTCCTTTATCGAAACGAAATGGGTTAACCTTAACTTGGCTGGGAGGCTTAAGTCTGGTGCTGGGTTTGGGACTTTTTCTAACGTGGCCAGCCTTGTTTGCCGTGGGGTTGATGTTTTTTAGTTTGGGCGCGATTTCATTAATTCTCGGTTTAGCCAAGGTGTATGAGCCGGAAACGACTCTAGCACTAGATGACAAGGGGCTGACCTATTTTCATCGCCGCGGCAAAGTGTCTATCGCTTGGGATAATATTCAAAGGGTCGATATCCCGCGAGTGACCAATGGATTAGATACCATAGAGTTATCTTATTTAGGCATTAAACTAAAACACTTAAATCCTATTTTGGACAATATCTCCCTGCGCTTAGCCACCGGCTTATTAACAGAGCAGCGGCCTTTATTGGTGACTGCAGCCTCGCAAGATGAAGACTTAGCGACTTTAGAAACTTATCTCGGCGCAGAGTTTGGTCCTTTGGTGATAGAAGGGGATCGCTATCGCGGTGTATTGGCAATGTTTGGGCATCGCTGCGTGATGTTAGATACGCGTTTAGGTTATCACTTGTATATTCCCCACGACAGTTTGGACAGAGAAGCTAAGGACTTTATCAAGCTGCTTAGACAACGTATTGCACAAGCCAGTCGCTTAGCGGATTAAGCTTTACCGCAGTTATTAATACGATTGATATTTCATTTTTACGTGAAGATAATCGGTAATAAAAAAGGGGACCCTAAGGGTCCCCAATGAGTTGCAGAGATGAAGTTTGGGTTGTGCAGGGGCAACCCAAAGGTACTAGTACTGCTGTGCTACTCTGCGTGTACCTTATCTACGCCGTAGGTTTTTCCTTCAGCATGACAGGTCGCGCAAGATTCTACTGGTAGGTTAGGATCTGTCATTGCATCCGCTTCTACTACCGCACCGTTACTTCTAAAGTGAGCGACAGCTGCCGCATCAGAGTGAGCGTGACAAGTACGGCATGATTCAGCGACTGGGCTAATGTAGTAAGCACCTACTTTGATTGAGCGTTTGCCTGAAGTTAAACCACCGTCAGTTGCAAACAGTTTGGCATTGTCTTTATGACAAGCCGCACAATCTGTTTCAACAGCTGGATAACCGAACAAACCACCTTTCGCATCGCGGAAGATACCTTCTACTACACCGAAGTTACCGCTGTGGAAACGGTGAGCAACTGTGAATAGGTCTTTGTTATTGAAAGTCACTTCAGGATTAACAACTAACTTACCATCATCGCCTTTATAGCCAGTTGCACCGTGGCCAGAAGCGCCAGTGGTGTCGTTATGGCAGTGCATACATTGGTCGAAGGTGTAAGCGCCGTGTCTTGAACCTTTTGCATAATCTAAAGTGCCATGACAAGCATTACACTTAGTTTCTGCGACTGTGATACGAGTAGGATCAGTCATACGGGCTTTAGTGACTACGCTACCATCTGGGCTATAGAATTTCACTGCAGCTTCGTTACCGATAGGGCTAGTTGGACCAAACTCTAAGTTTGTAGTATTACAGCTAACCACTTTACCCGCTTTAGCACAGAAGTTGGCTTCTGAACCTACGTAGAGAGTGCCCACAGCTTGCGCATCTGGGATATCTTTAACGATAGTTAACACGCCACCAGCAAGTGTTCCACTGTCTAGCTTAATACTGATTGCAGCAGGTTTAACATCTCTCCAAGAGTACACAGTACCGTCAGTGGCCACATTACCGATCAATAGACCATTAGCGACAAACATCGCTGTTGGGTTACTGGTCGCGTTGTAGGCTTTTAACGATGTACCATCAGCAATTGGCGCACCATTTAAGGTGACATTGGCTGTTAAGGTTAAGGTTTTCATGCCTAGAGTCGCTGATGGAACTGTTGTAGCACTGGTGAAGTCAACTTTGAACAGAGATGCATACTCTGCACGTTTACCAACACTATGTACCATCGCAGGTGACAAGTTACCTGTGCCGTGGCAAGAGCTACATTGAGTATCATCTGCTTGAGCTAGGGCAAATTCAGAGTGGTTTTCACCGGTCGCAAAGTTGACTGTCATATGGCAGCCTACACAAGCTTGGGCGTAAATAGTGTTATAGCTAGGTTGGTCTGTAGTATGACAGGTCGTACATTCTTTCAGATCAGATGGGAAGCCAATTTCACTCCATTCTTTAGCGGTATTATTGCTAGTATCGAAGTTTGCTGCGTTTTCTGCGCCAGAGTGGATCCTGTGGATCATAGGTGCAAAGTCAAATATCAAACCTGCGGCTAGATCTGCATCACTTGGGATTTGATCTGGGTTATGGCAGGTCACACAATTTTTAACGCCTTGGTAGTTATGGTGGGCTGAAATATTGGCGATATGGCCATCTGCTTCACCGTGACATTTTTCACAGGCTGCGCTACTGACGGTATCTTTACCTGATGATGCAAGTTCATCAGTGGCAGGGATAAAGTCAACGGGTACAGATAAAATCTTGTCAGATAAGGCTACGCCTGCACTGTCAGTGACGTTGTAAGCACGTAGAAATATTCTGTGTACTGCATTTGGATTATCATTGGGATTAATGATTGGCGCTGCGCCATCATGTGCCCAAGTTGCAGTGTAAGTGCCTGGTGTTGCTGTATCTTCGGTTAAAGTACAAGCATTTTTAGTACCGTTAAGACCATCTAAGGTACAAGTTAGCGAAGTACCTGCGGCGTTCGCCATGGCATTGTTTTGCCATTGAATAGGGGCGCCAGTACCTGAGGTATTTTCATTTGCCGTTAAAGAATAAAGCGCAACTTTATCGAGTCCTGTAAAAGGAACATCTTTGTTAGCATTTTTTCCGGTAACAGTAAATTTAACGCTGAAGCCTTCACTGCTGGTCACTTTAATGTCAGCTGGACTTAAAGTGAAAGCCAGATCAGTAATAGATTGAGCTGTCGTTGCGAAGGATCCCGCAGGGGTTCCCGGTGTACCTGGTGTTCCGGGAGTGCCTGGTGTTCCGGGTGTACCTGGTGTGCCAGGTGCCCCATCTTGACCATCGCTTCCGTCCCCGCAGGCGGTAAGGCTTAAGGTACTGACGAGAGCCAGTGCCAGTAGAGATTTATTGTAGTTTTTCATCATCGCGTCCCTTTTTCTTTCTATAAGACTGCGTGTGCAGTGCCTCTAATATAGGAGGATTCACCTACTTATAAAGTGGTATTTGCAAGTTTGTATCTGATATGTGAACGATGATTTAACAAACGCGAATGGGAATTCTAAAATTTGCATTTTGATATTTTAAATAATGAAATTCAGCTGGAAAGCCATGATGGGCATCACAATTTATATTTTTCAACTTGGGCTTTAGTGAAGAATTCATTTTCGGTTAAGCAAAATGCTTGAGGCTAAGATAGCCTAAATCTCAGTGATGGAATTGACGTTTTAAGCATTAAAGCGACGGGAAAAATAAGCGGTACTGTCGTCTGAGGATGAGGATAAGCCTTGTTAAGAGAGAAAATATCGATGAAATTTTGCTGTGTTAAACTTCGGTCTTTTACTACCTAAACCCCGTTTAACATCGACACATCGCAATGGTGTAAACAAGGTTTAGTGAATGATATATCCACGAGCTTGGCTGAGCTTATTGTCTCGCGTTAGCGTGCGGGGTCGAGCGCGGCAAGTAAGGAACGCACGACAAGCGCGCTTTGACTCTGGCTGTATCGCCGATGAATTGCAGGCTTTTCAATGAGATAATATTGTGGCGCCATCATAGTATCGTGGAGTCGATTGAGCTCTATATCGCTTAGGCGTTCTAAGTGTAATCCGGGCATGTGTTTTACTGTGTGCATATCAATGCTGGAACAAAAAGCCACACTCTTCATGGTGAGTAAATGGGCGTACCACTCCTCCCAGTCGATGACTTTATCCACCGCTGGTAGCAAGAGGCCTTGGCGCTGGCAAAATAATTCTAAGGGGTCAATTTTGCTATTAAAGCCCTTCACTTCTTGGTACAGGAATGGATGGCGACAGATTTGCTCTAAGGTAATATCGGTCTCAATCTGCCACAGAGGATGTTGTTTGGCGGCAACGATGTAAACGCCATTGACTGAGCCCAGTTTGGTATAGCTTAATTCTTTATTTTCAGCACTTTCTAAGGTAATACCAAAATCCAGCGCACCTGCGTGGATTAACTCAGCGCTATTCTCTTGCCATTTATGTAAACGTATTTGCCCTAGCGCTTGGGCGACGTCCGGCGTGCTTAATTGTGGCGCTAAAAAGCTCAATAGCCCATTACAGGCGGCAATATGCAGCGGTAAATCGGCATTAATGGCTGCATTTTGTATCTGAGTTGCAGATTGTTCGAGGTGATAAACTGATTCAGTAAACTGGCAAATAGCCACATACAGGCTTTCTGCTAGGGGAGTGGGCTTTAGCCCCTGTTGACGGCGATAAAACAGTTCATCGTTAAAGGTCAGGCGTAATGCGTTGAGGCAGCGGCTAATTTTCGGTGCAGAAACATCCAGCGCTTTGGCGGCACTGTTCGCGTGCCCTGTGTCGAAAATACTTTTAAATACCAGCAAGGTAAAAACATCGAGTTCACAGATTTGTTTGAGTAATAAGTTGCTCATTTTGTATTTTGCCCTGTATGAGTCTTAACTATTTTTTGCGGGGTTATTAAGGGCATTCTGTGGCTCTGACTCTGCTCCTTGCTATTACCCGAACCGCCGCGATTAGCCGCTAAGATTAACAGCAGTCGTGCGGATTAACTGTGATCACTCTCGGTAAAGTAACAATTATTTAACCATTGTAAAGAGTGTTATTTCGCAGGCAGTTATTTGGCTGGTCAGTGAAGGGCTTTGAGTCGGGGTATTAAAAAAGATCGAGCTAAAAATACAAGCTCGCCTAAGTGGGTGAGCTTGCGAGTGTCATTTATTCGCCGTTTTAGCGAGATTCTATAACATCGTTTTGTACGTGCGATAAGTTACCATTGGCTGTTGCAGGAGTGTGGCCTATTGCATGGGAATAAATGGTTGGCGCATCTTCTTTAATCCGCATGCCGATAAATTGGCCGCCCTCAAGAATTTGCATTGAAGTACTCGCCACTTCGCCATCGACAACGCCATTACGCTGGATCACTAAACGCTCACAAATGAGTCTGCCTTTGAAGTGTCCGTCAACGATAAATTCATGGCACTTTACTTCGCCTTGAATCGTACCGTCCTGTTCTATAGTGATATTAGCCTCAGAAAGCAGTTGACCTTGGATATCACCGCCAATAAGCACATCGCCCGTTAATTCAATATTCCCCGTGAGTTTAGTGCCTCGAGAAATAAAACTAAAAGAGGGACTTTTTTTAGGGGGGAAGAACAGTTTTTTTACAAACATCATCATAAATTAACTTAATTCGAGAAGGGATTAACAGAGTTCAATAGAGGCGCGATACTAGCGTAAAATCGATGATATGCACAGCTCTGTATGGGTTAATGTGATGGCTTTGCTGCATTAAGTCGGTCGGGTTATTTCAATGGCCTTGCTAGGGCAGGGAGCCACACAGGCGCCGCATCCGGTACAAAGTTCAAGGTCTATTTGCGGACGTGGAGCCTGGCCAATATTGAACTCAAAACTGATGGCTCTAGGCTCACAGGCATCCTTACAACTTTGACACCAGATCCCTTGAAAAGTTAAACAGCTTTCTTGAATATGGGCTTGATACGACCAAGGTATTTGGGCTAAATCGAAGATATTCTCAGGGCATGCCTTAGCGCACAGCGTACAAAAAGTACACTCATTGTCCTTAAAGGACACTTCAGGAAATCCACCATCGCCTTTGATGATGATCTGCGTTTCACACACCTCAATACAGGCTGAACAGCGCGTGCACACATCGGTGAACTCGATATCATCGCGCACCCAAGGGGGCCTCAAGGCATTATCTTTACGACGGCGAAAGAGGTTACGACGACTGTGATTAATACTTTGAGTCATGTTGCTCCTCGAACGGTTAGTTATTTAAAGTGATGGGTGTATTCACAGTGATAAAGAAAAATGGCTTGGGATATTTCCACAAGCCATTCAATTTGTTAGCCGTTGTAACCATTGGGATTGGTCGATTGCCAATGCCAGCTACTGTTGGCCATATCTGCTAGCGTATGTGTTGCTTGCCAGCCAAGATCTTCCCTTGCGTGGGTTGGATCGGCGTAGCAGGCGGCAATATCACCCGGACGACGTGGCGCAATTTGGTAGGCAATGGTGTTACCACAGGCTTTTTCAAAGGCATGAACCATGTCTAAAACACTATATCCTTGGCCTGTGCCTAAGTTATAGGTGACCAGACCCGGTTTAGTGGCCAATTTTGCCAGTGCTTTTAAATGGCCATTGGCTAAATCCACCACATGGATATAGTCACGCACGCCAGTCCCATCATGAGTCGGATAATCATCACCAAACACACTTAAGGCGGCACGTTTTCCCACGGCAACCTGCGCAATAAAGGGCATTAAGTTGTTAGGGATATCGTTAGGATCTTCGCCGATTAAGCCACTGGCATGGGCGCCGACCGGATTAAAATAACGCAGACGAGCGATATTCCAGCTCGGATCGGCATTGTGTACATCTGCCAATATATGTTCAACCATCAATTTAGACTGACCATAGGGATTGGTCGCTCCAGTGGGAAAGTCTTCGGTGATAGGCAAACTGGCTGGATCGCCATATACAGTGGCCGATGAGCTGAAAACGAGATTTTTCACCTTAAACTCCGCCATAACTTGGCAGAGGATCAGGGTTCCTGTGACGTTATTCTCATAATACTTAAGGGGATTCGCGACAGATTCACCCACAGCTTTTAATCCCGCAAAGTGAATAACCGAATTGATAGCATGATCGTTAAACACTTTCTGTAATAAGGCTTTATTGAGAATATCGCCTTGATAGAAAATGACCGATTTACCAGTGATCCGCTCGACTCGATTTAAGGCCTCTATGCTCGAATTAGACAAGTTGTCTAACACAATCACGTCATTGCCTGCATTGAGCAGTTCTACCAAAGTGTGAGTGCCAATATAGCCAGCACCGCCAGTCACTAAAATCGTCATTACTTCATCCCTTTTACAACGGTTTTTAAATATTGTGCAAAATCTTCACCGATTTCGCTGTGGCGCAGAGCATATTCAACGTTCGCGCGCATATACCCTTGTTTGTTACCACAGTCGTGACTCTTGCCTTCCATATAATAAGCGTTCACGGTTTCTTGTTTCATTAACATGGCAATCGCATCCGTTAATTGAATTTCATCGCCCGCGCCCGCAGGGGTTTTAGCCAGTAGTGGCCAAATGCTGGCAGGTAATACATAACGGCCTACAACGGCTAAGTTAGATGGCGCTTCATCCACGGCGGGTTTCTCAACCAATTCAACTAATGGCTCAGATTCACCAGGTTGTAAATCATGGCCATTCACATCAGCAATACCGTACTGATTGACGACGTTGTGCGGCACGCCTTCAACCATGATTTGACCCACTTGGGTTTCATCAAACAGCGCAACCATAGCGGCTAAGTTATCGCGACGCAGATCACAGCTGGCTTCATCGATGATCACATCCGGCAGTAATACTGCAAATGGTGCATCGCCGACGACTGATTTTGCGCACAAAATGGCGTGGCCTAATCCTTTCGCCTGAGATTGACGCACGCTGATCACCGTCACGTCTTTAGGGCAGATAGATTGTACGGCTTCAAGTAACTGACGTTTAACACGGCGCTCGAGTTGGGCTTCTAATTCGAAACTGGTATCGAAGTGGTTTTCGATAGAGTTTTTACTGGCGTGAGTCACTAAGACAATTTCTTTGATCCCAGCAGCGATAGCTTCACTGACCACGTATTGGATCAATGGCTTATCGACAACCGGTAACATTTCCTTTGGAATCGCTTTGGTCGCTGGAAGCATACGAGTGCCTAGGCCTGCGACAGGAATAACGGCTTTACGAATTTGATGTTGTTTCATTGCGAACCTTTTAGGTCAAGGAGATGCGATTAATAGCCAATATTGTAAATGACCTACACAGAAAAGCTATTTACAAACACTAAAAAATTGAGGAAATCTAAGTATTTTAACGGCAAATTCGGGCATAAGTTTTAGCAAAGGTAGCACAGTGGATCTAATCCAGCACCCATGGCGTGCAGCAACAGGGTGATTTTAATGACCTTGTAATATTTGCTTTACGTTTACGTCACAGTGGCGGCACAAGAATAAAGTGTGAGGGAGTTAACAAATTTAAAGCCTTAGATCACTATGGAGCCATGAGTGTTAGCCACCGAGTGAAGATTATGACGAAAGGAACAGAGTACATCGCTCGCAGAGCCGATGACACTGGGTTTATCCATTACCCACAAGAAGAACACGATATTTGGCGTCAGCTTTATGCCCGTCAAGCCGTTAATCTCCCTGGTCGTGCCTGCAAGGAATATCTGCAAGGGCTCGATGCCTTAGGGATGCCAAAGGATCGCATTCCGCAACTTGCCGAAATTGATGCGGTATTACAAGCGACCACTGGTTGGAAAACGGCGGCGGTCCCTGCGCTGATATCCTTCGGCCGTTTTTTTGAACTGCTGGCAAATAAAGAGTTTCCAGTGGCCACTTTTATTCGCCGCAAGGAAGAGTTTGATTACTTGCAAGAGCCAGATATCTTCCACGAGATTTTTGGTCACTGCCCTTTGCTCACCAACCCCTCATTTGCCAATTTCTCTCATATGTATGGCCAGTTAGGTTTACATGCCAGCAAAGAGGAAAGGGTATTTTTAGCGCGTTTGTACTGGTTTACAGTTGAGTTTGGTTTACTACAGCCTAAAGACGGTCCCTTATGTATTTATGGCGGCGGCATTTTAAGCTCACCCGGTGAAACCTTGTATGCAATGGAAAGTGACGCGCCAGAGCGTCAACCTTTTGATTTATTGAATGTGCTGCGAACCCCATATCGCATCGACATTATGCAGCCGATTTATTATGTGATTGAGCATATTGATATGCTGGATGAAATTGCCAAGATGGATATTATGGCTTATGTCACTAAGGCGCGTCAGTTAGGTTTATTTGCCCCTAAGTTTCCGCCAAAAGCTAAGGCGAGTTAAGTCACGATTCGGTTGATGAGTTGACTCGTTATTTGGCTGGCATCTAATTTAGCCATCTGATATTGAGTCATGCGATTTAAGTTATTAATAGAAAATGAGTAAAGTGCAACAGAATATCCCTACCAATGTTGCCAACAGGAGTATGTATGACTGCGTTATCGAATATGAAATGTGAAGCGTGCCAAGCCGACGCACCTAAAGTGACCGATGAAGAATTGGCCGAACTTATTCGTATGATCCCCGACTGGGGCGTGCAAGTACGTGACGGCGTAATGCAGCTTGAGCGTGTCTACAAGTTTAAAAACTTTAAACTGGCGATGGCATTCACGAATAAGCTGGCGGATTTAGCGGAAGAAGAATTCCATCACCCAGGCATTTTCACTGAATGGGGCAAAGTAACCGTCACTTGGTGGTCACATTCTATTAAGGGCCTACATAAGAATGACTTCATCATGGCCGCCAAGACAGACCAGTTATTGGTTTAGTTAATTCACCAATATAATCAGCATCTTAACCTGTTTTTTGATGCTGATTTTTTCTTCCTGTTACAATTCAACTGTAAACTAGGCTTGCCACTTTCTGTTTAACCTTCTAACGTATACAGGCTCTGCTATTTCCCCTCATCGCTGACGTTTTCGTTAAGGTAACGACTTGCCTAGCAAGCGTCATTTTTGTTGTAAAGCTCAAGGCGAAAAATAGCTCTGCACGGTTTATCCCCAAAATTCGAATCAAAAAAGGGAATATCAGTCATTATGCGCTTGGAAGTCAGCTGTCAGGATCGTGTTGGTTTAGCCAAAGATATCTTAGTCGTGTTAGAGCGTTATGGTATTAATTTAATTGCCATTGATGCCAGTAACCAAGGATTCCTGTACTTACAATTTGCCGAAATCAGTTTTGAAACCTTAAGTGCCTTGATGCCGCAGATCCGCAAAGTGGAAAGTGTCCACGATGTGCGTACTGTGTCGTTTATGCCCTCAGAGCAGGAACATTACGCCCTTAAAACCTTGCTCAAAACCTTACCCGACTCCGTTTTCTCCATCGATGCTAAAGCACGTATTCGTATCGTTAACGAGTCCGCCTTGCTCAATATCGGCATGGGCGAGCACGAAGTGCTCGAAGAGTCGCTCAATCATTGGGTGCAAGGTTTTAATTTCAGCCGTTGGTTGAGTGAAAGCCAAGTCTTACCGCAAGCGGCGAGGGTACAAATCGGCCCAAACGAATATCTAGCCGAAATGCTGCCGATTTACCTGCCAGATGAAGATGAAAAAACCATCTTAGTTGGCGCAGTGGTGTCGCTAAAATCCCCCGCGCGGGTTGGAAAGCAGTTTAACGCGCTGCAGAATCAAACCACTGGCTTTGAAAATGTATTAGCCAGCAGTGACAAAATGAAGGAAGTGCTAAAGCAAGCGCGGCGTATGGCCCAGCTCGATGCGCCTTTATTGATCACGGGTGAAACGGGTACTGGCAAAGAATTAATGGCCAGAGCCAGCCACGATGCCAGCATGCGCCGTGAGAAACCCTTTATCGCCATCAACTGCGCCGCTCTGCCCGACAGCGCCGCCGAAGAAGAATTATTCGGTTATGTCAGCCAAGGTAAAGTCGTTAAAAGGGGATTCTTTGAAGAAGCCAAGGGCGGCACAGTATTTCTCGATGAAGTGGCTGAGATGTCCAAGGCCGCCCAAGTTAAGCTGCTTCGGCTATTGCAAGATGGCACCTTTAGACGTATTGGCGGCGATGAGGAAGTCCGTGCCGATGTGCGGATCATTTGCTCAACCCAGAAGAATTTAGCCGAACTGTGCCAAACTGGTGAGTTTAGGGAAGATTTGTACTATCGCATCCATGTGCTGAGTTATCACATACCGTCACTGCGCGAGCGTAAAGTCGATATCATTCCACTGACGGAAATGTTCCTCGAACATTACAGCCAACAGTTGTCTAGCCCAGTGCGGCGGATTTCGGCCCAGTGCCGCGATCATTTGCTCACCTACGCTTGGCCAGGTAACGTACGCCAATTAAAGAACGCGGTATTTAGGGCAGTGTCTATGTGGGATGGTTCGGCTGAGTTGACGGTCGAACAATTAAAATTACCGTCCTACGCCGAAGGTTTTGGTTACTTTGACAATGAGTTTGAAGGCAATCTCGACGATGCAATGAAGCAGTTTGAGGCGAGTCTATTGCGCCGATTATATCCTGCCTATCCGAGCACTCGACAGTTAGCGAAAAAGCTCGGGGTGTCGCACACTGCCATTGCCAATAAGCTGCGTGAGTACAAGATAGCCAAGCGTCGTTAAGCCGTGTCCTGCTGGCTTGACGCGATAGATGTAACAGTATCGTTCCACTTAGTTGCCGACTTTTCAGGCATATTGCTTACCGAGATATTGATAAGCGGCAACTAGGTTATAAACGTAATGATTAGTTTACGAAATGTGAAATAATTGACCTAAATGTGATTTGGGTCACGCTATAGGAATCTGCGCCAGCTTCGGGTATTTCTACGCGCAACAAATACGTTAAAGCAAGCAAAAGGGCGTGCCTCTGTTGGCGCGGAGTGCGTAACGTGTGCGCCCTTAATGAGTCAAAGAGCTCGATTAAAATCGCCGAATATAAGCTGAATGACGCCGCGCGTTTTCCAGCACAATAAAATTGTACGCCTAGCCTTAGAAGCACTGGAGCCAATATGAAACTTGCAAGTTATAACAATGGTCGCCGCGATGGTCAGTTGATGTTAGTTAGCCGCGATCTCACTAAAACGGTTGCCGTTCCTGCTATTGCCCACACAATGCAGCAATTACTCGACGGTTGGGATTTACTGAAACCGCAATTGCAAGAATTGTACGACGCGTTAAATGAAGGCATGTTAGATAACGCCCAAGCGTTTGACGAAGCTAAGTGCTTGTCGCCACTACCGCGTGCTTATCAATGGGCCGATGGCAGCGCTTATGTGAATCACGTTGAGCTAGTCCGTAAGGCTCGCGGCGCAGAAATGCCAGAAACATTCTGGACAGATCCGCTGTTTTATCAAGGTGGGTCAGACAGTTTTATTGCCCCTAAAGCCGATATTCCACTGGCGAGTGAAGACTGGGGTATCGATTTCGAATCTGAAATCGCGATCATTACCGATGATGTGCCTATGGGCGTGAGCAGCGACAATGCGGCTAAGCACATTAAATTGTTGATGTTAGTGAACGATGTGTCACTGCGTAACTTAATCCCTGGTGAGTTGGCGAAAGGGTTTGGTTTCTTCCAATCTAAGCCATCGAGCAGTTTTTCACCTGTGGCAGTGACGCCGGATGAACTGGGCGCACGTTGGGAAGATTCTAAAGTGCATTTACCGTTGATCACCCATTTAAACGGTGAGTTATTTGGTCGTCCGAATGCGGGCGTCGATATGACCTTTAATTTCAGCCAGTTAGTTTCACATGTTGCAAAAACCCGTCCATTGGGTGCAGGCGCGATTATTGGCTCAGGTACTATTTCTAACTATGACCGTAGCGCAGGCTCTAGCTGTTTAGCGGAAAAACGTATGTTAGAAGTGATTGCTGAAGGCAAAGCTACTACGCCATTTATGCGTTTTGGCGATACTGTGCGCATCGAAATGCTCGATGACAACGATGTAACGATTTTCGGTTCTATCGATCAAAAAGTGGTTGAATACAAAGCCTAAGGCTTTCCCTTAAAGGGCTACATCGACTCAAACTAACGGGGCTTAATTGCCCCGTTTTTATACAGACTTTTATAAGGACATGAAAATATGAAACTTTATGGTTATTGGCGCTCAAGCGCGGCGTACAGAGTTCGCATCGCCCTCAATCTTAAGGGGATTTCAGCCGAGCAGTTGTCTGTGCATCTTGTACGTGATGGCGGCGAGCAACATAAAGCGGCCTACAGTGCGCTTAATCCGCTGGAGTTAGTGCCAACCTTAACGTTGGATGATGAGCTGGATGCGGATGCATTGTCGCAATCCTTAGCCATTATCGAATATCTTGATGAGATACACCCTCAGTCACCATTATTGCCTGCATCGGCTCTTGAGCGTGCCCATGTGCGCGCCATGGCACTCACGGTAGCCTGTGAAATTCACCCATTAAACAATTTGCGGGTATTGCAGTATTTAACCCAAACCTTAGGGGTCGATGAAGCGGCTAAAAATACTTGGTATCACCACTGGGTCGCGAGTGGCTTTGCAGCCCTAGAAACCTTGTTGGTAAGGCACAGCGGTCGTTATTGCTTTGGGGATACAGTGACATTAGCCGACTTATGTTTAGTGCCGCAGGTGTATAACGCCCAGCGTTTTAATGTGGATTTAACGCCTTATCCCAATATCATGCGCGTGTGGACTGAGTGTAATCAGCTAGAAGCCTTTGCCGATGCGGCCCCAGAGCGCCAAGCGGATGCGGTGTGATGCTTTGTAACGAATAGTGCGGATATAGTGTTTACCAATTGAAAGAATGGATGATGAGGCTTGTTTTGCGAGTCTTATCTCAGCGATGGAGTTTAAATGCTTTTCAGTAAAAAATGTCCGTATTGCAAAGGTAAACTCGGCGCTAAGGATGTGCCGATTAAGGAAGGACGCTGCTGCCACTGTGAACAGCCGATACGGTACAAACTCAATGTAATAAAATGGATGCTACTGTTCATGCCCATCTTTACTGTTAGCGTTAATCTGCTAGACAAAGATGTCTATGGGTTTTGGATTTGTTTTGCGGTAATGGTACCTATTTATAGTCTCGTTTATCTACTCTGTCATGAGGTCGTAAAGTGCTCAGAAACCGATGGCGAAGTGGAGTAAGCCGAATGTCATTCCCGTGGTGTTATCTGACATTGAAGCCAACGATACTGTTATGAGTAATGTATGAGTCATGTTCTGAATGGTGCTATGAATAATGTTATGGATGAGGCTATGTGTGAAGCAGAGCTAAAGCATCGATTACTCGAATGGATCGTTCAGGATTGCGAGCGGGTGAGGGCGCTTGAACTTGCGCTCCAATGCGCCAAAGTACACTCAATGCCGCAGTGGTGCCTTGCGGCGGGATTTGTCCGTAATCTAGTCTGGGATCGCTTGCACGGATTTGAGTTGAGTCCACTGAACGATATCGATCTGATCTATTTTTGCCCGTTAGATATCAGTCCCGAGCGGGATCTGGCAATTGAAACCTATCTTAATCAGCTTGCCCCTGAGTTACCTTGGTCGGTGAAGAATCAGGCGCGCATGCATGTTCGAAATCAAGACACGGCTTACACATCTTGTGTTGATGCTATGGCCTATTGGCCAGAGCTTGAAACCGCAATCGGGGTAAGCTATCAAGTTGTTGATACAGAATCTGATACTCAGACTTGTGTTGGGATGAAAAATCATCCCGCGTCTTACGATATTGAGCTGGTGGCTCCTTTTGGGCTGAACTCTTTGTTTGCACTCAAACTGAGCGCCAATCCAAAGCGGGGATTATCCGTGTTTGATCACAGAGTCGCGACTAAGGGTTGGCTCACTCGGTACCCTTTGCTTGAGTGTTACCGCACAAGCTGATCTGCTCACTCATTCTTAATTCGAACCATGCTGCTCACTCAATTGCCCCAAGCAATTTAGCGACACAATAAAGCTATTCAATTTAGCAACTCAATTGAGTTACTCACTAATTAAGACCGCTAACAGTATGGGTATCATCCTTAAGCCGTTTGGGTTCGGCCGTTTTCTGCTTCTATTCTTCCTCATTTAGTCCCATCAATTTGAACTTAATGGCCAAATCCCCCTCAGCTAAGTGCTTTTTATTGTTACTTAAATGTTTATTTTACTAGTGTTCTCTACCTCTTGCTGTAGTCATTAGTGATGACTAATACAGAACTGATCTCACAGAAAACAAAGGTGTACTGTCGATAAATGTTTGAATTTCGTGATTTAGATCCCATGGGTTGTACCTAGAAATGAGTATTGGCCCTTCACTTTGATTTGGATCAATAAAGTGGTCGCGCTTCTCTGGCAGTGTAGGCGTCAATTGTTAAGGATGTAATTTAAAACAAAAACCTATGTTGTACATATGGAGTATGATGATGAATAAAAACACTGTTTCTACACTGGTCGCTGCCACCCTTTTAGCCGCTGGTTTTTCTGCCTCTGTATCGGCTCATCAAGCGGGTGACATTATCGTTCGTGCGGGTGCTGTGGTTGTTGCGCCAAATGAATCAAGTGATGATGTTGCGGGTAACGGCGAGTTCCAAATCAGCAATAACACTCAAGTGGGTTTAAACTTTGGCTACATGCTGACAGATAACTTTGGGGTTGAGTTATTAGCTGCCACACCTTTTAGCCACGATGTTTCTTTGGCTGGCGTAGGTAAGATTGCTGAAACTAAACATTTACCACCCACTTTAGTGGCGCAGTACTACTTTGGTGATGCGCAATCTAAATTACGTCCATACGTGGGTGTCGGTGTTAACTATACTAATTTCTTCGACAATGAGTTCACCAACGATTTAAATGGTGCGTTAACTGACTTGAGCATGAGCACTTCGTGGGGCTTAGCGGCACAAGCAGGTGTTGACTATCAGGTTAACAAAAACTGGTTAGTGAACGCTTCCGTTTGGTACGCCAAAATTGATAGTGACGTTAAATTTAAATACCAAGGTACCCCAGTTACCATCGAAACCGATATTGATCCATGGGTTTATATGGTCAGCGTGGGTTACACTTTCTAATCCACTGATTAGATAAGCGTAAAAAAGGAGCCTTAGGCTCCTTTTTCGTTTCTGCACTTTTTATCGCGCTATGTTCTGTTCCACTTAGGCTAAGCTGATTTAGCGCTTTGGCTTTTTAGCTTTCCAGTGGCGAGTGTTATAGATAAATTCGGGTAATAACACAGTAAGCCAAGCGACGAGGCGCCAGCGTTTGGTCACATAGACGCGGCGTTTGCCTTGTTTCATTGCCTTGATGATTTGCGCTGCGACTTGTGGCAATGGTGCAAGCCACATCGCACTTTGCTGCATAGCGGCTTTATCGAGCAAACCAAGTTGGATATCGGTAATCGTAATCGGTAACTTAAGGCGCTGAGCATGCATACTTAAGCCCTCAAGGTAATTTTGCCCAAAGGCTTTTGAGGCGTGATAGGCCACACTCGGCCCGCCGCGCAGGCCCGCAATCGAGTTGATTGCCGCCAGTTGTCCATAACCTTGCTCGCGAAATAGTCTAAATGCCGTATTGCAGATGGCAGCAAAACCTCGCACATTGACATCGATAATGTCTTGCTCCGGTAGCCAAGGCAACTCGGGGTCATAGCTATTGAGGCCTGTATTAACTAAGACTAAGTGCGCGCCGCCAAGAGTTTGCCAGACTGATTCAAGTTGGTTGATGATGGCTTTAGGTTGTTCAATTTGAAGTGCAAAAACTTGTACTTTTGTTGGCAAGGATAAGGCAAAATCGCGCAGTGATTCTGGATCTTGGGCGAATAAGACTAATTCAACCTGTTGATCTGCCAATTGCTTTGCAAGTTCACGACTTAATTGTGAGCTAGCTCCCACAATGATTGCAGTTGCTTGGGTCATAGATTTTTCGGCAACGAAATGGTGGCTTATGATAGAAAGTTATGTTCACCAAGACAAGATTTATAGCTTGGGCGTATGGACATCTAGAAGTCTTTATGTATGATTAGGAGATACAAAATGAACAAATGGTTGCGTTTAAGCGCGTTGAGATTAACAGCCTTAGCATTAATGGCCGTAATGGGGGTGTTATCGGGTTGTGCGACACCGAATGCTATCGTTGAGATAAAAGGCGAGACCTTATATCGCGAACGGATAGCCTTACCTGCCGATGCTAAGGTCATAGTGCAACTGCTTGATGTCTCAAAAATGGATGTGCCAGCCATAGTGATGGCGGAGCGCGTGCAACAAGGTGCTGCGACACCCGCGCCATTCAGTTTTGCGATTGGTAGCGATCAGTTCCAACCCGGTCACACTTATGCCATAGGTGCCCGGATTATGTTGGGTGATAAGTTATTGTTTATTAATACTCAAGCCTATCACATTGATCTCAATTCCACTGAGCCAATGACGATACTGCTAGAGAAAGTCGGTGGCTAGTTAGCCCGCTCAGAAGTGAGCTGACATACGCGCCGAATCCGTTGGTATTTACGAACAGAAGAGGCGCGGTATGCCGGTTAGAATTCCAGATCATCTGCCCGCAGCAGAAGTGTTAGAGTCAGAAAATATTTTCGTTATGTCCGAGACGCGGGCGGCTAATCAAGATATCAGACCGATGAAGGTGCTGATTTTGAACTTGATGCCGAACAAAATCGAGACAGAAACCCAGTTACTGCGTTTACTGGGCAACACGCCTTTACAAGTCGATGTGGATTTACTGCGTATTCACGACAAAGAATCCAAGCATACTTCCATCGATCACATGAATACTTTCTACCGTGACTTTGAAGCCGTGCGCCATAAAAATTACGACGGCCTTATCATCACAGGTGCGCCGCTTGGGCAAATCGATTTCGAAGATGTGGTTTATTGGGATCATATCCGTGAAATCATCGACTGGTCGCAAGAGCATGTCACCTCAGTGTTGTTTTTATGCTGGGCAGCCCATGCGGGCTTGTATCATCTCTATGGTTTAAATCGAAAAATATTGCCGCAAAAGCGTTCTGGCGTATTTGTGCATCGCCGTACTTCTCAGCATTTCCCGCTACTGCGCGGTTTTGATGATGAATTTTTTGCACCCCATTCCCGTTTTGCCGAAATGGATGTCGAAGAAATTAGACAACATCCACAGCTGCAGCTATTGGCCGAGTCCGATGAGGCAGGGGCTTATTTGGTGTTAAGTCGGAATAATCGTAACTTGTTTGTGATGGGTCATCCTGAATATCAAAAGTCGACCTTAAACGAGGAATATCAGCGAGACTTAAGCCAAGGCTTAGACCCGAATGTGCCGCAGAATTATTATCGCAATGATGATCCTAAAGCCGACGCCATTGCCCGCTGGCACAGCCACGGTAGCCTGCTGGTGAGTAATTGGCTCAACTATTACGTCTATCAGTTAACCCCTTACGACTTAAGCGATATGACGGCGATGACACCGTGGGAGTCGCGTTAATTCACGCAGTTATTTCTGTGAGTTCCTGTCAAGATAGCGTTTAGTGCTTCAGTGCCTTATTGATTTAAGGCACTGTTTTTAAAGCTCTGTGTTTTTAAGTAACTGTTTTAAGACACTGTTTTTTAAAGTCACTATGTTTTTGAAGCATTATGTTGATTGAATGCACTAAGCGTCCTGCGGTATATGATGACTTTTACCGCTTATAACTTAAATTGGGTCACTAATTTATCTAAGTGAACCGATAGTTTTTGTAAGTTTGCGCTGGATGCCGTTAACTCGTCGGCAATCTCAGAGGTCTCGGTGGTTAATTGATTTATCTCTTCGACGTTACGGCTTATCTCCGCTACCACCATAGACTGCTCTTCTGTCGCGGTGGCGACTTGAATGTTCATGTCGCTGATTTGGCTAATATGCGAAGTAATCAGGGTTAAGGAGTCATTGGCATCATCAGCCTGCTTGACGACCATACCGCTTTGTTCGTGACCCCGCTTGATGGCAGTAACTGTTTTGGACGATTGCTCCTGCAGCTTGTTAATCATTGTTTGAATTTCATCTGTCGATGACGCTGAACGACTGGCAAGGTTTCGGACTTCGTCGGCGACGACGGCAAAACCTCGACCTGTCTCGCCAGCACGTGCAGCTTCAATGGCTGCGTTGAGTGCCAGCAAGTTAGTTTGTTCTGAAATGCTGCGTATGGTGTCCAAAATACTGCCGATCGAATTGGTTTGCGTCGCGAGCGAAGTAATGTCAGTGCTGATGTGTTGAATTTCGATGGATAACGAGCTGACACCCTGGCGAGCTTTGGCGACCACACTCGCGCCATTATGCGCTTGATTATCTGCTTCTTTGGCTGCATTAGCCGCTTGGGTTGCGTTGCCAGCAATATTGTCCACTGTGGTGCCCATCTCATGGATTGCCGTTGCGATTTGCGTGGTGCGATCGCGCTCGTTAATACAATTTCTATGGGTTGCTTGGGCTTTGCTGGCGACATCGTTTGCCGTATGGGCGAGTTGGCGTGAGTTGTCAGCTACGGCTTCAATCGCATTACGTATCTTCAGTACAAACTGATTAAAGTGCAGGGCAATATCACTGAGTTCATCTTGGCCTTTTAACTCGATCATATTATGCAAATCAAGTTTGTCACTTGCAGAAGAAATATGCTGTTGTAACGATGCCACGCGAAGTCGTAGACGACGCAGCATAATAAAACCTAGAAATATTGAAATAATCAAAGCGATGGTTAAAACAACAAACATTTCCATGCGTGTTTCTTGGTAGTTTTTTTGACTGTCAACGAAGCTGGCGTTGCCTTGTTGTAGCAATGAGTCAAGAATGGCATCGGTACTCTTTCTCATTATGTTGTAGCTAGCTGCGAACTGGTTACGATAGATTTCTTGCGATTTTGCCACTTCCCCCTTTTCCATCGCTGTAAGCATAGGCGCGAGTTCGTCACTTTTGACTTTATCAAAGAGGTCGATCAACTTTTGTACTTCGGCACGGGTAATGGGGTTTACCTGAGCGTCACGGGCAGCTTTTAATGCCGCATCCATTTCTGGAATGTCCTCAGCACGGGTTTCTGTTACTCGGGTTAATACGCCTTTTTGATCCTTCATCGTCGGGATTTCTTGTAAGATAATAATATCAATGCCCACTCGCATACGAGGAATACGGGACGCAACTTCCGCCATCGACCTTAATGGCGCGCTGGTATTTTCGGCGAGTGTTTTAGTTTGATCTTGCATACCAGATAAGCCTTGAATGGCTGTTAAGCTGATTAAGATAAGAGCAATACAGGGAATAGCGATGACCCCGATAAACTGGGTCTTAAGCGTTATCTGATTTAGCATGTCTTTCCTTCCTACTTTTATTTAGGGTTATCTGGTTGGGATGTTTATGGTTAGATAATTTGGCATTATTAAATAGGAACAATAGCTTGAATTTTTATTCTTAAATTTCAGTACCCAGTTAAGGTATCCCACTTTGCACACTATGGATTTATGTAAGCGGGTCAATAACATGCTAACTGTGTAGTTGAGCATAGCGATTTTATAGATAACAACCAAATCCTTATGTCGATGTTATAACAGGTCTGTCCACTTGAACTGGTTTGGTCGTCAAGCTCATGCGTTCATTTCTTGATGGCGAGCATAAATCATTCGCTGCTAGGACGTTAAGTGACAACACGCCCTAGATATCACTCACTGATATTAAATTAACTTAGCAAGGTTGGCTCAGTGCAATAAAAGCGCATGAGCTGGATAGGCTCTATCGTTTATGTTGAGTCAACATCCTCTTTTTACTTCAACGGATTCGCTATGATTGAGCATGCCTATATATCTTAGTCACCACTCTTACCGCCTTATCGATACCGCCACTTGTTGTTCTTCATCCCATTTTTACTGTAAATCCTTACTGACATTTTCCACTGATAAAATCTGCACATTAGACCAAGGAATACTTGCTTTACGTTCGCGTAAACGTCAGAGTGGTTTTATTGTCGATTTTATTAAACGTCCCGAGGCTGGTACTAGGCTTCGTGGTCAATTTAGGTTGGAGCCTTCATGAGTACTGAACAGATAAATCAAGATATCGTTATCGTTGCCGCTAAACGCACCCCAATGGGTGGGTTTCAAGGCAACTTATCATCCGTAGCATCACCCATGTTAGCCGCGACGGCCATTAGAGGCTTGTTAGCGGAAACTCAATTGGCGGGTGAGCATGTCGATGAAGTCTTGATGGGCTGCGTATTACCCGCAGGTTTAGGCCAAGCGCCTGCACGTCAGGCAACCTTAGGTGCGGGATTACCCTTATCCGTTGGTGCGACTACAGTGAACAAGGTCTGTGGCTCAGGCATGAAGACGGTCATGTTAGCCCACGATTTGATTAAAGCGGGCAGTGCAAAAGTGGTGATCGCAGGCGGCATGGAAAGCATGAGCCAAGCGCCGTATTTACTCGATAAAGCCCGCAGCGGCATGCGCATGGGCCATGGCAAAGTGTTAGATCACATGTTTTTAGATGGTCTTGAAGATGCCTACACGGGCGGTGCTATGGGAACGTTTGCCCAGAAAACGGCCGATGAATTTGGTATTACTCGCGAGCAGATGGACGCTTTTGCCTTAAGCTCGCTTGAAAAAGCCAATGCCGCGATTAACTCGGGTGCCTTTAAAACCGAAATCACGCCCGTCACAGTCAGTGATCGTCGTGGTGATGTGACTATCGATACCGACGAGCAACCCGGTAATGCCCGCCCTGAAAAAATTCCTACGCTGCGCCCAGCCTTTACCAAAGATGGCACTATCACAGCGGCAAACTCTAGCTCGATTTCCGATGGTGCAGCGGCATTGATGCTGACCTCACGCGGCGAAGCTGACCGTTTAGGTTTAACTGTATTAGCCACCATTAAAGGTCATACAACCCACGCCCAAGAGCCTTCATTGTTCACCACTGCACCGGTTGGCGCTATGGCGAAATTGCTGGCTAATGTCGGTTGGTCAACGGACGAGGTGGATTTATTCGAAATCAACGAAGCCTTCGCGATGGTGACTATGCTTGCCGTGTCTGAGCTAGGTTTAGATATCGCTAAGGTAAACGTTAATGGCGGCGCCTGCGCCTTAGGTCATCCGATTGGTTGCTCGGGTTCACGTTTACTGGTGACCTTAATTCATGCATTGAAAGCCCGCGGCTTGAAGCGCGGTGTCGCCTCGCTGTGTATCGGCGGTGGTGAGGCGACGGCGATGGCCATCGAGGTTTAATCGCAACAGTTTAGTTAAATCAACAAGACGGGGCTGGCAAGGGCAATCACTTCCCTTGAGGATAATCATAATATCGCACCGCCAGCCTATCACTCTACAAGGAAAGGATTGCAATATGACCACACAAGTAAAGCATTACATTGACGGTGAGTTTACCCAAGGTACGGGCACATCGCAGATTATTGTCACCAATCCCGCGAATAACTCGCCGATTGCCGTGATTAATGCTGCTACGAGCGAAGAAGTTCACGCAGCCATTGCTAGCGCCAAAGCCGCCTTCAAAACGTGGAAAGAAGTGCCAGTTTCTGAACGTGCGCGCGTCATGTTGCGTTATCAACATCTGCTAAAAGAACATCACGACGAACTTGCGACCATTCTCGCCCATGAAACGGGTAAAACCTTCGAAGATGCCAAGGGCGATGTATGGCGCGGTATCGAAGTCGCTGAACACGCTTGTAACGTGGCATCATTATTGATGGGCGAAACCGTTGAGAACGTCGCGCGTTCGATCGACACCTACAGCTACACCCAACCACTGGGTGTGTGTGCGGGTATTACGCCATTTAACTTCCCTGCGATGATCCCGTTATGGATGTTCCCACTGGCAATTGCTTGCGGTAACACCTTCATTTTAAAGCCTTCAGAACAAGATCCAATGACGCCGCAGCGCCTTGTTGAACTATTTGTTGAAGCGGGCGCACCTAAGGGCGTATTGCAATTAGTGCATGGCGACAAAACTGCCGTGGATATTCTGCTGGCAGACCCTGCAATTAAAGCCATTTCCTTCGTCGGTTCTGTGGCTGTGGGCCAGTATATTTATAAAACCGGTACCGATAACTTAAAACGCGTACAAGCCTTTGCGGGCGCGAAAAACCACTGCGTTATCATGCCTGATGCGAACAAACAGCAAGTGATCAATAACTTAGTTGGCGCCTCTGTAGGCGCTGCGGGTCAGCGCTGTATGGCGATTTCGGTTGCCGTGTTTGTTGGCGCCGCGAAAGAGTGGATCCCAGAACTCAAAGAAGCCTTAGCCAAGGTTCGCCCAGGTTTATGGGACGATAAAGAAGCCGGTTATGGCCCTGTCATAAGCCCTGCAGCCAAGGCACGCGTGCTGAAACTTATCAAGCAGGGGATTGATGAAGGCGCCGAGTGTTTACTCGATGGCAGCGACTTTACCGTGGAAGGTTATGAGTCAGGCAACTGGATTGGCCCAACCATGTTCAATAAAGTCTCCACAGAGATGAGCATCTATAAGGAAGAAATCTTCGGCCCTGTACTGTGCTGTATGGAATCTGACTCATTAGAGGCGGCCATCGAATTAGTCAATGCTAGCCCTTACGGTAACGGCACTTCTATCTTTACTGCCAGCGGCGCGGCGGCCCGTAAATATCAACACGAAATAGAAGTCGGCCAAGTGGGGATTAACGTGCCTATTCCTGTGCCATTACCTTTCTTCTCATTTACTGGTTGGAAGGGCAGTTTCTACGGCGATCAACATGCTTACGGTAAGCAAGCTGTACGTTTCTATACCGAGACTAAGACCATCACTTCACGCTGGTTTGAGTCTGATATCGCCGTGGCGTCTACGCCAAACATGAGCATTAACTTGCGCTAAGCTCGTTCGCTAAGCTTAGTGATTAAACTCAGTGATTAATCGATAAACCGCGGCGTCTTTACGGCGCCCAATTTATTAAATAAAAAAGTGACCACAGAGTCATAGGAGAGCCAAATGGATTTTAATTTCAACGATGACCAACGCCAGTTTGCCGATCTTGCGCGCCAGTTTGCCGCGGAAGAATTAACTCCTTTTGCCGCCAAATGGGATGAAGAGCATCATTTCCCCAAAGACGTGATCCAAAAAGCCGGTGAGCTGGGTTTTTGCTCTCTGTATTCGCCTGAATCTGAAGGTGGCATGGGCTTATCGCGCCTCGATGCGTCGATTATTTTTGAAGAGCTCGCTAAGGGCTGCACTGCGACCACGGCCATGCTGACCATTCACAATATGGCCACTTGGATGGTGACGACTTGGGGAACAGAAACGTTGCGTCAGACTTGGTCTGAGCCGTTAACCACAGGGCAAATGTTAGCGTCCTATTGTTTAACTGAGCCGGGCGCGGGTTCAGACGCCGCATCTTTGCAAACCAAAGCGGTGCGCGACGGTGATGAGTATGTGATTTCAGGTTCTAAGATGTTTATCTCAGGTGCGGGCGCCACTGAGCTATTAGTGGTGATGTGCCGCACGGGTCAAGCTGGGCCTAAGGGGATTTCTGCCATTGCCATTCCGGCAGATGCCGCTGGTGTTATCTACGGTAAGGCCGAAGATAAAATGGGCTGGAATGCCCAGCCGACCCGTCAAATCACCTTTGAAAACGTGCGTGTGCCAGTGGCCAACTTGCTCGGTGAAGAAGGCCAAGGTTTTGCCTTCGCGATGAAAGGCTTAGACGGTGGTCGTATCAATATTGCGACCTGTTCAGTAGGCACTGCGCAAGCGGCGCTAGAGCGTGCAACTCAGTATATGAATGAGCGTCAGCAATTTGGTAAACCGTTAGCAGCGTTCCAAGCATTGCAATTTAAACTCGCCGATATGGCGACTGAGTTAGTTGCAGCCCGCCAAATGGTGCGCCTTGCGGCCTTTAAACTCGATAGTCATGATCCTGAAGCCACTGCCTATTGTGCCATGGCAAAACGTTTTGCCACCGATGTGGGCTTTCAAGTCTGTGATGCGGCGCTGCAAATTCATGGCGGATATGGTTATATAAGGGAGTACCCGCTGGAACGTCATTTCCGTGATGTGCGTGTGCACCAGATTTTAGAAGGCACCAACGAAATTATGCGCTTAATTATCGCCCGTCGTTTACTCGATGAAAATGCAGGACAAATCCTCTAAGTCCACTCGTAAGAAGTGTGACTTATCGGTTGGCGATAACATAAAAGGAGTCTATACAGATGGAATATTTAGTAGAACGTATCGAAGGCCATACGGCCATTCTGACGATGAATAATCCACCGGCAAACACTTGGACCGCCGAGAGTTTGCAGGCGCTTAAAGCCAAAGTGCTTGAGCTTAACGCGAATAAAGAAATTTACGCCTTAGTGTTAACGGGCCAAGGGCAAAAGTTCTTCTCCGCCGGTGCCGATTTGAAGCTGTTTAGTGACGGCGACAAAGGCAATGCGGCGACGATGGCAAAGCATTTCGGTGAAGCCTTTGAAACCCTAAGTCAATTTCGCGGTGTATCGATTGCCGCGATTAACGGTTATGCCATGGGCGGCGGCTTAGAAGTCGCACTGGCCTGTGATATTCGCATCGCCGAAATTCAAGCTGTGATGGCATTGCCTGAAGCGACCGTGGGTTTATTACCTTGCGCGGGTGGCACCCAGAATCTGACCGCATTAGTCGGTGAAGGTTGGGCTAAGCGGATGATTTTATGCGGCGAGCGCGTCGATGCGACTCAGGCTTTGAATCTGCGTTTAGTTGAAGAAGTGGTCGAAACGGGCGAAGCGCTCAATGCGGCAATCGCGTTGGCCGTAAAAGTCGCTAACCAAAGCCCAAGTAGCGTCACAGCGTGCAAGACACTCATTCAAGCGGGCCGCACTATGGCTCGTAGCCAAGCGCTGCCGATTGAGCGTGAATTATTTGTCGGGTTATTTGATACCGAAGATCAGGCCGAAGGCGTGAATGCGTTTTTGGGCAAACGTAAAGCTGATTGGAAGAACCGCTAATGACTAATGTAGTAGATAACGTAAATCAGGCCACGACCACGCAAAACGTGGTTTTTCAAACCTTAGCCACCGCGTCCGGTAAGTTGATTGGGGTGGTGACACTCAATGTGGAAAAAGCCCTCAACGCCTTAGATTTAGACATGGTGCGCGCTATGACGGCCCAGCTCAATCTATGGAAGAAAGACTCGCTTGTCGCTTGTATCGTGTTAGATGGCAGCGGTGAGAAGGCTTTTTGTGCGGGTGGTGATGTGCGCGCTTTATACCATGCATCCATTGCCGCTAAAGGACAAGTGACTGAGGAGGCAAAGGTTTTCTTCGAAGAGGAATATCGCCTCGATTATCTACTGCATACCTATGGCAAACCTGTGTTGGTGTGGGGCGACGGGATTGTGATGGGCGGCGGGCTCGGTTTGATGGCGGGCGCGAGCCACAGAGTCGTCACTGAAACCTCGCGCATTGCTATGCCTGAAGTGACGATTGGCCTGTATCCCGATGTAGGCGGCAGCTATTTCCTTAATCGTATGCAGGGCAAAATGGGACTGTTTTTAGGGCTCACGGCCTATCAACTCAATGCCGCCGATGCCTGTTATGTGGGCCTTGCGGATCATTACCTGAACCGTGACGACAAAGAACTGATGTTCGATGCCATGGCCACCTTAGATTGGAGCGATACACCGGCGCTTAATCATCAACGCTTAGATAGCATGATCAACGAGTTATCTAATCAAGTGGATATCCCTAAGGGCGAAAGTGTATTGGCGGACAGCCAAGATAATATCGACCGACTGATGGCGGGGAGTTTAGAGGATATTGTCACCCGTATGTCGACGTTAGCGTCGGAGGATGCTTGGTTAATGAAGGCGCGCGACACCTTCCTTGCTGGCAGTCCTATCAGCTGGCATCTGGTTAATATCCAATCACAACTTGGTACTAAGTTAAGCTTAGCTGAATGTTTTAAATGGGAATTAACCGCCAGCGTTAACGTGTGTGCCCATGGTGATTTCTGCGAAGGGGTTCGCGCACTCTTGATTGATAAAGACAGGCAACCACAGTGGCGCTTTAAGGATGTGAACTCAGTGCCTACCACTGTACTTGAGCAAATATTGACTTCTCCTTGGGGCGAGTCGCATCCCTTTAGCCAACTGAGCTAAGCGTTGAGTTGATTATGCATAGACTTGGCTAAGCGTTGAGTTGATTCGCGCAGACTTGATTAGTGCTGAGTGTATAGGCTCAGCCAAGCTCGCTTTACTCTGTGATAACGACAGCATAATCAATGGACTAGCAGTATCACTACATTAAAAAGAGATCAGCACACAGGAGTGACAGCATGAGTACAGTAGCATTTATCGGTTTAGGTAATATGGGCGGCCCAATGGCAGCCAATTTATTAAAAGCGGGCATGACGGTTCGTGTATTTGATTTAGTCCCAGAAGCCATGCACAGCCTTGCCGAGCAAGGGGCTTTTGTTTCTAGCACGGCCTGCGGCGCGGCGGCGGGTGCCAATGTGGTGATCACTATGCTGCCTGCGGGCAAGCATGTGAAAAGTTTATATTTAGGCAATGGCACAGACAAAGGACTGCTCGAAGTGGTTGCGGGTGATACCTTACTGATCGATTGCTCGACCATCGATGCGCAAAGCGCGCAATTGGTAGCGGCCGAAGCGGCTAAAAGCGGCATAGAGTTTATGGATGCACCGGTTTCTGGCGGCACAGCAGGCGCGGCGGCGGGTACTTTAACCTTTATTTGTGGTGGTTCCGATAGCGCTTTTGAGCGGGGTCAGCCAGTGCTTAAAGCAATGGGGGTGAACATATTCCACGCCGGTGGCCCAGGTGCGGGACAAGTCGCTAAAATCTGCAATAACATGCTGTTATCTGTGTTGATGGTCGGCACTTCTGAGGCGTTGCAAATGGGCATTGACCATGGTCTCGATCCTAAAGTCTTGTCCGACATTATGAAGGTTAGCAGTGGTGGTAACTGGACCCTCGAAAAGTATAATCCATGCCCAGGTGTGATGGAGACTGTACCTTCTTCTAAGGGCTATCAGGGCGGCTTTATGGTAGATTTGATGGTTAAAGATCTCGGTCTGTCCCAAGAAGCCGCATTATTGAGCAACTCCAGCACGCCAATGGGCGCTTTAGCCCGCAGCTTGTATGTGAATCATGCAAGACAAGGCAACGGCCGCCGAGATTTTTCCAGTATTTTTGAACAATTTGCACAACTTAAAAAATAGACATAGTTAACAAGGGATAACCAGATGGATTTAAAAGATAAGGTTGTCGTCATTACTGGCGGCGCGGGTGGCTTAGGTCTGGCAATGGCGCAAAATTTTGCGCAGGCGGGTGCTAAGATAGCGCTTATCGACGTGGACCAAGAAAAACTCGAGCGAGCCTGTGCTGAGCTTGGATCGGACACTGAAGTCCAAGGTTATGCCTTAGACATTACCGACGAAGAAGACGTCGTGGCAGGTTTTGCCTATATTCTCGAAGATTTTGGCCAAGTGAACGTGTTAGTGAACAACGCCGGTATTCTGCGTGATGGCCTGTTAGTCAAAGCCAAAGACGGCAAAGTCACCGACCGTATGTCTTATGAGCAATTCCAATCTGTGATCAATGTGAACTTGACGGGCAGCTTCCTCTGCGGTCGTGAAGCGGCAGCGGCCATGATTGAATCCGGTCAAGCGGGCGTGATTGTCAACATCTCTAGCCTAGCGAAAGCGGGTAACATGGGTCAGTCAAACTACGCCGCCTCCAAAGCGGGCGTTGCGGCCATGTCTGTAGGCTGGGCGAAGGAATTAGCACGTTACAATATCCGTAGCGCAGCGGTTGCACCGGGCGTTATCGCTACTGAGATGACGGCGGCAATGAAACCTGAGGCGCTGGAGCGTTTAGAGAAGCTAGTGCCAGTAGGACGCCTTGGTCATGCCGACGAGATAGCTTCCACCGTACGCTTTATTATTGAGAACGACTATGTAAATGGTCGCGTGTTCGAAATCGATGGTGGTATTCGTCTGTAATGACGATATCTTATTGATATTCATAAAAACCGAGCTGAGGCTCGGTTTTTTATTGCGTAAAGAAACATAATGGCATTTTGAACTCAGTCTTTGGATTTATTTAGATTTCACTGTTGGAGTTGACATTTAGTTGTTAACCTTCAACAATCGCTCTCCAGTTTTTTTACATAACTTTACATACATGTTTGTCGCATGTAATGGAGCTTAACATCCGGATGTCTTGGCAGGATAAAGCCCTCTGGCTTGAGAAAATCACTAAACGCATGATGTTAATCGTGGGTGTCCTAGGGTTGATTGTGATCTATTGCGGGTTCTTTTTTCTGCTCTTCAGTGGTCGCTCTGTGGCCGTGATCCCGTGGTTTTTCCTTATCTCACCTTGGGTGTGTATTTATTTTGGCTTAACGCAAGTACAGCAAGTGCAAGTGGTAAATTGGTTCTTAAAAAAATTTAAAAAATAACCAATTTCTGCAAGTTCCTATTTTGTTTCGGTTTGTGCAGTTGGCAAACATTGGGGAGAAACAATGAAGTTACATGGATATTTATGGGTGCTAGGGAGTTTGTTTTGTTTGGGGGCTTGCGAGCGCTCGAACAAAGAAACACCGCATCTTAGTGATAATGGTGGGCGTATTGTTGCGCCCTATGGCAGTTGGCTGTCTCCCTTATCGGCGAATGATGTATTTGAACAGGCCGATAATGTCGCCGAGTTACAAAGCGTAGATGGGGCGATTTATTTCTCTGAATCTGATGGTGATAAGCAAGGCCAAGTAGGGATTAAGCGTCTCGATAAAAAGGGCAATATCGCCGACGTCGTGCCGCCAAGCTTTAATGTTAAATCCGCCGTCCATGAATACGGCGGTGCCGCCTTTTTAGGGATAGGCCAGAGTTTGTTTGCCACTAAGGCACAGGATCAACTGTTTTATCGTTTCGCCCCTAATCAACCACCCCTGCCGTTAACGCCTAATGGCACCCGTCATGCTGACTGTATCGCTTATCCTAAAGGGTCCCGGATTATCTGTGTGCGCGAGGATCATCGCCAGCCCGGTGAGCCCAAGGCGAGTCTAGTAACAATCAATCTTAACTTTGCTGGTGAAGGCGATACCTTTGTCTCGGGGCATGACTTTATTTCTTCGCCTGCCATCTCGCCCGATAACAGCCAACTGGCGTGGATCACGTGGGAACATCCCTATATGCCATGGGATAACAGTATTCTCTGGCTTGGCGATCTCGACCGCAAAGGGCAACTGCACAATATTCGTAAGGTCAACACGCCTACGGATTCTTCCGTGACACAGCCATTATTCAGCCCTGATGGACAATTGTATGTCGTGTCGGATATCAGTAACTGGTGGAATATCTATCGAGTCACAGCACAAAATACCTTAGCCCCAGTACTGAACAAAAAAGCCGAGTTTGCCGTGGCCGATTGGTATTTAGGCAATCACAACTACGCCTTCGAATCCGAAAAAACCATCATTGCCAGTTATATGCTTGGCAGTCAGGCGGCGCTAATTCGGTTGCATTTGGATTCGGGTTTGACCGAGTCCTTAGCCGTCGATTTCGGCGAAATCACCCAAGTGATCAGGGGCGAAGATGCTGTTTATTTTGTTGGCGCTAAGGCAACGCCAGAGAAGGGCATTTATAAAGTCATCGGCCGTGGCACTGAGTTGGTGTATACGCCTAACTTGCCAAAGCTTGATCCCAATTATATTTCTCGGGCAAAAAATATCACCTTTAAAACCGGCGTTAACCAGCAAGCCTACGGTTATTTTTATGGGCCAGTTAACCCCAACTATACTGCGCCCCATGATACCTGCCCGCCGCTGATAGTAATGTTGCACGGCGGCCCAACAGCGCGGGCGAGTCTGGCTTATCGCAGTGACATTCAATTTTGGACCAGCCGTGGCTTTGCGGTGCTCGATGTTAACTTTCGCGGTAGCAGTGGTTTTGGCCGTGCCTATCGTCAGAGTATTTACGGCAAATGGGGCCAAGCTGATGTGGAAGATGCGGTCAATGCGGCCCGTTATTTAGTCGATAAAGGTTGGGTTGATGGACAAAAGCTGGCGATTCGAGGCGTAAGCGCAGGTGGGTTGACTGTGATGTCGTCCTTGGCTTTTTATGATGTGTTTCAAGCGGGTGTCAGTTACGCGGGGATCAGTGATTTTGAACAGCTGGCCAAGAGTACCCATAAGTTTGAGACTGGGTATTTAGATCAGCTCATTGGTCCCTATGCGAACAATCAAGCCCGCTATAGGGAGTTGTCGCCGTTGTATCATCTTGAAGGCTTGAATGAGCCCTTGTTAATTTTTCAAGGCTTGCGGGATCAAATTGTGCCGCCACAGCAGTCGCGACAAATTTATGAGGCATTAAAAGTCAGAGGTGTGCCAACGGCTTATATTGCCTATCAAGATGAGCCACACGGCGGTTGGAAGCCCGAACACAGGGCCGCAGGATTAGAGACCGAACTCGCATTTTATGGGCAAGTGTTTAACTTCACCCCTGCGGGTAAGCTAGCAACATTGGTACTGGATAATGCTGCGGCGTTAAAGCCGACCTTAGTCCGCAATCAATAACGCAGTATTTACCGTTATGACTCTTGGCCGTCGCTAGTGCGACTGGCTTTACGACAACACTCAGAGCCTGCATCGTGCAGGCTTTGGTCTTTTTGGGATTTGTCTTCGTCAGTCTCATGACTCCCATGACTCTCGTTGTCCTCATGGCTTAGGCTATCGATAATCGCGCAGTGAGGCTGATCGCCGCCTTGGCATTGGGTCACCATGTGTTGTAATTGCGCCCTAAGCTGTTGCAACTTATTGATTTGCTCTTCGACATAGGCAAGGTGAGTGCGGGTAAGTTGTTTAACATCTTCGGCATTCCGGCTTTCATTGCCCTTAAGGCCAAGCAAGGATTTGCAATCCTCTAGGCTAAAACCTAAGTCGCGACATTGATGCACAAACTTAAGCGCTTCAATATCTTGATGGCGATAAACCCGATAACCCGCCTCATTGCGCTCGCCGCACACTAAGCCAATATCATGGTAATAACGGATACTCTTAACACTTAAGCCCGTTTGTTTTGCCACTTCGCCTATCTTCATCTTGACCTCTATTTTTCCAACTGAATGGTTTTTCGCCCAGCAATTAATTGTCGATGTGATCACATTGAGCAAATTCATCCTTGACTCTCCCGCAATGGGAGACTTTATCTTAGACCTATAGTGTAAAACATCAAGTGAGGGATCTCCCATGTCTATGACCAGACTCTATGTCGCCAATATGAATTGCGCTGGCTGCGTCGCGAAAATTGAAAAGGCGTTTGCCGCCCAAGCGGGCGTCGAAGCGCGTGTGAATCTCGCCGATAAACAAGTGACGGTAGAAGGCAAGATGAGCGCCGATGCTGTCTTAATTGTGATGGAAAAAGCAGGTTATCCGGCTCAGGTAGTGGTGGATGCAAAAGTCGCCGCCGAAGAAAAACGCCTAGAAGATGCCACTGAGTATCGGCTGCGGATGCGCCAAGCCATAGCGGCGCTCGTTGTGGGCGTGCCTATGATGCTGTGGGGATTATTGGGCGGCGAGATGATGATCAACAGTCCAGCTATGCAGCTTGGCTGGGGCATTATGGGACTGGTCACCTTGGCCTTGCTTGTCACCACGGGCGGACATTTCTATCAAGGCATGTGGCGGGCGCTAAAAGCCAAAACCACTAACATGGATACGCTGATTGTGCTGGGCACCAGTACGGCATGGGCTTATTCCATGCTGGTGGTCATTATGCCGAGCGCATTCCCTATGGATACCCGCCATGTGTACTTTGAGGCGAGTGTGATGATTCTAGGTTTGATTAACTTAGGTCACGGACTCGAACTTAAAGCGCGGGGCAAAACCAGTGAAGCGGTGCAGCGATTACTTGGATTGCAATCCACCACTGCGATTCGGATCACAGATAAGGGCGATGAAAAGGTTGAGATAAGTCAGCTGAAACTGGGCGATAAGCTGCGTTTGCGCCCCGGTGACCGAGTTGCCCTCGATGGTGAGGTTGAAACGGGGCAATCCCTACTCGATGAAGCCATGCTCACAGGTGAGCCCATTCCCGTGCTTAAAAATCGCGGCGACAGTGTGAGTGCGGGTACAGTCAATGGCAACGGCAGCTTAGTTTACCGAGTAACGGCGGGGCAAGAAGATACCAAACTCGCCAAAATCATCGCACTGGTGCAGCAAGCGCAAACCTCGAAATTACCCATAGGTCGATTGGCTGACAGAATCTCAGCGGTATTTGTCCCGACTGTGGTGGCTATAGCGCTGTTGGCGGCGGCAATTTGGTATTTTGTGGGGCCAGCACCCGCCTTAAGCCATGCGTTAGTGGTGCTGACGAGCGTGCTCATCATAGCGTGCCCCTGTGCGCTGGGGCTGGCGACACCTATGTCTATTATGGTGGCCGTTGGCCGCGCCGCCCAAATGGGCGTGTTAGTCAAAAATGGTGAGGCCTTGCAAACCGCCAGTAAAGTCGATTGTGTGGTACTGGATAAAACCGGCACTGTCACCTTAGGCAAGCCGCAAGTCACTGATTTTAATTTAGTGCAAACGCTGAGTGATGCCGACAAAGAGACTTTGCTGGGCGAGATTGCGAGTCTTGAGCAGCACTCTGAGCATCCGTTAGCGGGGGCGATTGTTAGTTATGCCAAGGAATCCTTGTCGCAATTGCCCGACACACAGGCATTTACGAACCATCAAGGTAAGGGGATTGAGGGCAAGGTCGATGGTGTATCGCTGGCGATTGGTAATCTCGCCTTGATGACGGCATTGGATATTGTCAATTCCGATGGCAGTGCCTTAGATCCAAAAGCGACATTAAGCTTTGCAAATCAAGGTAAAACTCCGATTTATGTCGCCAAAGCGGGCAAGTTAGTGGCCACTATCGCGCTTGCCGATCCGATTAAACCCGATGCTAAAGACGCCATCGCGGCCATGCTGCAAAGGGGGATTCGCGTTGTGCTGTTAACGGGGGATAACCCACAAACGGCGCAGGCGGTGGCCGACCAAGTGGGCATCACTGAAGTGATTGCCGGGGTACTCCCCGAGCAAAAACAACAGCATGTGCTGGATTTGCAAAAGCAAGGACATGTGGTGGCTATGGTAGGGGATGGCATTAACGATGCGCCTGCTCTGATGAGCGCCGATGTGGGGATTGCTATGGGATCGGGCACTGAGGTGGCGATTGAAAGTGCGGATATTACCTTGCTGTCGCAGCAGTTGATAGTGATTGCTAACTTATTGGCATTATCGCGGGCGACAATTACCAATATTAAGCAGAATCTGTTTGGCGCCTTTGTGTATAACAGCTTAGGCATTCCGGTTGCGGCAGGCGTGCTTTATCCACTCACGGGCATGTTATTAAGCCCTGTGATCGCGGGTGCCGCCATGGCTTTGTCTTCACTCACTGTCGTCACGAACGCCAACCGCTTAAGACGGCAGAAGTTATAAGCTGTCGATACCTAAGCTAACTCAAAATGTTGAAACGGGTATCTTGAGTTAGCTTAGGGCTATGTCCACATTAGCCCTTTGCGTCGGCAAGCTTTGCGACGCTAAAGGTCATCAGATTGTCATTCTGCTCGAATACATTGAAAGCTAAGCCAATAGGGTAAAATTAATTACGCTTCTCACGCAGGCATTGTGCGGCGATTTCGGCATTCCCTCTGGCTTTTGATCAGCCTTGGTAGTTGATAATTTAGCCCAAACTGCTATAGTGCCACGTTTATTTTTACCCCTTCGGCATAGCGTTATTTGGTTTATGCTTATTTAAAGCGGCGCCAGCTGGCTCGGCCAACATTACTCGATTTGGAAGTTCATTTTGATCACAACAGCAAATATCACCATGCAGTTCGGCGCTAAGCCACTGTTTGAAAACATCTCAGTTAAATTTGGCGGTGGTAACCGTTACGGTCTTATCGGCGCAAATGGCTGTGGTAAATCGACCTTCATGAAGATCCTGTGTGGTGATCTAGACCCTAGCAGCGGTAACGTCTCGTTAGATGTGAATGAGCGTCTGGGTAAACTAAGCCAGAACCAGTTCGGTTATGAAGAATTCAACCTGATCGATACCGTGATCATGGGCCACCGCGAACTGTGGAAGGTAAAGCAAGAGCGTGACCGTATTTATTCTTTACCTGAAATGAGTGAAGAAGACGGCATTACTGTAGCCAACCTAGAGATGGATTTTGCTGAGATGGACGGTTATACCGCCGAATCTCGCGCCGGTGAATTGCTGTTAGGTGTGGGTATCGGTATCGACAGCCATTTTGGTTTGATGTCTGAAATCGCTCCGGGTTTAAAACTGCGTGTACTGTTAGCGCAAGCCCTGTTCTCTGATCCAGACGTGCTGCTGCTCGACGAACCTACCAACAACTTGGACATCGACACTATCCGTTGGTTACAAGACATGTTGAACCAACGTAGCAGTACTATGGTTATTATTTCGCATGATAGATATTTCTTAAACTCAGTTTGTACTCACATGGCTGACTTAGACTACGGCGAATTGCGCGTTTACCCAGGTAACTACGACGAATACATGCAAGCGGCTACCCAAGCTCGCGAGCGTTTATTGTCTGATAATGCGAAGAAAAAAGCCCAGATCTCTGAGCTGCAAACCTTCGTAGCACGCTTCTCGGCTAACGCGTCTAAGGCGAAACAAGCCACCTCTCGTGCCCGTCAAATCGACAAGATTAAGTTAGACGAAGTCAAAGCCTCTAGCCGTGTGAACCCCTTCATTCGTTTCGAGCAAGAGAAGAAATTGTTCCGTAATGCTTTAGTGATTGAAAATCTGACTAAAGGTTACGATAAGCCACTATTTAAAGACTTAGACTTGATTGTTGAAGTGGGCGAGCGCATTGCGGTACTGGGTGAAAACGGTATCGGTAAAACGACCCTGTTACGTACCCTGATCCACGATATCCCGCAGGATGCAGGTACTATCCAATGGTCTGAAAACGCCAACATTGGTTACTATGCACAGGATCATGAGTCTGATTTCGCTAACGATATGACCTTGTTCGAGTGGATGAGCCAATGGCGCAAACCAGAAGATGACGACCAATCGGTACGTGGCATTTTAGGCCGTATGTTGTTTGGCTCTGACGACATTAAAAAGTCAGTCAAAGTGCTGTCTGGTGGTGAGAAAGGCCGTATGTTATTCGGCAAGCTCATCATGCAAAAAGCCAACATTTTAGTGCTCGACGAACCGACCAACCACATGGATATGGAATCGATCGAATCATTGAACAACGCACTGGAAATGTACGAAGGCACCTTGATTTTCGTGAGTCATGACCGTGCATTCGTATCGTCGCTGGCAAACCGTATCCTTGAAGTGACTCACACAGGCGTGAATGACTTCAGAGGCACTTACGATGAGTTCCTTGCCAGTAAAGGCATCGAAGTCTAAGGTTATTCTTGATTTAGCTGCATGTGTAAATGCATGCATCTAAATGCAGCATCAATAAAAACGCCGCAATGCATTGCGGCGTTTTTGTATCTGTTATCTGTCTATTATCTAGCGATTAGTTTTTTATGCACTTGATTCTAGCGCATTAGCGACGCTCGTTATTGCGCAGACTCTTGCTGCACATAAATCAAACTGTCGGTATCAAATCCGCGGGCTTTAGACATTTCAACAAACTTTTGCAGCACCTCGGGTGGCACAGTCGGAGTTTTAGCCAGTAGCCACAAATAATCCGTGTCGGGCCCTGATATAAAAGCGTATTGATAGTTTTCATGATCTAATTCGAAGACCACATACGATCCATAAAATGGCCCAAAGAAGGAGACTTTCAAATAGCCTTCTGAATCCCCATTGACAAAATAGGCCTTACCTTCGGCTTCTTTCCATTCGTTTTTAGCCGCTGAAAATCCACGGTTAATAACCATCACACCGCCATCGTCTTTCAGGCTGTATTCTGCACTAACTTGGCTTAACCCCTTTTCAAATGAATGATCTAAGCGCGCAATTTCGTACCATTTACCTAAGTATTTATTCAGCTCAAAATCATTAACGGGTTTAACCAATTTAGGCATGCCTAAACAACCGCTGAGCAAAAATATACTGATGACTAACAGTAGCTTTCTCAATTTGACCTCCTGATCTTAAGTCTTAGTTGCACATCTTAAGTTAAATGTTCAATCAATCCTCTGTCGAGCTTACACTATTTTCTTCATATTATTTCAGCAACTTGGCTTCTGTTGGTTAAAGTTCTGTTGTCTAAAGTCGTCTCGGCGAAGCCTTGTGGCTTACTCGCTTGCAATCTGAACTTTGCGTTGACTGATAAAGCCCATCAGCGCGACGACCACGCTTGCTATGCTTAAGCGGGTGAGTTTCTCGGCAAAGAAATAATGGGCGAAAATAGCCGACACCGTCCTGTGGACGGCGTCGATTTTGCCTTAAAAACTCACCCTAGGCTATGCCGATATATTAACTAAATAATGCTTTTACGTGAGCGGAAATGGTTAAAGCTATCTTGGCTGTAGGCCGCCTTAATCCGTTTTAACGCGGCGTAGTTATGGTCGAAGTACACATCAGTGGGGATGGCCTTATCTTTGAAGCTGATAAAGGCGCCCGAGGTGTTGGGGATGTCATAATTTCGGCTGGCATCAATCCAATCGAGTGCGCGATTAATGCGAGTAAACACTTGGCTATCCTGCAATTGTTGTTTCTCTTGCAGCGCGTTATTCCACCAAGTTTGATATTGAATCGTGTATTGTCTGTCCTTGTAGGGGAAGGCGCTGCGGCTCTTTTGCTCTTCGCCCATAGTGCGATAATAATCGCCCGCAATGGCGCCAAGGGTAACATAGGTAAATAGCCCCAATTGGCGATTACCTTCAAGCACATAGCGAGAAGTTAAGCTTTCAAGCAGTGGCTTATAACCGTCCCTTAGCCCCGTTTGATTGACTAAGCGCGAGGTAACTTTATGGGGCGCGGGCTCATCCAAATCGGGTGGCGTCGGTGAGCGGTTTATGCCTTGCAAGTCCGCTTGCAGATGATGAAAAGATTCCCTTTCCCAATTGGCCATTAAGTTTTCACCGTAGGCTTTGGTGAGTCCGCCCATACCCTCGATGCGAATATCATTGGGGACTAGGTCAAACTCATTAAATTGTGTCTGGATAAAGTGATTCAGACTGGCGGAATTGCCTTCCCAAAAGCCATACATCAAGCAGTTATGCTTAATCGACTCTGTGTCTATGTCAGGCGTTTTGTGTTGTTCTGCGGGGAAATGTCTGGCATTTATCTTGAGATTGGTACCAATCAAACAGCCTGTGCTGTCGGCATTAATGATGGCTTCCCAGCGCTGTAAAATGTCTTTGGTTGGGGTGTGCTCAATGAGTTCATGGGTTTGTTTATCATAGCAATTCCACTCTAATTCAAACTTGAGCAGGCAAGGCGGTAGTGGAAAGGTTTGCACAAAAAAGCGGGTCACTATGCCGTAACTTAATCCGCCGCCACCCTTGAGCGCCCAGAGTAACTCAGGTTTATTGGCAACCGAGACGACTTGGGTTTCACCAATGCCAAGGACAATTTCTGCCTGTAATAGGGATTCGCAGCACATGCCGTATTTGCGGGTCCAAGGTCCTGAGCCGCCGCCCATAATAAATCCCGCTAAGGCAACGCTGCCACTGGTGCCATGGGGGATCATCACGCCTTTTTTCGCAAGGGCTGTGGTGAGATTGATAAAGCGATTGCCTGGGCCAATGGCCGCAATACCTGTGATGGGATCTAAAGTGAGGCTATCCATCTTCAGCAGATCCAACACTATGGTATTGGTCTCAGAGCTTTCACCTTCGTGATCATTCCCACCCGAGCGCACGCTGATCGGCAAGTTATAATCGATAGCCGCTTTATAGGCGATTTTAACTTCTTCAGTGGAAGTGCATTTGATGATCGCCAGAGGCTTTTTTTGTAACCTGCGGTTGAACAGCTGGCAAGCCTGTTGGTAGGCAATCATTTGCTTACCCGTGCTGACCGAGAATTGTTGCTCACTATAATAATGGCCAGCGGTAATAATATTGTCGGCCGGAATGTGTGCGCGAACTTCATTGATGAAATTAACAAAGTTTTTGGCTTGGGTGATCACTAAGTTTTCACTGATCCGCACTTCTGCACTTAATTCTTCTTCGGTCGATTGCATAATCAAACAATCCCGTTCGAGTTCATTCGCGACGGTCACTTTAATGTTCGAACGATAGGCCGTCAGCGATTTAAATACTTCGATATTGAGGGTGGTATCCGCTTGATTGCTCGCCGCGTAATTAACGACATAATTAAAATTAGGCCAAGTGTTATAGTCACACTCAATAATATAGGCCCGGCGTTCGTGGGGCGGAATAATCTTAGGCAGTTGTTGATTATAGGCGTTGCTATCCGCGGTGGTTTTTATGAATTGATATTCAGTATCATTAAATATGACCAGCAGCACTTTTTGTCTTTGAAGTGGGATAACGTTTTCATCACGAAAATTATATACATCATGATGCTGATAAATGTAAAGGTTATTTTCGGTAATCGATTTTTGTTGCGCCGGATTACGATAATAGTCGACGATTTCGGTTCGGGTTAATAATCGATTAAGTAAAGTTATGCCAAATATTTCACCATCGAAATGAGTGTCGCGGTGATTGGGTAATGACACGTTTTCAATTAAAAACTCATTGTCAGCAACCAGTGACAGATTATTGAGTTGTGTATGGGTAATTTCACCATCCACATAACAATTGATTTCATGGTATTCATGGCAGATAGACAATAAGTGCCACTGGCTGTCGTTAAGTCCACCTAAGGTTGAAATTGCCTCAACCCGCAGCAAGGTGGTATTAATCACGCATTCAATATGCCCCAGTGAATTAATATCCACCGCGAAATAGGTATCTTCTCGATCGGTTTTATAATGGAACACACGCCCACCTGCGCTGGTTTTTACCCAACACTGGCAAGTAAATATGGCAAGGGGTGACGTGCTCACGGGTAAGCTTTTTTCAATCACTGCCCGTATATTTCTTGATGCCTCAAGCTTATTCATATTCGTGCGTCCTTTCGTGTGCTTTGCGTGTTTTACCTCAGTGCGCTAAAGCGCAACTGGGGTAATTCATCCCGTGGTTAATCCATCGCGGGTAACTAAGTCGCGGGTAAATCAGTTTTGGTTTAATAAGTCGCCAATTAATGGGGATTAAAGCGACGTATTGATCCTGTCACGGCCATCGGCTTTGGCGCGATACAATGCGGTATCGGCGGCGCACAGCATGGCGAGTGAGGTACGGAATTGGCCATTGATTTCACTCGCAATCCCTTGGCTCGCGCTCACAGATACATAGTCGCGCAGGCCTTGCTCAGTAAAGCGCAGGTCATTAATCCCTTGCTGCACTTTTTGGGCAATCGTCAGTGCCATTTTGGCATTGTGGCTTGGTAGAATTAGCGCGAATTCTTCACCGCCGTAACGCGCTGCCAGGCCAATGTCTATCGGCACTATGTCAGCAATCACTTTGGCAATCTTACGTAGGCATTCGTCGCCTTGGATATGGCCGAATTGGTCGTTGAACACTTTGAAATAATCCACATCGATAATCACCACGCTGATAGGGCGCAGCTTACCTGTGCATTCTTCCCAATAGTGATGCAGCATTTCGTCGAAGTATCGGCGGTTCGCCAGCCCAGTCAGTGAATCTGTGGCGGCCAATTTACGTAGCTTTTGATTCTCCGCTTTGTGCTGCGTTAAATCGTGCATCATCATCACGAACAGAGGTTCATGGCTGGGGATGTAGGAAATGGAAAGTTCGACATCTTTTGCTTTGCCTGAGGCGGTAATGAGGGTGATTTCTTCGGCGCAGTGCTGCACTGGAATGCCGCAGTTTTTGCCTAGTTTAATATCATTGCTCAGCAGATTGTCGTAGCGAGCTTGATGGTGCTCGGTCAAAAAGTTACGCCAATCTTGTCCCTTCAAACTGGCCTGAGGGCATGTCAGTAAGTCAGCACCTTTGCTATTGCTAAAGTAAATGTAACCTTGGGCATTGACGATAATCACCGGCTCGGTCAGATGCTGAATAAACTGTTGAATCGTTTCAATCGAGGCATGCTCGAAGAAGGTTAACGGCAATGCGGGCTCGACCAAGCCTTGCTGCGCAGTACACTGTAAGCCATTGTCTTCACCCACAAGTGATAATGGATGTTGTGAGCGAGTCTGTTTAGGTGAGCTTGTCATTGTTATCATTCTCCGTGAACCTAATGTCATCTGCGCTAAGCGCTTTTCTGATGATGACTTTATTCTCTGCAAAGAAAAGATACCTTCTGCTTACCTTCCGATTTAATCTATTGTTTATAAAGATTTTAAATTTACTCTTCTCACGGTGAATTCTCAGGTTTAGCTGAAACGTGCGAGGTTTTTGGGCATGGCTAAGTTGAAAGAGTGGCACTCATGAGTGGCTTTTTGGCTATTAAGCGGCAAGCGCAAAGGATGTTAGTGTCGAAATTTAACCGCAGATAAACAGTGGAAAACGGCTCGTTCACCCTAAAGGTTGATTTGGATGCAGAGCTTCGCTACTCGATTTTCCTCTACACCATTTACCACCTTGCTGAAGTTTAAAAGCGCACATCGCATCCCAACGACCACTGATGCCACTGTACTGGCGGCGAAAATCTTTAGCAGAGCTGAGCCAAGCATCTGATGTAATCCCTAACTCATTGAGCAGTTTTGGTCGCTGATTATCGATAAAGCCTTTTTTATCATGGCGAATGGCGCGGCCAGTCCAATCGATAAGTTCCAGATAATCCGCAAAATGAAAAGGGATGCCCGTTTGTTGACTAGAGTGTGTCGCCGCATCGAACTTGGCGAGAGATTTGTTTATCGTTTGAGGCTTATTTTTTGCGGATTGGACTGGTGCTTGCGGTGAGATGATGATGTTATTTACCTGCTTGAGTGCACTAATTCTTTCTTGAATAGAGGTGAAATCAGAAGATTGTAAAGAGTCGGCAATCCCTGCTCGAATAGGGTTTAAATCCACGTACATCATGCAGGCTAGTAAGGCTTGCTCATCTAGCAAAGCTTGGGATTTGAAACGGCCTTCCCAGAACGCGCCTTTACACTCATCTTCACGATTCGCTTTACGGGCAATTTCTTCGTTCAGGCAGCGCATAAACCAAGATATGCTGGATAAACGTTCATGCCATTCGGTAATTAACCCATCGAGCAGCATGCGTTCACCGTCAATTAAAGCTTCACCATTCATATACTTAGTTGCGACAGTATGGCCTTTAGTTATTTGACACCACCGGCTGATAACCTCTTTTGGGCTTAAGGTTTTTGCTTCCTCAACATCAATTTTAAGTACTAGATGGTAATGGTTGTTCATCACTGCATAGGCGCAAATGTCGATACAAAAGATAGCAGATAATGCTTTGATTTTATCGACAATCCAGCCACGTCTATGTTCATAACTGCGGCCTGTGAGTTTATCTTCACCGCACAGAAAAGCCCTTCTGACACAGCGATTTATCACATGATAGAAGGGCGTTGTATTAGCATCGATAAGCATTCTTCTGGCCGAGGTCATGACTCGCTCCAAACAGACAAGGTGAAGATAATCTAAAGACTAGTAGAAGAGGGGACAAAGCACAAAAAGACATGGCTGTCCCGGCTTTTCTCCTTTAGAGCTCATTTCAGGAGTCACTTATCTCGAAAAGATATGGCTGTCCCCGCTTTTTCTTTTTATCGACAATCCAGCCACGTCGATGCTCATAACTGCGCCCAGTGAGTTTATCTTCACCACACAAAAAAGCCTTTCTGACACAGCGATTAATCACATGATAGAAGGGGGTTGTATTAGCATCGATAAGCATTCTTCTGGCCGAGGTCATCACTCGCTCCAAACAGACAAGGTGAAGATAATTTAAAGACTAGTAGAAGAGGGGACAAAGCACAAAAAGATATGGCTGTCCCCACTTATTCGAAGAGGGGACAAAGCATAAAAGACATGGCTGTCCCCACTTATTTGTTCTTCGCAAAGAAAAGATACCTTCTGCTTACCTTCCGATTTAATCTATTGTTTATAAAGGTTTTAAATTTACTCTTCTCGCGATAAATTCTTTGATTTAGCAGAACTGAGCGAGGTTTTTGGGCATGGCTAAGTTAAAAGAGTGGCACCCATGAGTGGATTTTTGGCTATTAAGCGGCAAGCGCAAAGGATGTTAGTATCGAAATTTAACCGCAGATAAAGAGTGGGGAAATGGCTCGTTCACCCTAAAGGTTGATTTGGATGCAGAGCTTCGCTACTCGATTTTCCCCTACACCATTTACCTCCTTGCTGAAGTTTAAAAGCGCACATCGCATCCCAACGACCACTGATGCCACTGTACTGGCGGCAAAACTCTTTGGCTGAAAGCAGCCATGCATCGGATGCAATCCCTAACTCATTGAGCACTTTTGGTCGCTGATTATCGATAAAGCCTTTTTTATCATGGCGAATCGCGCGGCCAGTCCAATCGATAAGTTCCAGATAATCCGCAAAATGAAAAGGGATGCCCGTTTGTTGACTAGAGTGTGTCGCCGCATCGAACTTGGCGAGAGATTTGTTTATCGTTTGAGGCTTATTTTTTGCGGATTGGACTGGTGCTTGCGGTGAGATGATGATGTTATTTACCTGCTTGAGTGCATTAATTCTTCGTCTATGCTCATAACTGCGCCCCGTGAGTTTATCTTCACCGCACAAAAAAGCCCTTCTGACACAGCGATTTATCATATGATAGAAGGGCGTAGCACTGGTATCAATTAACAGTCTTCTGGCCGAAGTCATGACAAACTCCACACAGACAAAATCAAGATAATTAAAAGCCTAGTAAAGGAGGGAACAATGCATAATAAGACATGGCTGTTCCCCGCTTTTTCAGCGTCACTAGCAACCAAAGACAGTGCTGTTATGGGAAAACGGAGGATAAGCGGATGTCTTGTGAGAAATGCTCTGCCGCAGCGACAGAGCATTTAGAGCTCATTTCAGGAGGCACTTATCTCGAAAAGATATGGCGGTCCCCGCTTTTCCCAGTATTTCAGAAAGATCTAATCTTCTCGGTCAATAATTTGTGGATCTGGACTTATAAGCCATACAGAGTGATCAGCATATTTTAGAATTAATTGGAATTTGATAATTCCAGCTGTTTTATGCAAATCATTAATGGTTACTACTCTTCCCCCCTCTTCAATCAACACACTATTTATGTTGCCATTAAAAGGATTTAGAAAACCAACACCAACAAACTGAACTAAGTCAGGGGTATCGATTAATTGGTAGCGGATAGCTTCTGCTTTATAAACCTCGACATTTCCATGGCAGGGCTCGCCATCTTTGGAATAACTAAATACAGCTTGACCGTCATTAATTTGTATAGAAAGATTAATCAAAGGATCTCGGGTTGCCTGAAATTGGCTCATAAACTTTTCCTTATGTTTGTGTTTAATTATTACGACTTTCAGTTATTTTTATTTACGATAACAAAGATACTTATTACTTATAAATCAGGTTAAAAATTGAAGTTGGTTATCCCCATAGTCTTTAAACTACTTAGCAGCGTTTGATTTTTCTCCAATGTTCCGAGGCAATCTAGCGCTTTAGCGTAGGGTTGTAGGTACTGAGGATCTCTATCTTTTTGTTGGATCGGTTCTAGCATTTCTTTGACTTGAATGCAGGATTTTTGAACTGCAGGCATATCTTGTCGTTGTTTAGATAATTTGGCGCTAAGTAGCTCAACTTCAGCAAAGCTGGCAAGATACTTAAAATCATCGGGTGCGTCTTTTATTATTTCATTTAATATGAGTGAGGCCTCCTCAAGTGATTCTTTGCATTGTTGATTTTTTCCCATTATAAAATAGTACTGTGCCGAATTTTTGAGGAATATTGCTTTGAGTGCACTATAGCGTCGGCTGTTAATGAAAGCCTTATTCTCTTGTTCAAGCTCAGCTCGCAAATATTCAGGTGTATAATAACTTCGTGGATCTTTGAGTGTTGCGTTAAGTGACATTAATTGGAATTTGAGATAATAAAGCTGGGTTTTCCAAGCGGTATTTTTAGGATCTAATATTACTGCTTGTTGCATCAGTTTTTCACCCTGCAAGGCGTTATTGAATGCTTCAAGCATTGAGCCTTGGTATTCAAACAAAGTAGAGCTGGTCCTCAAACTGCTGGCATATCGATCAAGTAGATAGCCATCCGTATTATTTGTTTTTGTAATAGACTTCAACTCTGTTTGAAGCTGATTATGTATAGATATAGCAGAGTTTAGTTGACCTCTAGAACGCCACGTTCGTGCAAGCCAAGAACGAGTATCTGCTATATCTGCCTGCAGTTGCTTATTGTTAGGATCCTGAGTCAGAGCTAATAATTTTAGTCTGAGTGACTCATCGAAGTAGCTTGTAGCTTTATCAAATTGCTGTTGCTTCATTGCTAGTGAACCTAGCGTATTGTTAGCGTAGGATAGTTCCATGAGAGCATTTTTATCGTCGGAAGCTAGCTTATACATGACCTGGCTATAACTTAGATACTGCTCAAAGTAGGGCTTAGCGCTTTCCCAATCACTCATATCGTATTTTATCTGCCCAAGCCAAAATGCATTTGCGCCTAAGGTTTTTAATAACTCTAGGTTTGTCGGTTGCTCAGTATAGAGATTGGTTAGCTTAGTTTGAGCGGCGAGAAGCGCTGTCTTGGCCTCATCTAGCTTATCGCGTGAATACGCGACTTCACCCATTGCCTCTAGTGTTTGTCCATGTTGTAGGCGAGCTTCAAGGCTCAGATGTTGATCGCCGTTGTCATTGGAAAAATCACTGAAATATTCCAGTGCTTTATTGCTGATCCCGTCGAGTAAGTCCATTCGGCCGATGCCGCGCATCTTGTCGGCGAAGTCGCCCACCATGAAACCGAGCAAATCTTCGGCGGCGAGGCGTTTTTGCAGGGCGAGTTTTTCAGCTTCTATGCTGCGCACACTCATGATAATGGAGGTGAGGGTGAGGACGCATAACAGGGTAACGGTTAAACGCCTCGTCCAGCGCAACATATTGGCGCGTTTGGTGGAGGCTGCGATAAAGGCGGTTTCGGGATCGTCTAAATCGAATAACGGATTTTGGCTGAGGCTTTGGGCTTCTTTTAAAGGTTTACCTTCAGCGAGTAGATAGGCGCTGTGTTTGGCTTCGCTGAGCCAGCGTGTTGAAAGATGCTGCAGGCGACTCTTAATGCTCAAACTGTCACTATGTTCGCTAATCCAAGCCGTCGCCCGTGGCCAACGGCGCAGCAGGGCTTCGTGGGCGATGCTAAAACAGGGTTCACCATTTTGCAGATGCGACACGAATAAGCGGCTATCGACCATGGCTTGCACTAGGGCGGTTTCGGCGGTGCTTTGCAGCTGCGACCAGCGGGCGGTGCGGCTGGTGATGGACTTTTCATCTTCGCGCAAGGTGACTAGCAGGGATAAAATCCGTGGCAGACTGGCTTTTTCGGCATCGCTTAAATGGGAAATCGCTTGCTCGGCATTTTTACCAATCGCCCCTTCAATACCGCCAAGGGCATGATAAACCGAGACTAATAACTTATCGTCGGCGCTGCGCTGCAAATACAAGGCCTGCAGCGTGTATTGCAACATGGGCAGTGCATCTGGGTTACTGGCGGCGTCGCTGCAGAGCATTTCATCGAGCGGCATCGCGGTTTCGCTGTCAACTTCCCAGCTTAAGTTGGCGGCCACCGCAGGCAGGCGGATCATTTGCAACAGTTCAGTGCGTGTCGGCGGCGCTAAGTCAAAGTGGGCGCCGCGAGATTTACCGGCCATTAAGCTTGGGTAGCCCACAAGTAAAGGATAAAAATCGTTGCGACAGGCACTGATAATAATCACGGCCTTAGAGGTAGCGAGTTGTTCCAGCAGTTCAACAAATACCGTGCGCTCGGTGTCGCTAAATAGCGGTGATGAGAGCAACACTTCTAATCGGTCGATAAACAAGGCAAAAAACGGCTGAGTAAAGGGCTGAACCTTGAGAGCTTGGGTGCACTGGTTGATTACGCCTTGGATATCTTCGATGAGTTGAACCGCCAGAGTATCGGCACTCATGCCTTCGAATACTGGCGTGTCATTGATTTCCCAGTCGAGCATAGCGCTGGCAAGATCGGTTAGCAGTTGCCCTTTACTCACATCGGCAAAATCTAAGCTGCTGAATGACGCGACGCCAATGCCGTTATAGCCACCGCCCTTCATTAAATTGGGGACGACACCGGCATTTATCAGGGAGGATTTACCGCTGCCACTTGGGCCTAAAACCAGACAGAAGGCACGGCCATAGATGATTTGCTGGCTGATACGGTTAAGCAAAGTGCTGATTTGTTCACTGCGACCAAAAAACACCTCGGCATAGTTAGCGCTATAGGCTTGCAGACCCGGAAAGGGCGAGCCGCCTTGCCAACTTTGCGGGCTGGCGGTGGCTTCGTGGCCGATAGGAAAACGCACTTCGGCTAAGGTGCGATAGCCGCGTTTGCGTATGGTTTCTATATAGGTGGGATCGGTGGCGCTATCGCCTAATGCTCTACGTAACTGATTGATAATTTTATGTAGTGGGTTGTCGCCAGTATCAACACCCGGCCAGCAGTGGCTGACTATTTCATCACTGCTGATGACTTCGCCCGCCCGTTGGCAGAGAAATAACAGCACATCCATCGCCTTGGGCTCAAGTTGTTTGACTTGTTTGCCAAGGAGCAGACTATTGGCGCTGGGATTGATTTGCCACTCACCAAAGAAAAATGTGCTGTCACTCATAACGATATCCATTTATTGAGTATTGGCTAGCGTACTGTGGGAAAACGTATCGTTAGTTACCACTCTTATAGTTATATTTTTGTTATTTTTTATTGTAAGTGCTCGGCTGTTGTCAGCCTAAGGTTTGATGTCAAAGCCTTGACATTATGCCTATTACATTTGTTATTTAAAAGGAATAACCCTTGATAATCAATGTAAATTTTATTCATGGCAGCTATGGGTAATCATCTGCAGCTTGTCATTTTTCTGTCAACAGTTTGTGCTTTACGTAGCATGTTAAATAACGCGGCGGCTTTTGGCTGTTTATTAGCAAAACATCAATAATGGAAAAGTGCCCACTATGGGCACTTTTCAATGAGAGAGAAAACTCGGGCGGATTAACTTTATCGGGCTAACTTTGTCGTGTTAGCTTGGGGCGGTTAACTTGAGCCTCGCCTCTGGTTTAACATTGGCATTTAAAGCCCGCGTCTTCTATCAGCTCGTTAATATCAGCCCCTTAACATGAGCCTCTAATGTCAGCGGGTTAAGATCAATGCCGTGGCTTGATAGCTTAATCTGGCCATTTGACCTTGATCTTGCAGTTCTAACTCATTGAGTTCGAATGGCGGCTGTAAACCCGAGGCTTGGATGAGCTTAGGATCTAACATCAGCTTTAACTTTGGCGAATCTGGGGTTAGCCAATTAGCCGCTTGGGTACGTAGAATCGCCACCTTTTGACCTTCGGCATTGGTGCCGGTTAACGTGCCACTTAAGCCAAAACGTCCCGCCTCGGCGACCGATAACTCAAAGTTGATTTGGTTAGGCAGGCCTTTATCCCAAACCGTAAGCACTTCGGGCTTGATGCTCGCCGAATTGACATAGGACTTAAAGACAGATTTGACCGTGCGCTGCACTGGGCGGCCATCGACTTGGGTTTGCACTGTAATTTCAACTTCACTGAAACCCGCATTGCTGCTCGAAAGTGCCACGCCTGCGGGGATCACCGCTTGCCATGTCTCACCTTGTTTTACCATCAAGAGTGGTTGCATATCGCCATCGGCTTGCTTGAGTGTTGCCTGCGGCACGAAGGTGTTATCACTTTGGCTGAGTGCGAGTTCAAGCCCAAGGGTTTGCGCATCAGCCGCGATAGCGGAGGAGGCTTTGACACTCAGTTGATAGGGCGAGCCTTTTTCCTTCACATTGACTAAGTAGTTTGCGCTTGGCGTTAACGGCTGACTGACCTGCAGGCGATATTGGCCCGGTGTGGCTTTCGCCGACATTTGCAGTGCGCTGGAATCATCGGTTAATCCTGCGCTAGCAAGGGCATCGGCGTTGGCCATCGATTTGACCAATGACTCATTAGTGTTTATCCCACTGCTGTTGGCCGCTTTGCCTTGGGGTGACTGATTAGGGCTAACGCGCTGAATTTGTACGCGCTCAGGGGCAATAGCCTCTGCATGCATTAAGGCGCCAGAACTGGTATCGCCCCGAGGCGCAATGCGCACTAGGCTCGACGCTTGGCTCATGGTGAGGCCCACGCCCGCATTAAGCTGAGCGCCGGTTACATTGACCCAATACTCGTCACTTTGGCTGGCTTGTTCAAGCTGCGGCGCGCTTGCCTGATACTCGCCATACAAAGGGGTGATAAAGCTAATGTAATCCGTACTGGTGTTAATGGGCGCCAGTGTTGGACTGGCAATATTGCTATCGACAAGATCGGTATTGCTCGGCGCGGCTAGGGTTAACCCTTTGGCGTACATAGGGCTGGCATTGGTTTTGGGATCTATGGGTGTGGCTTCGTCTTGGCAGGCTGTGAGCAGTCCGCTTAGCGCCAAGACACTGGCAAGTTTGCTGAGTGTATGCATCTTAGTGCTCCTTAAATGTGGTTGCGGATCAGCGTGTCTAAATTGAAACACGCACGGCGGCTCTGCTGATGGCTTAGGGGTTCTTGGCCACGGGTCTTTTGTTTATCGGTAAACCAGACTGTGCCAGCTGCCTTTTGCGAGCTGCAATTTAAGAAGCCGTCGGAGCAGCTATCGAGCCAGTTTTGAGTGGTTTCGAGCGCGACTTGGTATTGGTAACCCGCGCAGTAACTGTCGCTGTCCCAAATGGCGGAATCAACATCTGAGCCCACCACGACCTCGAAGGGTTTACCCAGCGATGGGCGACCTGCAGTGCCGTAGAGCATAGTGTTGTTGTAGTTTGCCATCCAACCCACTTGCTGTTGTTTCACCGCATTGCTGCCATAGCCTAAGAGCCAGCCTAAGCTGGTTTCGAACACATTACCTTGGTTCACCGCATCGGCCAGCGGCGTACCAGCACTGGATGGGGCGAGGGCGATAACCTTTGAGGTGGCGTTGATCACCGCAGGATAACGACTGTCCCACGTGGGGTTAGATAAAATCCACCGCACTACGTTGCCACCATTGGAGTGGGTCAGCAGAATTAAGTCGTCGATATTTTTGGCTTGGATAAAGCTATTGAGCTGGGTCGCCAGACAACCTGCGGCGCTTTCTTCCCACATATATTGGTCAAAGTCGCAGTTGATCACTGTGTAATTGTTTGGCACTGGGATGCCTTGGCGCACTGAGTTAACAAATTCGGGCGTCCAGTAATCGGCTAAGGCATTGGTCTGGTGACCCGTACCGTGGATAAAGGCAACTCCGGTTGCAGCTAATGTCGCTGGGCTGACAGCTAACAGACCCAAGAGCATGAGGGCTTTTTTGATCTTCATGGGTATATCTCGTGTTGTTGGTCTTGTTGATAGTGGCCGCGCAGTCCGTTGCGACTGTTTAGGGCAAATCGGTTAATGCTAAGGATTTGCCGTAATTTAGCGTTAAATCGGCTGACATGGCTCGGGTTATATGCGCCATAGGCGCGGGTTACTCACTTTGGGTAGAACATGATTTAAGGCCTGAATACGACGGGATAGGGTGAATGCGCTAGTTTAGGATGGCTGCCGATGTGATTGCCGTAACTTAGCCATTATCAACAGGACTTAACTCAAGCTTCTTAACCTAGACGCAACATTTTGAGCTGGCAAGTAAAAAAATCACCATACAATTGAATAGCATGGCAGTATTTTAAAGCATACGTTTTAATGTCAATATCGAGGGCGATAAGGTGATGATAAGCAATGACTAATAAATGGTACTGTGTTTTATGGTGTTTGAAATCATGGCTCGATTACGCAAAAGAATTTTCTGTGACATTGGCTTTGCGTTTGAGTTAATAGGTTTATCGTTCTGTATATAAAGGTTTTTTGGATAAATCTGTAAAACTTGCTTGTTCACTTTTGGGAGATCGACATCAGCTTAGTGCATTTACAGCGTAAACCGATTAGGCTGAGCTGAGTTAACGTAGTATCAACGTGATAAATACCCATACTGCCAAGAATGCACGCATTTATGATAAGTCAGCTATCAAGTCATTGATTGAACCATTGGTTGAATCACCAATAGAAACAACGATTCAAACAATGATTGAGCGATGCTGAAATACGAGATGTAATGCGACTTGGGCAGGATTAAAGAGATCAGGGAGAATAAGTTTGGCGATAGAACATAATGAGATGGTGAGCTGCTTAAGTGGATTGCAATGCCGCACTAATTTCACCATAAAAAACATTACCGAATACATGCTCCCAGACACTAAAGAGGCGTTCTATTTACACCTCGACGGTAAATCCCCGAACTTGATTATTCGGCCCGCATTTGAGGTTTTTTCTGGCGAACTCGCCACCATTGCAGGCGTGCATGCCAAATACGATTATTTCCACAATGCGGAGATGACTCGTTTTCCAAAGCGTTTGCATAAGAGTCTCACCGAAACCCACTATGGACTTGCCTTTAGCTTTGACACAGTCGAAGCCGTGCAGCAATTTGTCAGCCGTTTAGGTGCCATAGTCAAAGGTGCATAAATTTTAGTCTTGACGCTTTAGGGTTAAATTCCTCAATACCAATGAAAATGAGGAATTTAACTGCTGCCTTTTTACGCGGCGTTTCAGTATATTCATCAATAGATGAATTTTGCTGGAGCCTGCCATGTCGCTTATTCCCGGTCGTCCTAGGGGCGTCGTTCCATTTAGCGCCCAACCTGAATCACCGCCCATTCTCGGTCGTCCAAAGGGGAACTCAGACGCGCGTCAACGCTTAATAACCGCTGCCTTAAGTCTCTTTAGTCATCGTAGTTATCCTACTGTGTCTACCCGTGAAATCGCCCGCGAAGCCGAGGTCGATGCCGCACTTATCCGTTACTATTTTGGTTCGAAAGCGGGTTTGTTCGAACAAATGGTACGGGAAACCCTTGAGCCCGTATTAACCCGCTTACGCGAAATATCCGCGGCTGAAGCGCCGAATAATGTCGGCGAAATCATGCAGACCTACTATCGCGTTATGGCGCCCAACCCTGGCTTGCCACGGCTGATTATACGGGTATTGCAGGAGGGCGATGGCTCGGAACCCTATCGGATTATCTTGTCTGTATTTGAGCAAGTGTTAACTCTGTCGCGGCAATGGCTCGAATCCACCTTAGTTAATTCGGGATTATTAAAAGAGGGCGTCGACCCCGATTTAGCACGGCTAAGTTTTGTGAGTCTTATGGTATTTCCGCTTATTGCCCCGCCCGTATTAATGCGTCAGTTCGGCTTTTTTGATGCCGATGCTGCGCTTTTGCAGCGCTTAGCTCTGCACAATATGCAGGTTTTTACGCAGGGACTGTTATGTGAACCAAGGAGCCAATCATGAGCTCAACGAAAGGTTTAACGATGTTGAATGACCAAGATTTTAGTCGCAATCGTTTCAGTAAAAACAACTCAAGTAACAAAAGTTTAAGTAACAACAGTTTAAGTAGCAGCAAGTTAAGTAACAATAAGTTAACTAATCAAACCGCATTAGCTAAAAGAGTCGCGACAGGTGTCGTTTTAGGCTGTTTGCTGCTGCAGTTAGCGGCTTGCAGCCAAGAGTCGCCGAGCGTCCTTGGCACAGTCGAGCGTGACAGACTGACACTGACCGCGCCCGTGGGTGAGTTGATTACTCAGGTAAATGTGGTTGAAGGTCAGCAGGTTAAGGCGGGCGAAGTGCTACTCACGCTCGATTCGACCTCGGCCAATGCGCGCCTTGCCCTGCGTCAAGCCGAGCTTGAACAAGCCAAGGCTAAGCTGTCTGAGGCTGTGACTGGTGCGCGTTTAGAGGATATAGAACGCGCTAAGGCCGTGCTCGATGGGGCGAATGCCAGCGTGAAAGAAGCGCAGCGTGCGTTTGAGCGTACCAACCGTTTGTATGCCACTAAAGTGCTGAGCCAAGCGGATTTAGATACCGCCCGTGCGGCGCGGGATACCAGTTTAGCCAAGCAAGCCGAGGCGGAGCAAAGCCTGCGTCTATTAGAAAATGGCACCCGTAGTGAGCAGCTAGAACAAGCTAAAGCCGCGGTGGCCGCCGCCAGCGCCAGTGTCGCTATTGAACAAAAAGCCTTAGCCGACTTGAGCTTAGTGGCGGCGCGTGACGCCGTTGTCGATACGTTGCCTTGGCGAGTCGGCGATCGCATTGCCGCAGGCACTCAGTTGATTGGTTTGTTGGCGAGCGAGCATCCCTATGTGCGGGTTTATCTGCCCGCGACTTGGTTAGACAGAGTGAAGGCGGGTGATAAGGTCAATATCCGAGTGGATGGCCGCGAAATGCCGATTGCTGGCACTGTGCGTAATATCCGCAGTCAGCCCGCTTATACGCCGTTTTATGCGCTGAATGAGCGTGACCGAGCACGGTTGATGTATCTGACAGATATTACGATTTCTGCCGAGGGGCAGGATTTACCGACGGGCATGGCATTAGCCGTGGAGCTGCCATGAGCCACACCGACTTTGCTATCGAGACCCAAGGCATGACCCGCGCCTTTGGCGGCGTCAATGCGGTGGCAGACCTCGATCTCGCCATTCCTAAGGGAACCATTTATGGATTTCTTGGCCCCAATGGCTGCGGAAAGTCCACTTCAATTCGTATGTTGACTGGGCTGCTAAGTCCAACATCGGGGGAAATCCGCGTCTTGGGTGAAACCTTACCCGGCGCCGAGGAAAAACTGCGTCGCCGCATCGGCTATATGACGCAAAAATTCTCCCTGTACGACAATCTTTCTGTGCGGGAAAACTTAGAGTTTGTCGCGCAAATTTATGGTTTGAACCGCCGAGCCTCAAAGCTGCGGATAGCCGAGTTAGTCACGCTGTACGATTTAGTCGGCCGAGAAAAACAAATGGCGGGCTCCATGAGTGGCGGTCAGAAACAGCGTTTGGCATTAGCGGCGGCGACCTTGCATCACCCTGAATTGCTGTTTCTCGATGAGCCAACTTCAGCGGTCGATCCCGAGAATCGGCGCGAGTTTTGGGAGCGCTTATTCGATCTCTGCGCCCAAGGCACCACGATTCTTGTGTCGACCCACTATATGGATGAAGCCGAGCGTTGCCACGGTCTGGCGATTTTAGAGCGAGGGATAAAACGCGCCGACGGTTCACCCCAGCAGCTGATGGCGGCGATGGGCGCTCGGGTGGTTGAAATTTCAGGGGATGATTTACGCAATTTAAAGCAATCATTGATCAGCGAGTCAGCGGTTTTGTCGGCGGCGCAAATCGGCAGTCGTTTACGGGTGTTAGTGCGCAGCGATATTGAAGATCCGCTCGCTTGGCTTAAACCTCGGGTTGCCAGCCGGACGATGGAAGAAGTGCGCGCTAGCCTAGAGGATGTGTTTGTCACTTGCACCGGCGAGCGTTTGGCTGGGGTGTCCAAGGGAGCAACTAACCATGTGGCGTAGAATTTTTGCAATTGTCGTCAAAGAGTTGCGGCAATTGTCACGGGATCGTATGACCTTTGGCATGATAGTCATGATCCCGCTAGTGCAACTGATGTTGTTTGGTTATGCCATCAATACCGATGCGCGCCATCTGCCCGCGGGGCTGGTGAATTTGAGCGATTCTGCCTACAGCCGCTCATTGGTGCAGGCGGTAGAAGCGACGCAGGTGGTCGATTTCAAACAGCGTTATTTAAGTGCAGCCGAGGCAGAAGCGGCGATCACTCGCGGCGAAGTTAAAGCTGTGCTGTATTTGCCCGCCGATCTCGATGAGCGCTTAGTGCGTCACCCAAGCTTTGTGGGTCAGCAATATTTAGCTCAGCCTTATTTATCACAACCTGTCGGCCAATGGCTGGTGGACGGTTCTGATACGGTTGTCGCCTCAACCATTCGTAGCCTTAGGCAAATGCCGCTGGATGCAGTCGCAGGGAGAGTGCAAAAAGCCGTGATGCCGAGTTTTGAAGTGGTGCAATATTTCAACCCTGAGCAGCGCTCTGTGGTCAATATCGTACCCGGCCTGCTGGGCGTGATTTTGACTATGACCATGGTGATGTTCACCTCTGCCGCCATAGTGCGCGAGCGCGAGCAGGGCAATATGGAGTTTTTGATCACTACACCAGTACGGCCGCTGGAGTTGATGCTGGGTAAAATCGTGCCCTATGTGATCGTCGGCTTTGTGCAAGTGACCATTATCCTGAGCGCAGGGCATTTGTTGTTTGATGTGCCGATTCGTGGCGGGCTTGATTCCATCGCCCTTGCCGCTATGTTGTTCATTTGCGCTAGTTTAACTCTAGGATTAGTGATTTCGACCATAGCGAAAACCCAGTTGCAATCGATGCAAATGACGGTATTTATCCTGCTGCCATCGATTCTCTTGTCGGGGTTTATGTTCCCCTATGAGGCCATGCCCATCGCGGCGCAGTGGATTGCCGAAGCCTTACCCGCAACCCACTTTATGCGCATGTCACGGGCCATAGTGCTACGCGATGCTCAAGTGATGGATCTGCAATTTGATGCCCTGTGGATGATAGGTTTTACCTGTGTCGGGCTATTTATCGCCAGTATGAGATTCTCTAAGCGTCTAGATTAATATTGTTAACAGCATGCTGATAGCCGCATGACAGGCTATCAGCGACTGGGAATGAGGTTGTGCTAGCTTGGGCTGTGAATTATGATGCCGTTTTCCAAATCTAGGGTGAAACGGAGTTCAATTGGATATTCAATGGAAGCCAAAAACTTGGCTCGCAGTATTATTAGGTATATTTTTTCAGCCGTTTGTATTTTTATACGTTAATCAATTTAAATATTTTATTCGATATTGTATTGTTGCGCTGATTATAGCGGCCGTGGATGTATTTTTACACTCAAATTATTTCCCATTTAAATCGGGGAATATGGCTTGGCTTCAACATATTTACCTCTCTTGGTTATTTATTGTTATTTGTCCCATTCACGGGTTTATGATCGCCCATCGTTACGATATTACTCAACCCCGCCGCTGGTATGCTCGTTGGTGGATAGTGTTAGCAAGTTACGCTTTGATGATGTTGCCGCAGATTGTGTTACGAGGTTTTTTCTTTGAGCCTTTTAGTATTCCGGCCTCTTCCATGAAGCCGACGTTAGCGCCCGGCAATCATGTGTTGGTGAGCAAATATGGTTTTGGTAACTATCGATATCTAGGTTTTCAACTGGCTAAGTCGACGCCATCGGTCACACCCGCAAGAGGGGATATATTGGTATTTCAATACCCTGCAAACCCGAAAATTGACTATGTTAAACGTGTCATTGGTTTACCCGGCGATAGGATTATCTATCGTGATAAAACCATTTTTGTGCAGAAAGCCTGTGATGTATCGAGGGAAGCGTGTGCAGAATTGGACTCACAATACGAACGTATCGATAAAAATTTATTACCCGAGTTGAGCACTGAGACTCAAGCCGTTTACCAAGAGTCGCTGGATGACATTCACTATCAGGTATTATTACTCCGCCATCAGAAAGAACTGGTTGATCGCTATTATGTGCAGGAAAACACATTAAGGGGTGAATGGTTAGTTCCCGCTGGTCAGTATTTCGTCTTAGGTGATAACAGAGACAATAGCTTAGATAGTCGATATTTTGGGTTTATTCCTCAAGACTTGATTATTGGTAAAGTGATATATATTTGGTAAGGCTGAGTGCTGATGGGGATAACCTAATACGGGCTTATTGGTGTTATCCCTAATCAAACTGTTGCAAAGCATTTTAGCCAGAGGCTTTATTAACCTCTAGTGCCAAAATAGGTTGAATGTGTATTTTGAGATCCAATTAATAATCCAGAGTTTGATATAGCGCAAACTATAGATAAACAGTCGCGCTAAGCCATTGAAATCGATATTGCTTAATTAGGATATCCCTTACACTACCGCTAGGGCCATTGCCGCCATCATGCTTAGGGAAGGGAATTCATTATGCCTGCAATCATTTGTCATAGCGCGCTCGAAGCCGTTGCATTAATTCAAAGTGGCGAGACGCTGTGGACGCATTCCATGGGCGCCACGCCGCGTATCTTGCTCGATGCGTTGGCGCAGCACGCACTCACTAAAGACAATCTCACCTTATTACAATTACATACCGAAGGCGCTGAATCCTTAAGCCATCCGAGTTTACAGGGACATTTACGCCATCGGTGTTTTTTCGGTGGTCTGCCGACGCGGGCATTATTGCAAAGTGGTGATGCGGATTATGTGCCGATTTTCCTGTCTGAAGTGCCTAAGTTGTTTCGCTCCGGCGAGCAAAAAATTGATACTGCGATTATCCAAGTATCGCCGCCCGATAAGCACGGCATGTGTTCCTTAGGGATCTCGGTCGAAGCCACGCTTGCGGCCTGTCAAGTGGTGGGCAAGATCATCGCCCATATTAATCCACAAATGCCACGCACCCACGGCGATGGGTTTATCCATATCGACCGTTTTGCCGCTGTGTATGAAGAAAGTGCGGCCTTGCCGATCCATTCTTTTGGTACGGGCGATGCCGTGAGTCTGGCGATTGGCAAAAATGTCGCCCAATTGGTACGCGATGGCGATTGCCTGCAGATGGGCATAGGCGCAATCCCCGATGCTGTTTTATCTTGCTTAACCGACCATAAGGATTTGGGCGTTCACACTGAGCTATTTTCTGACGGCATATTACAACTGGTTGAAAAGGGCGTGATTAACAACAGCAAGAAGCGATTTTATCCGGGGAAATTAGTCACAGGTTTTGCCCTGGGGAGTCAAAAGTTATACGACTATGTTGATGATAATCCGGCGGTTATTTTTATGGACATAGAGCAAGTCAACGACACGTCCATTATCCGTAAAAACCCCAATGTAATGGCAATTAACTCGGCGCTGCAGGTCGACCTTTCTGGCCAAGTGTGCGCCGATTCGATTGGCACTAAAATCTATTCCGGCGTCGGCGGCCAGATGGATTTCATCCGCGGTGCAGGGTTATCCGAAGGTGGGCGCTCTGTAATTGCGCTGCCCAGCACGGCTGCGGGCGGCACAATTTCTCGCATCGCAAGCGTGTTATCACCCGGCGCGGGTGTCGTTACCACTCGGGCCCATGTGCATTATATTGTGACCGAATACGGCGCCGCTAATCTACGCGGCCGCAGCCTGCGCGAACGGGCACAAGCGCTGATCGCCATCGCTCACCCAGATTTTAGGGAACAACTGAGTCGTGATGCCTTTGAGGTGTGGGGATTAAATCTATAGCATTGTAAATCTTGGTGTTATGGCTTGCTGCCGAGTTTGCAGTGGTGCAAGCTCGTTTGAGCGTAAAGGGTTGGTTTTAATACGTCGTTTAATCGCGGAAAAGAGTCATTCGTCTGTCCCGATATGGTATAAACTCTCGGCGGGTTTGACCGACAGACTTATAAAGAAAGGCGTCAATGATTTAAATGGATGAGATTGAATTAAAAGCATATTTAACAGAGAGGGTGTTATCTTTTTGTACGCGCTGGAACAGTATCGAAAATACCCTCTATACCGAAAGAACTGCCGAAGAAGATAAGCTACGGCAGGAATTGCCAGTGGCTGAATGAGCAATTAGCGCCGTTATTTGACGATTTTTGCACCGAAAAACAGCGCGTTTACGGCGGAAAAGTGCGTAATTCCTTCGGGTTTCCTTCAAAATTTAATGGTTGCGATCATCCTCTTGAGGTGCAAGTCACTTTAAAAAATAAAAGCAGAGCCGAAATCTATATTAAAACCAGCACTAACTTCGAAGATGAGTATTTGTTTATTGCTCTCAAAAAAGCCGATGAATGGCGTATCGATAGCTATAAAAACCGTCGCTATGGTAATGAGAAATGGAGCGTACAAATCCTTTAATTCAGCTTAATCTCAATGCTTGACGTCAGTAAAAAATGACTAAAGCATTGAGTTTAGTAACGTCGGTTTAATTTAAGTGATGCACTGAGACACAAAAAATATTGTATAAATGGAACATCTTTATGCCATTAGATAATGCTCTTATTGCTCGAATCAAAGCCGAGACATTGCGGTTTACAACGGTTGAGGTTGAGCAATTTTTATTAGCTCATCCTGATAAAACCTTTCATGCCTTTGCTTTTGACACCCATGCCGAATACGCAGAATTAAATCTTTGTTTTAATACCGAGGCAGATTTTCAGCAGCGATTGGCCTATTACCAGTCTGGGAAATGGGCTGAGTCATACCAAAGCCCTGAGGCCATCCAAGAACTTAAATTCAATACAGGTGACTGGGAGTATCAATGTTTTAGTACATGTTACCTGCTTTCAGAGGATGAGTTGCAGACGATTCAACAGAGCTTACCCGAGGATGACTTTAGTGAGTGGGAGGAGATAGCACGGCAAATACGCGCAGTGTTTAACGAATGCCTAGTGCAGTTTACCCAAACTGAAGTCTATCAAGCGATCCCTAAAATCGATGGTTTTATGGCCTTTAGTATCGACCATGATGAAGATGTTGCTGATATGCTGGCTGATAGATTTTTATAGTTATTAAATTTAAAAAAAATTAAAATCAATATCTTATGCTTTTATTCGTCGGTCATGATATCCAATTGCACAGATTCTCCGATGACTTTGTTCAAGCCCTACACGGTTAACAATCATCACTTAAATCTATTCAACATAGGTTAATTGGGTATTGCGAGGGCATTTCAATCTACCTAAGCTATACAAAATAGCACCGCAGCTTTATTAAATTTAGTTGACTACTACACTCTTCATGATGAAAATACCGCGTTTTCTTCGAGATGATTTTGTATTTTATTGATATTATAGGTTTTTATGTTTGATATTAAATCTCGCTTAGCAAACAAATCGATTGGAGAATGGCATCAATGTATCGCATCCTTAGAAGACATACTTGATGTAGGCGTTGCACTTTGAGGAGCATGTGCTTCGACAACTTTTATCACCTCGCATCCATCAACACCAAAATACGATAGGTACCTGATTTATGGCTGATATGTTAGCCCAAGCAAAAGCCCGTCAATGTACCATCGCAATCGATGAACTTGTATATGATCCAGCCTCTCGCCAATTGAGCAAAAATGCTCAAGGAATTGAATTAGAACCTCGAAGCATAGAACTGCTTGAAGTCTTTTTACAGCAAACAGGTACTCCGATTGCGGCAGAAGACATTATCAGTCGGGTTTGGCAGAGCAATTATATTTCTAAAAATGTCCTGACTAATCGAATTAGTACGCTACGTGCCATTTTTAAAGAGAGCTCGCCTGAACTGGATGCAACTAAATTATTAGTGACTTATCCTAAAAAGGGTTACTACCTCAATGCGACGCGAGTTACTTTAATCGACAGCGCAGCTGATCTGATAGCACCATCGAAACCTGTTCAATCAAAGATAATGATTCATTTGGTTTATATGGGTCTGCTGATGATTGCGGGCTTTTTTATCTATCAACAGTCGCAAAAATTACCTATAATAGCGCCTGTTAATCCGCTCACCGCAACAACACGACAGGATGCTCATATCACTATTGCTGTGGTTGAATTGGTGCTAAACCGAATTCATGTCACCAATAGTGCTGCCAGTCCTTATGTTACAGCGATCAAAACCGCGTTACTTTCACAACTCGTCGCTTACCCCTATATCAATGTGCTTAATCAGGATGATCCAACCTATTTTTTAAGCCCGCTCAATGATAGTGAATATTGGCCTGGCGATGGCAACACCTTATTTTCGGACTACAAACTTAATTTGCGACTCGACAAAGCTCCTACATCCGATCAGCTTACTGCACGGGTTGAGTTGGTGTACCACAGCAGCGAAAAGCAAACGTATCGCGGTGAGTATATTCTCTCTACTGGCTCACTCGACCAAGATATACAAAAGATCACTGATGATTTGATTGATTATTTTAAGTTGCCAGTCATAGCCTCTGCCAATACAGAGCAAACTCATACCTTTATCAATCAAACTTTAGCGCAACAGCTAGATGCTGATAACCCCAGTATGTTTCAGGCCAATTATCTTGCCAGACGACTGTTGCTTGACCCAGAGCTCAAGTCTGATCAAATACAAACTTGGCTCAATCGTATCGACAAGTTGTTTCCTTTCCCGAGTGAAGAAACTGAAATTTGGCTGGGTCTGCTTGATTTTAGAATTGGAAATCATAAACGCGCACGTGAACGCTTGTTGAAGGGGCACTTCAATAATCAAATCGACAACGCATTTATTTATTTAGTGTTGTCAAATATTGCCCTTAAAGATGATAAACCTGAACTTTTCCGTTATTACTACCTTAAATCATTAGTCTCTTTGTCTTTAGTCGTACCGTCAAAAACGGTTTTTGAGCAGTTGTCCCGCGAGAAACTCACGAGTCAATGTTTAGGTGTGTGGGGCGTGTTATTCCAAGACAAAGCGCTTACCGCTGACATCCATTCTTGGGCAATGTTTGCTAATTATTGTGATACAGCCGCCCCATATCTTCCTAAAGCCTCTGCAAAAAGGTCGCAATGAAGCGACCTTTAAACTCTAATTAATGCTGCTTTGTCAGTAACCCTGCACCACCGACTGGATGGGCACCAGCAAGGTGATTGATGGCCATAATATCCTCGCCTTTGGCATCCTCAATAAAGCCTATCTTGATAGTTTGATTAGAAATAATTGCACGCACTAACTCTGCACTCGCACCTTGTTGTTGTAGGTATTGCTGACAAGGTACACTTTCTGAATCATTGATTTTTAAATCAAAATGCATAATAAGTCCCTGCTTTGCACTTACCGCCCCCACTGCGATACATTGTGGATTACCTTGCGCATCAGTCATTGATGCAGTCAATTGCACGGGAGCTGAACCATCACGGGTAAACTTGTACATATCATAGTCTAGTGGACTGCCATAAGCAGAGGGCGTTTCCCACTGACTTGGCAGTAAGCTTGTCATCAATGCCGCGGTTAAAGGTCTTGCTTTGACTTGGATTAATAGTGCCGATAACTGTGGGTTATCGTTAACACGCATCGTAAATCCTTTATCGGTGAACAGCGGTTCGATATTGTCGGCAAATTGATTGGCTTGCAATTGTGCTCTATGAGCATTCGATAGCGGAGTTAACCAAGTATCGCCACGCTCAATACTGGATTGCTCGATAGTGCACTTACCTAGTCCATCGCGGCTACAAAAGTTAACTTTGATATTATTGTCAAATGCGCTTAATTGGTTTGCTTTTGCATTGATGTTATACCAGTCTGCTGTAGTTTTTCCGACTTGCTTTACACTGGCTTGCAACTCTTGCTGAGAAGGATAGAGGTCGAGTGCAAAGCCAACACCTACATATTGGCTATAACCGTCGTTACCACGAATAAAATCGCCTTCGTCTTGTGCCAAGCTGAGCAAATAGATCCCTTCAGCATATCTACTTTTGGCTTTAGTGCCGCCATTCTCATCGGGCTTGGGTTTTGTACTGTTGTCTGTGCTTGAACCACCACATCCCATCAACACTGAACTTAACGCAGCAACGAGTAATACACAACGCAACATAAAACACCCTTAACAATAATGGCTAAGCTAGCCTTAACTTAAATTAAGTAACGACAACCGTTACAACTGCGGCGTAATTTAGGTATCGGTATAAAGGAGGTCAAAAAACAAAAGTGAATTAAATAATAATTTAATCTTAATTTTTATTTAATTTATTGATTTTTAATAGTAAAAATTAATTTTTGAACAGGCGTGATTTTGCAATGATGTGCTCGTGATATCGATACTTCTCTATACAACGGATGCCGCAATCACGCTCATAGCAGCATTTTTATGGCGAGTCACTGGATTGACTGCGCCTCATTAGCTTGGCTTATCGATAGCAATTGCAGCATTTATCCAATAGCAATGAAGCTATAGTTCGAAGCGTAAGGTTAATATTGTGGAATGCCTGAAAGCGTGAGACCAGCAATTTGCGCTAGGATTTCCCCATGCACTCTGCTAACAACTTAACAAAAAAGTCGCTGCCTTTGCGTTCGCAAAAGGCAATGTTACGTTCTGGGATGGTTTCGGGATCTGTGTAACTGGCGAGAGCGAGCTCCATGCTGGCTTCGCGGATGATGTGCAGGGTTGGGTAGGGCGCGCGGTTGGTGAAGTTGGCTGCCCCGTCCTGTGGTTCGCCATCGAAACAATAGTCTGGGTGGAAGGTGGCGAGTTGATATGTGCCTTCGTACTCGTGTTCGATAAGCGTATCGGTTGCCATGTCGACGAGGTCGAGATAGGCATAAAAGCCCTCAAAACCTCGGGGCAGAATAAACAGCGTGGTTTCGGCTTCTGGGTGGGCGTCGAGGTATTGGCACTCTTCAATCAATGCCTTAAGCACGAGTTTGACTTTGGTTTGTTCCACCACCAGATACCGAATACTGCCGCGCTCGACTTCTTGTCTGGCGAAGGGGCAAATATTGTATTTCATGATCACTTTTTTGACCCAGTTGTCGGTTTGTTCAATGATCATGTCGATTTCGTTCATGGTGGTCGTGGCTCGTGCTGACAAAAGTTAGGGGGCGATCATAGGGATGATAGACGCCACAAGCAAGATTGCCATAGTGATATTGAAGATCTTCTGTTGGCGCTCATTTTTTAAAATGCGCTTAAGGGCAACGCCAAAACCGAGCCACACAATGGCGCAGGGGAAGGCGACACATAAAAATACCGTTGCGATAGTAATCACTTGCGGAGTTAAATCTTGCTGCACTGACGTGAATGTTGCAATTGCGCCCACCGCCATGATCCAGCCCTTAGGATTCACCCATTGAAACGCTGCGGCTTGAATAAAACTAAAGGGTTTGGCAATGGCTTTGCCTTCCATCTTGCTACTGCTGTTGGCGATTAGCCAAGACAGATACAAAAGGTAACCTATACCGACGACTTTAATCACTTGATGGATGATAGGATAGCTTTGGAAGAGCGCGCTTAAGCCCAAGCCGATCGCGAGGATCATAGTTGGGAAGCCAAGGCTTATTCCCAGCAGATGCGGAATACTGCGTTTCACGCCAAAGTTAACCCCTGAGGTCATCAGCATAATGTTGTTCGGCCCTGGGGTGATCCCCGATGAGAAGGCGAATAGCGCGATAGCGAGTATTAACTCCATGGATAGAACTCACACCTTTTGTTGTCGTTTTTGGCATTATGATAGGGAAATCTACCTCGAATTTACGTGCCGAAGTATGACTATCACTGACGTTAAGCGAAGCATTCTAGCGGGTAAACGGAACCGCGCCTATACGCAGGGTGGGCTTTATAAGTAACAAATCATAACGAATTGGACCGGGGTGATTGTCTTACCGTAGTCCTTGTCAATAAGCACGATTTAACACCATGATGCATATAGACTTTCAGTCTGAGAAATAGCAACTATCCTTAAGCTGTAAAAATCGCAATAAGGGAAAGATCATGTATTTACCACAGAAAATTGGGCGTTTATTGACGCTTTTAACCATCAGTTTGGCCGTGTTGACGGCCTGTGTGAGTGTGGAGGATTCGCAGGTGTTGCGAACCACAGTCGTGACTTCGGGAGATTTGAGCCAATTACCGCCGAGCGCCATGACCTACAGTTGGCATCCCACTTTACAGAAAATCTTTGTTGATCCTAGGCTCGATAAACAGCAAGTCCAGCAACATATGCAGGATACCCTTAAAAAGGTGCTACTGACGAAAGGGTATCGCTGGGTAGAAGATACGCAACTCGCTGACTTCCAAGTAGGTTTTGGGGTTGCCATGGGTACACAAATGTCTGACGAGCAGATATTGGCCGCTGCAGGCTTAGTGCCGGGTCTGTCAAACCAAGGTGTGGATCCTAAAAAATACGATAAGGGTTCAGTACTCATTAGCCTTTTTAAGCCGACAGCGATCGTGGGGCAATCTTCTGAAATGGTATGGCGAGTCCTTGCCCAAGGCTTTGCCAACATTAAAGATATGGATGAAGTCAAAACCCGCTTCGATGGTTTAATCGATGAAATGTTGTCAGCGCTGCCCGTCACCCATGCGGTGCAATAATGCCGTCAACTAGGCGCAATCATAAGGCGAGTGAGATACTCGCTTTATTCTTTTAGTGATCATAGTTTAGGCTGTAACAAGCATAAACAGGACGATTTACCGTCCTGTTTATAGGACTTAGTCTGACGTCCGGTTAGCACTTATAAAGGGAGATTATTATGGCGCAAAGTATCTTTGTTAATTTGGCAGTCGAGAGCGTTCAGGATTCACGCGCTTTCTACTCAGGTCTTGGTTTTGGCATCAATGAGCAATACAGCAATGAGCAGGCTGCCTGCGTCGTCATTGCGGACAATATTTATGTGATGCTGCTGGCTAAGCCTTTTTTCTCTGGTTTTACCGATAAGGTGATTGCGGATGCTCATACCACGACAGAAGTGCTCAATTGCCTAGACTGCGACAGTCGAGAGCGTGTCGATCACTTGGTTAAGCTTGCCGAGCAGCATGATGGCAAAGCCTATCGTCAAGCGCAAGAGCAAGGATTTATGTATGGCCATGCGTTTGAAGATCCCGATGGGCATATCTGGGAACTTGTTCATATGGAAGCGCAAGGTTAGTGCATCCTCTTGCACATTCCTCTAAACCAAGCTTGTCCAATAATAGCGCGCATTGCGTGAGACCTAAGCTGTACGCAAGGCAGCGCGCCTATGTTTAATTAACCAGCCTATCTTAAGCTGGCTTATTCCCTCGGTTGGAAATATGAGTCTCAAGAAATTCCTTTATAAAATCAAAATCATCCACATTTATTTCCCTAGGCGTGAACGACACTTGGCCGGAAATGTGGGCAAAGTTGATCGTGAAGCTACGTATGCCTCTGCGTTTTGAGTATTTTGTACTGGCAATGTCATCCAAAGGGACAAACTGCTGCTTCATCTCAAAAAGATGAAATTCGGCATCGTAAACATGAAAAACGAGGCCTTCTTGATAGATATCAATGTAATAGCCATCTGGCCCCGCTTCGGCTAATTTCCTTTGTTCATTTTTAGCGGCTTTGCCTAGTCTTATCGATTCAGAAATGATCATGAAGACGAAGAAAAATGCCACCACAACGGCTAAAACGACAACAATAGTAAATCCTATATCCCATGGTTCTGTCGAAAGCGATGCAGTCAGTTCCTTCCAAGGACCGCTTGCTATTATCAGCGGGATTATCAAGAGCAAAAATATTCCAGATTGCTTACTACGTAATTTTTGTTGGAATGCACAGCGACGGATAAAATGTTGAGGTCCTTGTTTCATCAAAAATATTCCATATAAAGATGTTTTTTACTTTGGGGAAGCCAAGCGCCACTTTCATCCATACGGAGGCAAGGCTCGAGTTCCTCGGGGTAATAACGAGACGGCGGCAATCAATTAACCTATGCTCTGGCACAGTTTCAATGCTTCAGCATGAGCATGCCGAGGTTTCGCTATCAGTGTGTTGATAACCATGACAGATAGCAACACACTGAATTGAATAAAAATGAAGTTATATTAGCTCCACGCTCACTTCATAGGCAGTGAATTTACGAATGTTAATCACACCGGTATCGAAGATCAGATACTGACCTTTAATCCCCTGTAAAATCCCGCTTACCACCTCATTTTTATCGAAGTTGTGGGAAGTGATCTTTTTCGGAAAGGTGTCGATGGGATAGTGAATTGACTGAATCGTTTCATCTAAACGCTCGATACTGTAATCGCCTTTTTGCATGCCGATTTCGTGCAACTTAGCCTCAATTTGCGGGATCAGTTCTGCAGCTTTAGCATTTAAATCGATATCATCGGCGTGGCCCTTGAGCATCGCTTGCCAATGGGTTTTATCGTTCACCAGTTTGGCCAATTCTACTTCTACTAAGCCTGAGAGTTGCCTTGTTGACACTTTAAAAATCGGCAAACCTTGGGTGGCACCTTGGTCAATCCAACGGGTGGGCAGTTGAGTGTGGCGGGTAATGCCGACTTTAACGCCCGAAGTATTCGACAGATATACATAATGCGGCACAAAACAGTGGCTCTGGGCCCACTCTGGTTCGCGGCAAGTGCCTTGGTCGTAATGACAAGTTTCCGGCTTCATGATGCACATATCGCAACTCGCCAACTTTTGCATACAGACAAAACAATGGCCCTGCGAGTAACTCTTCTTGCTCTTTTTACCGCAGTTGCAGCAGAAGATATTGCCCGTGTGGGTCAAAGTTAATTGCTTGCCTATCAATGGATTAAGCGGGAGTAACTTATCACCGACAACGAGTTGATATTGCACTTGTTGCGCGTCATCTAACTGTACGCGCATCTTCTTTAGCGTTCCTAACATGGTAATCCTAATGTGTTGCGTTCTGGTGCAGCTTAGTCGCTCATCATGCGGTCTAGTGCACGCTTTCGTTATATCGTCATTGCTTGGCTGTCAGTATACAAGATTATCAAAGTCAGTTTAGATAGGATTTTTTGCTAAGTGAGTTTTTGTAAACTGTACTCAACTCCATCATCTTAATCAGACTTTTTGAGGGTAATGATTTGAGTCTTATGATGAAAACCAGTAAGTTACCCAGCATTACAAATGGAGGTGTACTTATGCGATTGGTTTTAGTGCTGATGTTTTTCTTTTCAACGGCTGTCTTCGCACAGACGGATAAGACGGTAATTCATTCAGAAATATTGAATGATGACATCAACTTACAAATCCATTTGCCAGATACCTATGCGCATTCCAACGATTTTAACTATCCGGTATTAATCGTATTAGATGGCTCGACCCAATTTGAGCATGTGGCGGCGAATGTCGGCTTTTTAAGTACTTATGCCATTATTCCGGAAATGATCACCGTTGGCGTGAGTTCGAATCAACGGATGAAGTATTTCACGCCGACTCGAATCGCTAAATTTAAAGACAACTCCGGTGATGCTGAACAGTTCAGGCAATTTTTAGAGCAAGAGCTACTCAGCGAATTAGGCAAAAAATACCGCACCTCGGATTATCAAATACTTACGGGCCATTCCTTAGCTGGGCTGTTTACGAGTTATGTGGCTTTGACGCCAAATAGCCAATTTGACGCGGTGATTTCAATCAGTCCCAGTTTATGGTGGGACAGTGATTGGCTAGTGCTTAAGTCGGCCGAGTTATTACACGTTAAGCGTGCAAAACCACTACGCTGGTTTTTGAGTATGGCAAGTGAACCCAATGAAATGGCAAGCGCGTTTGCGGCGCAAATTAAGCAGTTGCAAGACGGCTTAGGTGCAAACTCAACGGGTAACGCATCAAAGCAACTGCATTGGTTTTACAAACACTTCCCCGATGAAACCCACGACAGTACGCCGCTGGTTGGCAATATTGAGGCATTAAAGACCCTTTTTACCGGTTGGAATGCTGTGCCTGAAATTGCCGTTATGCCACTCAAGGACATAAAACACTTCTATCGACAAAAGAGCGCTGAGTTCGGCTATGAATTTCCACTCTTTGCTCAGCAATATAATGTTTATGGACTCAAAGCCACTTATGAACAAAAAACGGCTTGGGGCGTTGAAATTCTTGAAGAAGGGACGCGCATGTTCCCCAATTCAGAGGTGTTGTGGGACAGTTTAGCGACCGCCTATGATCTGGATGGGCAGCTTGAGCAGGCGATTAAAGCCTCCGATAAAGCCGTGCTACTGGCAAAACAAACGGATTCCGTGTTTTTAAATGAGATCCTCAGTCAAGCTAAACACTTGCAGTTGCGAGCGAAAAAGTAACCGCTCCAAGAGAGGGCTTAACTACAAAGTTGCAACATGTTTGGACAAGTCTCACGCCGCTAGGTAATCTTGTGATCTTTTTGATTACTGAGAATTTATCTTGCCTGCCAACCTGTTATTACTGCTTGCCGCCGCGATTTGGGGCTTTGGATTTGTTGCCCAAACCTTAGGCATGGAACATCTTTCCCCCTTTGCGTTTAATGGTATTCGCTTTTTAATGGGGACGTTTAGTTTAGTGCCTTTGGTGTGGTACTTGCGTCGGCAAAATAAGCTGCATGTGAGTGCGCCTAAGGATTTAGTGCGCGGCAGTTTGCTGGTCGGGGTTTTACTGTTTGCGGGCGCGTCATTTCAACAGGTCGGTTTGCAATACACCACAGCAGCGAACGCGGGTTTTATCACTGGTCTATATATAGTGTTAGTGCCTGTGCTTGGGTTAGCGCTAAAACATACAACAGGCTTGAATACTTGGCTTGGCTGCGCGATTGCCGCAGTCGGTTTGTATTTTTTAAGCGTTAAAGATGGTATGAGCATAGGTTATGGCGATGCCTTGCAGTTGGTGGGCGCCTTGTTTTGGGCATTGCACATTCTGGCGGTGGATCATTTTGCCAAGCGGATTTCGCCCGTGGTGTTAGCCATGATGCAGTTTTTTGTCTGCGGCGTGCTGAGTTTGATGGTGTCGGCAGTGATTGAAGTCACCACGCTCGATGGTGTGATGGCGGCTTGGGGTTCACTCTTCTATGCTGGGCTGATTTCGGTGGGGATTGCTTATACCTTGCAAGTGTTAGCACAGAAAAATGCGCATCCAGCCCATGCGGCGATTATCCTCAGTTTAGAAACGGTATTTGCGGCCATTGGTGGCATTATCTTCCTCGATGAGAGTTTGAGTGTGCGGGCATTATTCGGCTGTGGCTTGATGTTATTGGGGATGTTGATCTCCCAAGTGCCGCTGCGTTACTTAGTCAAATCTCGGCATCAAAAAGTGACTTAAACAAAAAACGCCGCTGGCATCTGCTTAGCGGCGTTTGTATTTTTAGCATCTTCAAATCGTTTTTAAGTGCCATTTAAGTGCTGTTTGAAAGTGCTATGGCAAATGCACGCTCTAAATGTGCCGAGTGTGATAAGTGTTAGCTCGTCGTAAAGGTTAACGGCTTAATCTATCGAGCACGAGATCATCACCCAGGGCATAGAGGGATGCTAACAGTTGCTCTTCTTGGGCGAGATCTGTGAGTCCAAGGCCGATAGTCGCCCGAAACAGAGCGATACCTGTGTGGCCAGCGGTTTCATATTGGCTACTAAACTGCTCGATATTGATGCCAAGGGCGTTGATCTTATTTGAGATATCGAGCACGAGTCCGGGTCTGTCGTAGGCCACTAGGCTGTAGCTTAAACGTTTGATGGGCTTAAGGGCGACCGAGGTTTTGGCGTAGGTGAGGGTAAGGCTATCGATGCACTCCAGCGCCTCAATGAGTTCGTCCATACGCAAGGAAGGCACTTCGAGCAGCAGAATGGCGGCAAAGATACCGTCGATATGGCGTAATTCTGAGTCGAGCCAGTTGCCGCCGTGGCGGCTCACTGCATGGGCGATTTGTTCTACTAATCCTTTTCTATCAGGTGCTTGTAGTGTGATTAAATATCGTAGCATAGTGACTGACTCCTATTTTTTGTAAAAGGCACCTGTTTTAAAACGGGGTGTAACACAACTGTCATCTTTGCGTCATATAATCCAACGCACTTAGAATAAAGGATGTTGTTATTGCTCAGTTTACGTTCAAACAGTGTAAGCATAGCACTCGGCAAATCCTAGCGAAAAAACTCGCTGGCTATTAATAATAGAGGTTCTTAATGGAAAGTCAGGTCACTCAACCTGGTTCTGCATCGCACAGTATGCTTAAAGGCGGACGCTCGAATCGCAGGGCATTTAAGGATAAAGCGGCGCAAATCGGCGTCACTATCGGCGGCACTATGGTGTTTGTCGCCTTATTGTTGATCTTCTTTTATCTGTTGTATGTGATTAAACCCATTTTCGATAGTGCTGATGTTACGCCGGTTAAAACGGTGAGCTATCAGCATGCGGATGTACCTACTTTAATGGTGGGCGCTGAAGAGCAAAATGAGGTGATGTACCGTGTGGCCGTTGATGGCCAAGTGGACTTCTATACCGTTGCCGACGGTAGCCTACTTTCTAGCTTTACACCGCCATTGCCAGCGGGCGTGACTGTGACCAGTGCCGCAGTTGCCGTGCCGAGCGAACAGCGTTTTGCGCTGGGATTAAGTAATGGTCAGGTCCTAGTGGCTGGCCTAGAGTTTGGTTTAAGTTATCCAAACAACAAGCGCTTAATCACGCCTAAACTGCGTTATCCCGCAGGCGAAACCCCAATTACAGTCGATGAAACGGGCAGTGCGATTCATAAACTGACCTTCACCTACAGTTCAGACAAAATGAGCTTTGCCTATCAAGATGAGAGCGGCGTTTGGCGCCTGACTCGCCTCGAAGGGCAAGAGAACATGATGACTGAAGAAGTGGAGTGGGTGTCTACGACGTCACAAATTCAAGATGCTCCGAAGAAAGTCTCCCATGAGCTGATGACGCCAGATCAACGTCAATTGATGTTGCAAACTGGCAATAAAATCTTTGTGTACGACATCCGTGATACTGACAGCTTAGATCTGCTGCAGGTGATTGATGTTGAACGTGCTAAAGCTCAAGTGAATAACGTGGCTTTGCTGGCGGGCGCGAGTTCGTTACTGGTCAGCTACGACACAGGTATTGTGGCCCAGTACTTCCAAGTCAGTGGTCCAAAAGGGCGTTTATATCAAGAAATCCGCCAGTTTGATGACTTACCGCCTATCGAGTCACTTACCTCTGAATTCTACCGTAAGAGTTTTGCGACTGTGAGCCCTGAGGGCGAGCTGACTTTGCTCTACACCACGAGTCATCGTGAACTGTTTGACGAAAAATTTGACCTTAAAAACCCCGGTAAAATGGGTTTTACCCCACGCTCAAACGGCATAGTCGTTGAGGCGGACAAAAAGCTGCATATCTTCAGTGTGGAAAACTCCCACCCAGAAGTGTCATGGAGCGCTATGTGGGACAAGGTGTGGTATGAAGGTTATCCAGAGCCTAAATACGTATGGCAATCGACTTCGGGGTCTGATGATTTCGAAGCTAAGCTGAGCTTAATGCCATTGGCCTACGGTACGATGAAAGCGGCATTTTATGCCATGTTGTTTGCCGTGCCTTTAGCCATTGCCGGTGCGATTTACACTGCTTACTTTATGTCGCCTAAGGTGCGCGGTTTCGTTAAACCGACCATCGAAATCATGGAAGCCTTACCGACGGTTATCTTAGGTTTCTTGGCGGGTCTGTGGTTAGCGCCGCTGATTGAAGAACATCTCCCCGGTATTTTGATTTTACTGACCCTGTTGCCGACCTCGATTCTCGCTTCGGCCTATGGCTGGAGTCAGTTACCTGCAGCTTGGAAACAACGTTTACCCGAAGTGTACCAAGAGCTGATGTTGATCCCTGTGGTCTGTTTCGTGGGTTGGTTCTCTTTTGCCATCAGCCCTATCATCGAAGTGGCGCTGTTTGATGGTAATACCCGTCAATTTATCACCAACGAACTGGGCATCACCTTCGACCAACGTAACGCGCTGGTAGTGGGGATCGCCATGGGCTTTGCGGTTATTCCTACGATTTTCTCTATCGCGGAAGATGCGATTTTCTCTGTGCCACGTCATTTATCGAACGGCAGCTTAGCCTTAGGTGCGACGCCTTGGCAGACACTGACACGCGTGGTGTTGTTAACCGCAAGTCCGGGTATTTTCTCGGCCATCATGATGGGCCTAGGCCGCGCTGTGGGCGAGACCATGATCGTACTGATGGCCACCGGTAACACCGCCATTATGGAATGGAGTGTGTTCGAAGGGATGCGAACCTTGGCAGCAAACATTGCGGTTGAAATGCCTGAGTCGGCTATCGGTAGCTCACATTACCGTGTGCTCTTCCTCGCGGCGTTCGTGCTATTCATCTTTACATTCTTCTTTAACACCATTGCAGAAGTGGTGAGACAGCGTCTACGTGAACGCTATAGCTCGCTGTAACGGGGATAAGACAATGACATTAAATACTATTTCGCCAGTGACCTTGAGAGGTTTGTGCAATGGGTAAGTGGGTAAAATCAGGCTCGCCATGGATATGGATGACGGGCGGTGCGGTGAGCATCAGTTTGATTGCCGTCTTAGGCTTATTACTGTTAATCGCTTGGCGTGGCTTAAGTTACTTTTGGCCAGCAACGGTTTACCAGTGGGAACTCGAAGATAACACGGGTGTACGTTCAACCTTAATTGGTGAAGTTTACGATAGGGAAGAAGTACCGACTGAGCGTTTGATTGCTGCGGGCCATGTGTTTAAGGAACATCCTGGCGAGTTCGTGACCCGTTACTTAGTGAAAACCGGTAACCGCGAATTTGTAGGGCTAGATTTCCGCTGGATATTAGGCACTGACATTCTGAGCCGTTCTACGCCAAGCGATGTTGCCATGATTGAGCGGGCTAAAAACGGTAACTTCTACGGTTATCCAATCGCTGTGATTGAAAATGGCAAGCGTCTGGATTTAGTTAACGATGCGATTGAATCCTCCTTAATGGAGCATATCGACCGCGCTGTGGCCTTATCGGACAAAGCGGTAGATTTGCAGAAGCAAGACATTGGCTCGATTAACTACGCCATTGAAAAGCTGCGTTTACAGGAGCGTCGTTACGAGCTTGATGGCGAACTGACCGACAGCAATAAAGCTGACTTAGTGGCCAAGCGAGCGCAACTGCAAAAAGATTACTTAGTGCTTGAAAAAGAGTTATTTACCCTGCGTGATGACGCGGCGCGAGATTCTGTTATCGTGCGTGATATGCGCGGTGAAGAAGTCGAGCTTAAGCTAGATACAGTGCTGGATGTGACTTATGTGAACCACTTAAGCCTAATCGGTAAAATTGGTAAATGGTTCGTCGGTATCGGCCGTTTTGTGAGTGACGACCCGCGTGAAGCTAACACTGAAGGCGGCGTTTTCCCGGCGATTTTTGGTACCGTTTTTATGGTGCTGCTAATGGCCGTTATTGTGACGCCATTTGGTGTGGTCGCGGCGGTTTATTTACATGAATACGCTAAGAAAGGCCCAATCACTAAGATGATCCGTATTGCGGTAATCAACTTAGCGGGTGTGCCATCAATCGTGTATGGCGTGTTTGGTTTAGGTTTCTTCGTCTACATGATGGGCGGCTCTATCGACCAACTGTTTTACGCTGAAGCATTACCGTCACCGACCTTTGGTTCGCCAGGGGTGATTTGGTCGGCATTGACCTTAGCGATTTTGACTCTGCCTGTGGTTATCGTTTCGACCGAAGAAGGTTTGAGCCGAATCCCAAGTGCGGTGCGTCAAGGTAGTTTGGCACTGGGCGCAACGAAAGCTGAGACACTGTGGCGCATTGTGATCCCAATGGCGAGCCCAGCTATCATGACGGGTTTGATTTTAGCGGTCGCCCGCGCTGCCGGTGAAGTGGCACCATTGATGTTGGTGGGTGTAGTGAAATTAGCCCCAACATTACCACTGGACTTTAACTTCCCGTTTGTGCATTTAGAACGTAAGTTCATGCACTTAGGGTTCCATATTTATGATGTGGGCTTCCAGAGTCCTAACGTTGAAGCGGCACGTCCTCTGGTGTATGCAACTTCCTTCTTGCTGGTGTCTGTGATTGTGGCACTCAACTTGACGGCCATTGGCGTACGTAACCACTTGCGTGAAAAATATCGTTCGCTTGAGCACTAATCAGCGATTATCCTGAAAGTATTAGGACTGAATATGATTTCTATAGATTCGACAGCAATGAAAACCAACAACTTTGATTTAGCAAACTTAAGCCTGACCGACACCGCGTTGGAGATCCGTAACTTAGACTTGCGCTATGGCAGTAAACAAGCGCTGTTTAATGTATCGATGAAGATCCCCAAGAAGCAAGTGACCGCCTTTATCGGCCCCAGCGGTTGTGGTAAATCGACGCTGCTGCGTTGTATTAACCGCATGAACGACTTGGTGGATAACTGCCATATCGACGGTGAAATTTTGCTGCACGGTCAGAATATTTACGACAAGAAAATCGACGTCGCGGCCCTGCGCCGTAACGTGGGTATGGTGTTCCAGCGCCCGAATCCGTTTCCTAAGTCGATTTATGAAAACGTCGTTTATGGTTTGAGATTGCAAGGGTTGAATAACCGTCGTGAACTCGACGAAGCGGCCGAGCGTTCACTGCGCGGCGCGGCGATTTGGGACGAAGTCAAAGACAGATTGCACGATAACGCCTTTGGTTTATCTGGCGGTCAGCAACAACGTCTGGTAATTGCCCGTGCCATTGCCATCGAGCCAGAAGTGTTATTACTCGATGAACCCACATCGGCACTCGATCCGATTTCGACATTGACGATTGAAGAGCTGATCACCGAGCTTAAGACTAAATACACTGTGGTTATCGTGACTCACAACATGCAACAGGCGGCGCGGGTATCGGATCAAACGGCCTTTATGTATATGGGCGAATTGATTGAATACGCTGATACTAATACGATTTTCACCACGCCGAAAAAACGTAAGACCGAAGATTACATCACAGGGCGTTACGGTTAATTACCTCGGTCGCTATCGGATAAAGCCGCAACCGCAGGCTTTGAGCATGCTTGGTAAACAGTTAAGTAAAAGGTTGGCTAAATGGAAAACATGAATTTAAGTAAGCACATCTCAGGACAGTTTACCGCTGAGCTAGATGATATCCGTAACCGCGTACTCGCTATGGGTGGCTTGGTTGAACGTCAGCTTGAGCAAGCCATTGACGCGCTCAGCGCACTGGATGCGGAACTCGCGCAGCGTGTTATCGAGGGCGATCACAAGGTCAATGGCATGGAAGTGTCTATCGACGAAGAGTGCACCCGTATTATCGCCAAGCGTCAACCTGCGGCCAGCGATTTACGGCTGATTATCGCCATCTCAAAAACCATCGCCGATCTTGAGCGTATTGGTGATGCCTGTGTGCGTATCGCAAAAGCAGCATTAGATAAACGATTGAATAATCAGCAACCTTTGTTAGTTAGCATTGAAAATATGGGCCGTCACGCGACCCGTATGTTACATGCAACCTTAGATGCCTTAGCACGTATGGATGCTGATACTGCCTTAGAGCTGCACAAAGAAGATGCCAAACTTGACCGCGAATACGAAGGGATTATCCGTCAGTTAATGACTTATATGATGGAAGATCCGCGCTCAATCCCAGACGTCTTAGACGTACTGTGGGCGGCGCGTGCGGTTGAGCGTGTTGGCGACCGTTGCAAAAATATCTGCGAATACATCATCTACTACGTAAAAGGCAAAGACGTTCGCCATACTTCCTACGAAGATATGGAAAAGGACATGAAAGGCTAACACACGCATTAATCTGCTGTTGTAATGCCTGAATACAACGCTCCGCAGTCTCTGTGGAGCGTTTTGCTTTTAGGATGCTGAGCTAGGATCGTTGATTAGGATAGTGAGCTAGGAGCGTTAGATAGAGAAGCGAGCTAGGATTTTGGGCTATGGATTGTGAAATTGGATAGCTAAGTTGAATAGTTAAATTGGAGTGTGAACTGGCATTCTGGATCAGTACCGCGAATAAAGAAGGTCATTTTTGTGTTTACAATAAATTAACCTTTGTTTAATCTGATGCTTGCAACAAGCTTTAGCTGCTGGAAAAGGGCGGTAGACCTAGATAGTGAAAGCAGTCGAAGCCTAAGTGCTAGCGTTTTTGTGTTTAGCTGTGGGATTGATATCACAGCATGTTAACCTCAGAATTTAACCGCCACCCTATTTGTTACCGCTAAGGTTTGGGGTTAGCAGCGCAACGGAATGGGCGCTGTGTCGGCGATAACATGGATAAGTTGATGAGCCCATTATTGTATTCTTTAAAGCAAGGTTTCGAAGCTCTTAAAAGTATTCGAAATCATATTTCTGAAGCGAATTTACCCGCTGATTTCCCCCGCGCTGAATTACCGCCACTGTCCGAGGATGCTAAAGCCGAGCTATTGCAGCTATTAGCGCCGTTAGAAGCCTATCGAATTGAAAAGCTTGAAACTAAACTCTCCCGTAAAAAATGGGCGAAGCGTCTAGGTTGGCTCGTGTGCCTGCCCGCACTGGCCTTTGATTTAATCTCGTTAGCCTCTAACAATGACCCAACCATTTTGAGCCTGATCGTCCTCGCCGGCATTTTGATGTGGATTCATCTGCCTGAAATGCAATATAAGCGCCATTACAAATATAAAATATTGCCTGTTTTACTCAAAAAACTAGGGGACTACCGTTATAGCCCCGACTCCTGTGTCAACCTTGATTCAGTGGCTGATTTCGAACTTATGCCCCGTTTTAGCAAGCAACAATCAGAGGATCATATTCGCGGCAAGGTAGAGGATATCAGCTTCGAATTTTGCGAATTAACCTTAAAATCCCGCGGCAGTAAGTCAGACAAGATCCAATTTAAAGGTGGGGTCGTGATCATGACGATGCCCTTTAGCTTTGAATCCCATACTGTTGTCAGTCAAGACTATGGAACCCTTGGTAACACTATGGCAGGCATAAAGAAACCCAGAGTGAAACTCGAAAGCGTGACCTTTGAAGCGATGTTTGAAGTGTATTCCCATGACCAGCATTACGCGCGATATCTGTTGTCTCCTGCCGTGATGGAACGCCTCGTTGAACTGGAACAGTTATTCCGTAAAACGGCACGCGGGTCGGGGCTGAGTATCGAATTTAAAGCCAATAAAGTGCTGATCATGGCGAGCTATTTTGGCAATTTATTTGATACCGTCGATATCAATTTACCCACCCATGATATGTCGAAAATTCCGCAGTTACAGCAGGAGTTAGTCTTGATTACTGGCATCATCAAACAGTTAAAACTGGATTATCTAGCAGCGCAAAATCTGGCAAAACAGCAGACACTTGAGAGGATTAATACATTAGCGGGTTAACTAGAGCTGTTCTTTTCTCTGTATTTTGAACTGTACTTTGAGCAGGCTTTTATTCGTCGTGAGAAGAGGTTGCTTCAGAGGACTTAGCGTTTGCAGGTATCCACACATGAAGGCTTGCCATGGCATTCACTCACCGACGCGGTGAATAGAAACCTAGGGTTTCTGAGCTTATGAACGAGAGCCATGGTCGTTCTCATGCATCCCTGCATTGCACGACATTCAGGCGTCCTGCCTATCAGATGGCGAACTGGCCGTTAAACAGGATGTTGTTCAAGTCCGTCCGTGGATGCTCGACCGTCCCGTCCATGGGGCGGACGGTCGTCTCGCTAATCACCATGGCTCACCTTTCGAATATTCTCGTAATCTGTTGATTTACAAGTTATAAAGCAGTTTCCATCTGTAGCAAAGGCCATTTCTGACCATTAAACTCTCTAAACTTTGGCTCTTTGTCTACGGATATAAAGCCATATGACTTGTAGCAATTATAAGCTGCTACGTTTTCAGCAAATACAGCTAAGGTAGCAATTTTGAACTGTTCACATTTCCTAACTTCTGCGATAGAAAGTGCGATTAAAGCTCTACCATATCCAAGCCCACGATATTCGGGATTAATGACAACTCGACACAGGCGTATTTCAGTTTCACTGATGTGCTGAAGCTCAATAAAGCCAAGCTTGTCATTACCACTAGATAAAACCATAAACTCAACTTCAGGAAGCTGACTACGGTTTACCATTTCAGTTTCCGAAAGTGGCCAACCGAACATCCAACCACCCCAAAGTAGGGATTCCTTTTCAGTTGAGAACCATGAAATGACTTCCGTTGAGTCTTGAGCTACAAACTTTCTTAAATTCATAGATCCTTCCTATCTCATTGATTTTGAGTTAACTAAGTACAGCTAAACCACCTCAAAAGCTCTTTACTTTCTACTTACTAGTGCCGGAGTTTATTTTGCGTTTATAACGCCGCCATAAGCCACGCGACCGTAGGGAGCGTAATTAATGGCCTTGTTAGGGTTACGACTCAAATGCTTTACATAAGGTGCCCTGATGGAAGATCATTTGCCATCTCCCATTTATCAAAGACCATATTGAACATCGTAATGAGTAAATAGCGGTTGTCTCACCACCTTTTACCATTACAGCTTTATAAAGTAATTGGGCACAATTTGGCGCTAAATGTCTCAATTCATATTCAGACGCACTGATCTTAGGAGGCAATTCTGATGGCAGACGCTCCAGAGCTTCTTTTTTTCCAAATCGAACTCCAGAACCACCAATTTCAGTGAACTCATCCGCAATTAGTTCATCCAATTCGCCGTATGAAGCTCTGGTCTCAGCCTTAAATAAATGCTCTTCTAATTCGATGAGCTTCGCCTTTAAATTTTCCACCAAATCTCCAAGTAACCCTAACGCTTTACTAAACTGTGGACTAAATTGGGGGGATTTATGCCTGCGAAGCAGAAATGCAGAAAGCGCCACAGTTTATGGAGTCCGGTTTGAGTAACTTTTTAGTGCTTGATTTGCATATGATACTCATACATGTCCTCACTGACAATTTTGAAACCCAATCGTAAATATAGTTGCAATGCAGGATTCTCCTTTAACACTGTGAGTGACACGATCTTTGACTGAGCACCATTCAATACTTGCTGAATAATGCCTCGCCCATAACCTTTATTTTGATGGTCAGGATGTATTTGAATTTGCATTATCTCAACTTCGAGTTCAGTTGAATCGTATTTGAGAGTACCGACTAATGCGTTTTTATAATGCACCAAATACGAACAATGATATTTATCATCAAGCCTAATTTCATGCTCTTTATCAGACAAGAATTGACCAGATTTTTCTAAATGCTCAACCATAGTTAACTTGCGCAGACCTAGTAGATAATCTCGATCTGATTTTGTGGCTTGTTGAAACTCAAATTTCATCGGTTTCCTCTAGAGCACTAACGTCTTAGTATTTATGCGCTGCGCTGTCTGCAGGGCATAACTCGCTTGTTGGACTTGGCCGCTGCCACATCCAAGTCAATTGGTAAAAATGATGCTATAGGAATTTGCTTTTTTGCGGTAGCGGTTTTTTATACAGTTTAATGGGTAATCACTTGATATCGTTTTAGCTTTCTCATTTTTCGCGCTTATTTTGCTGATGAATCGCTATATAACGACTCAAAACGCCAAGGAATACACCTCCCCTCGGAGTTGCCGCAGGGCGAATAGAGAAATTGCGTGAGTTCGGTCATGGATGAACGACTAGCTTTCGCAGGTGCAGGGACGCATCCTTCGGAAGCGATAGCAAATTTGTCAATGAGCACAAGGGGCTTTCAACTCCGTAGGGGCGTCTTGGAGCATCCAAGGAGGATAGGACGAGCAGTCCTCCTTGGTCGGGTGTGGGGTGAAGCCCCACGACTTTGACTTTGATTAAAAAATTCAAATGAAGTTTTTAACTTCGCTTACCCTGTGCAGGCGGGCAGATATTCTGATAACTCAAGCAGGTTACAATCTGGGTCGCGGATATAGACTGAGTTTATCCGGCCTGTGGCGCCGGTTCGTAGCACTGGTCCTTCAATGATTTCAATCTGAAGAGCGTTTAAATGCGCGATCACTTCTTCTATGTTATGGCTGACTACAAAACACAGATCGGCACTGCCGGGCGTGGCTGCTTCGGCTTTAGGTTCAAATTCTGCGCCCGCTTGGTGCAAGTTAATCTTTTGGTCGCCAAAACTTAACGCAATACGCTGATTGCCAAATACCACTTTCTTCATCCCGAGCACGGTTTGATAAAATTCGACGCTGACGGCGATGTCTTTTACGGTTAAGACCAAATGATCTAAGCGGGTTACGCGCATTTTACTTTCCTTAGAATGGCTCAGAGTGGGCTCTGATTTTGAACGCTATCTCTACACTTGAGACGAATATGAGTCAGATACCTTACATCATGTGCTGGTGCAAAAGTGACTCTGTGGTAGCATTTGTGGCGTTTTTTTGCGTAAATATTTTGTGCCTATTATATCCCTATGACCGAATGAGAGTGTGATGAAGAAAACCTTAGCCCGCGGCTTAATGAATCTATTACCTATGGCCTTGAGTTTGTGGCTGTTTTGGTCGCTGTTTGTATCGTTAGATGGTTTAGGAATTGTGATTTTAGAGTTGGTAGGGATTAACCAACACTTTGTCGGCGCCGGTTTTATGCTAGTGGTGGCATTAGTTTTTGCTGTGGGACTGTTGTTTTCAGTCAGCCCGATTGTGTGGCTTTATGGTTGGCTTGAGCGCCAGTTGATGCGTTTTCCACTGTTTAAATCGGTTTATGGCAGTATCCGTGATATCGCCTCTTTGATGAATCGTGATGGCAAGCCGACCAGCCAAAAGACAGTGTTAGTGAAGCAGGCTAATGGCAGTTTTGTGGTGGGATTTATCATGACAGATACGCCGCCGCAGCCATTGTTAGATGCGTTGCCTGAGGGCGATTGGGTGCCTGTGTTGTTCCAATTGAGTTACCAAATGGCGGGCGTGACGAGCTTGATCAAACGGGACGATCTAATCATGGTCGACTGGTCGTTTGAAGAGGCGATGCGCTTTAATTTAACCGCTGGCATTTCGCAAACACCGACTAATTAATCGGATGTTGGTTCAAGCGATTTAGCGTTTAAAATTAAATTTGATGATTTTTGTGGTATAATTTTTTGGCGACCAATATGGTCGCCATTTTTTGTGCTGAATATTCTAATTATAAATTTGTTTTATGCTAAAGGCATGCTTTGACTGCCTTAGTGGTGTTCACGCTATTTATCCATCAATCATCGGCTGTCAAAGTCGTGTGTTGTTAATCCCGTTTTTCAGATCCTGTCACGTTTAGCCATAGCGAGTCGTTGCATTGATCTGTGGGATTGAGCCCATACTGGTCATAGATGAGCCCCGCAGCATTAAACATATTTTGAGTATAAGTTTTGTTCTATCTCTCCGTTGGTGCGCTGAGATATTTGGAGAGTGAACCCGCTAGAAATAGGGAGAGTCAATGTCGATCAAGTCGAGTATTAATCCGCCGGTATTTTATTCGTCGGTCTTTTTCATCATCTTGATGGTGATGATTTGTGCAGTATGGCCCACAGAGGCTAACACCGTTTTTAGATCAATACAGTCATGGATAGAAGTGAAAGCCGGTTGGCTTTACATTCTGAGCGTGGCGTTTTTCCTGATTTTTATCATCTTTGTCATGGTCAGTCGCTTTGGCGATATCAAACTCGGGCCAGATCATTCTGTACCGGATTACAGCTATAAAAGCTGGATTGCCATGTTGTTTTCGGCAGGTATGGGTATTGGCCTGATGTTTTTTGGGGTCGCCGAACCTGTAATGCACTATCTGGCGCCGCCAGATGCTACACCTGAGAGTCTCGCCGCCGCAAAAGAGGCGATGAAGATTACTTTCTTCCATTGGGGACTGCATGCTTGGGCGATTTATGCCGTAGTGGCATTGAGTCTGGCCTACTTCTCCTATCGTCATAAGTTACCGCTACTGCCACGAAGTGCCCTTTATCCCTTAATTGGTGAACGCATTTATGGTCCTATTGGCCATATTGTCGATACCTTTGCCGTGCTCGGCACTATGTTTGGGGTGGCGACATCACTGGGCTTTGGGGTGTTGCAGGTTAACTCGGGTCTGAGTTATCTATTTGAAGGTTTACCTAATAATGCTGTAGTGCAAGTGTGCTTGATCATCGGCATTACCTTGCTCGCGACGCTGTCGGTGTTTTCTGGCCTCGACAAAGGCGTCAAGCGTTTAAGCGAACTCAATCTTGGCCTCGCGATTATCTTATTACTTATCGTCTTGATCTTGGGTCCTACTGTCATGCTGCTACAGGCCTTTGTGCAAAACACTGGCAGTTACTTAAGTGATTTGGTTGGTAAAACCTTTAACTTGTACGCCTATCAACATAAGGAAGATTGGCTTGGTGGTTGGACCTTGCTCTATTGGGGCTGGTGGATTTCTTGGTCACCTTTTGTCGGTACCTTTATTGCGCGTGTGAGTCGCGGTCGTACCATCCGTGAGTTTTTGATTGGTGTGTTATTTGTGCCATCGGCGCTGACCTTCCTGTGGATGACAGTGTTTGGTAATTCGGCGATTGATTCGATTATGAATCAAGGCGCGACTTACCTTGCTGAAGCGGTGAATACCAATGTGTCAGTGGCCTTGTTTGTGTTTTTCGAGCACATGCCGTTCCCGACCTTACTTTCAGGGATTGCGATTTGTTTAGTCGTGACCTTCTTTGTGACCTCGTCGGATTCGGGGTCCTTAGTGATTGATAATCTGACCTCGGGCGGCGATAACAATGCGCCTGTATGGCAGAGGATTTTCTGGGCACTGTTGCAAGGGGTTGTGGCCTCGGTATTGTTGTTAGCTGGTGGTTTACAGGCGCTGCAAACGGCGGCGATCGCCAGTGCCATGCCGTTCCTCGTGGTGATGTTATTCATGTGTCTGGGATTATTTAAAGCCCTGAAGAATGACTGGCTTAAGATCAACAGCGTGCAGTTACACAATACCAGTGTGCAGTACGCCAAAACCAACATGAGCTGGGAAGAACGCATTGGCGTGCTCGTCTCGCATCCTACCCATGAAGAAGCGCAAGTGTTCTTGAATAATGTTGCGACGCCTGCTTTGTCTAAGGTGTGTCAACACTTTATGGCCAAAGGCATAGTGGCCGATCTCGAATACTTAGATGGCCGCGTACGTTTGGTGATCAGCAACGAGGTGAACTTGCCCTTTGTTTACGGAGTACGCACCCGTTGTTTTGACATCACTAACCCGATAGGGACTGAAATCGAGCAGGGCAATACCTTGTATTACCGCGCCGAAGTGTATTTAGAACAAGGTGGTCAGCATTACGATGTGATGGGATATACCGAAGAGCAAATCCTCGCGGATGTGGTGACTCAGTATGAAAAATACTTGCACTACTTGCATCTGTCGAATGCCGATCATGCCCACGTAAGCTAAGTTAGCTAAGCCAGTAACCTAGGTCGGCTTAGCCATTTACGTCTACAAATCGCGCACCATTAACCCGCAAAGTACGGGAGATATTGCCCCAAGTGATAACTCGGATTATCCTTGGGGCAATTTTTTTAGGGTTTGTTTTAGGGATTACACTATGTCGTCAGTGCCAGGCCAGAGTAAGTTAGACAAAGTATTAGCCGATGCGCGGGAGTATAAAGCTAAGCGTGAGGGCGGTTACCGTGAGCAGGCGTTAAAACTCTATCCTTGGGTGTGCGGCCGTTGTACCCGCGAGTTTACCCCGAAAAACTTAAGTGAACTGACAGTGCATCATCGCGATCATAACCACGATAACAACCCGTCAGACGGTTCAAACTGGGAGTTATTGTGCCTGTACTGCCACGATAACGAACATTCTCGTTTCGAAGAACTCATCCGTTACGGCAGCACCACAGAAACCAAGCAAGCGGCGGCGACTTACAATCCCTTTGCTGACTTGAAATCAATGCTGAAAAAATAGTCTTGCTGGCTTTAGCTGGATATGGTTGCGTAGAGGGTAGCGTTAGCGGATGGGGTTTAGTCCTTGTCGGTTAAACGCGCCTCGGCAGCTAACCATTTATCGCGGCTTAAAATATGCTGGTTTTCACTGCCTTCAAATAAAGCTTTACGGGCGGGGAGTTGCTGACAAATGGCCGCCTGTTGCGCTTCGCTACTCGTGCGCCAACTGACGATTTCATCGATATGTCGAAAGCAGCCCATGCAGTAGTCTTCGTCATTTAAACCGCAGCGTGCGACGCAAGGTGAAAGCATAGGTGTCCTCTGGAGCATTATGGTTAGTTAACCTAAGCTGGTTAATAGAAGCTAGTTAACCGAGTCTTCTCAGTTACCGATATGATTGAGTGTTTAAAGGCCGCGATACTAACATTTTTTCGCATAAAGTCATCTTTAGGGCGCATTCCCTTGGCCTAAGGTGAGACAAGTATTTTTTACACTGGGCATGACGTGAACCAAGATAATCTGCAGCAACAACTCACTTACTCACAGCAATTTAGCGAACTTAATCAGTTGCTTGAACAGAGTGCAGCCCTGTGGCAAGTGCGTGCATTTGAAGTGAACGCGTTACCTTGGGCAGAGGATTTTCCGCAGTTGGCCGAAGCTGTGTGGGCGCTGGCTGACGATGAGCTGGATGGACTCGACGCCGAGCAATCTTTGCTGGTTAAAGCGTTGTCACCGGCATTAAACCACGATCTTAAGGCATTAGGCCAAGATTGGGACTTGTCATTGCTCACCGCATCCATTGCCGAACGTACGGTTTTTAACGATAAGACAGTTACTGATAAGGCTGGCGTGGCTGAACCGTCGCTTGCGGATAACACCGCAGCGCAGCAAGGCGGCTTGTCCTTTGACGATGAAGCGCATTTCAGTGCGCACATCAAAGGCCGTAAATGGCAGCAAATTACCGCCTTTGTGCAGCATTTACCCCAGCTTAATTTACCCGTGCTGGAATGGTGTGCGGGTAAAGGGCATTTGGGCCGCTTGATTGCCAAAGCCCGCGGCGCCGAAGTGGTGAGCTTAGAGTGGCAAGCGCCATTATGTGAAGCAGGACAGGCCTTTGCCGATAAATGGCAGTTATCGCAGACCTTTATTTGTGCCGATGCCTTTGCTATTGGTGCAGAACATGCCGCGATAAACACATCCATAACCACAGTTGAACATCCCTCAGCAGCCAATCCGTTAACAACTAATCCCTTAACCGCAAGGCAGCAAGCGGTTGCATTGCATGCCTGCGGTGATTTGCATGTTCGGCTGTTAACGCTGGCGGCCGAGGCGGGCACGCAGGCATTGGCGATTTCCCCCTGTTGTTATCATTTAATTCAAGCGAGCCATTATCAGCCATTATCCAATCTTGCTCAGCAGAGCAGCCTAAAGCTTAGCCGCCATGATTTACAGTTACCGCTGCAGCAGAGCGTGATCGCTAATCCCAAACAGCAGGCGCTACGCCATCAAGAAATCGCGTGGCGCTTAGGCTTTGATGCACTGCAACGTCAATGTCGGCAAATCGACGAATATTTACCTTTACCTTCGTTAAAACAGAGCCAGTTGAGCGGCAGTTTTACGGATTTTTGCCTGTGGGCGGCGCAGACGAAGGCCGTTAATTTAGCGAAAAACAGGGATTTTGAGGCTTGGCTTGAGATAGGGCGACAAAGACAACAATTAACTCGCCGTATCGATTTAGTGGCGCATTTGTTCCGCACTGTACTCGAGCAATGGTTAATCTTAGATCGCGCTTGTTTTTTGCAGGAACAAGGATATGGTGTTTGCGTGGGTGAATTTTGTGCAAACAGCGTCACACCTAGAAACACGCTGATTTTAGCGCAAAAAATGGCGGTATAATTTTGAGTGTCTGAAAATATGCTGTACTGTGATGTTTTTTATGAATTATTTCTATATTAGCGCATTTAAGTTTAGTGATAGTGAATTCAGGGCCGTCGTGTTTGGAACCTGCGCTGTGAGACAAGTCTTACACTCAAGATGGTTTTTTATTGAATCATCGGGCTTTTCTTGTTCAAATGTCGCATTAATGACGAATAACAACTGAAAGCTGACCTCTTGGTCAGTCATTCTAGTGAGCGAATAAAACAGTTTCATGAAATATTCCCGCGTATTTATTAATAGCCTGGCCTATGAACTGGCGCCTGTTGTGGTTTCCAGTAGTGAGCTAGAGTCTCGTCTTGCTCCTTTGTATCAAAAGTTCCGTATTCCTATGGGACAGCTTGCCGCATTGACTGGGATTACTGAACGCCGCTGGTGGCCAAAAGGACATCAATTGTCCGACGGTGCGATTAAAGCTGCCCGTAAAGCCATGGTTGAAACTGGGATTGATGTCGCCGATTTAGGTGCTGTTGTCTATACCGGCGTTTGCCGTGATCAACACGAACCCGCGACCGCGTGTCGTATTGCTGCCGAATTGGGTGTGTCGAAAGACACCGCTATTTACGATATCAGCAATGCTTGTCTTGGGGTGTTATCGGGTATTTTAGATATCGCTAACCGTATTGAGTTGGGCCAAATCAAGGCGGGTATGGTGGTGTCCTGTGAATCGGCGCGGGATATTGTCGATGTTACTATCGATAACATGCTTGCCGATCCGACCATGCAGAATTTTGCCCAGTCGCTGGCGACCTTAACCGGTGGCTCTGGCGCAGTGGCAGTTATTCTTACCGACGGCAGTTTGCCGCTGACAAATGTGCGTCAGCATCAATTGCTGGGTGCATCGCACTTATCGGCGCCTGAGCACCACCAGTTGTGTCAATGGGGTCTGCAGGAAGTGGGGCACAATCTGTATCGCGAGTTTATGCGTACCGATGCGGTGACGCTTCTCAAAGAAGGCGTTGAGCTGGCTAAGCACACTTGGGAACATTTCCTTGAGCAGCGTAATTGGCTGGTTGAGCAAGTGGACAAAGTGATTTGCCATCAAGTGGGCGCCTCAAACCGTAAGCAAGTGCTTAGCGCGTTAAATATTCCCCCTGAGAAAGAATTTCCTACGTATCAGCTGCTGGGCAATATGGGCACAGTGTCGTTACCTGTGACCGCCGCCATGGCGCACGATCAAGGCTTTTTACAAGCGGGCGATCAAGTGAGCTTTTTAGGCATAGGCAGTGGATTGAATTGCATGATGTTAGGCATTAAGTGGTAGGGTGCAGTGCACCTTTCACGTTTTCGCTTGATGGCTGGCATACATTCGAGTAAATGAAGTCAGTTCATGATTCAGTTCATGATTCAGTTGATAGCTCAGTCTGTCGTTCCGTCGATAAGCTAAGCCTGCTAAAAATAAACCATTATTCGCTCTCATAAATTGAACAAAAGATAGGAAGCGTCATGTTAGACACTCTGTTGCCTTTTAAACGTCATTTTCTTAGCCGTAATGGCAACAAGCTGCATTATATCAACGAGGGCCAAGGCGAACCTGTGGTTATGGTTCACGGTAATCCTAGCTGGTCGTTTTACTACCGCAATCTCGTTAGCGCCTTAAAAGACACGCATCAATGCATAGTGCCAGATCATATCGGCTGTGGTCTGTCGGATAAGCCCGACGATAGCGGCTATGACTATACCCTTAAGAACCGTATCGACGATCTCGAAGCCCTGCTCGATAGCCTGAATATTAAAGAAAACATTACCTTAGTCGTACACGACTGGGGCGGCATGATAGGTATGGGTTATGCGGCGCGTCATCCTGAGCGCATCAAACGCCTAGTGATTTTGAACACAGGCGCCTTCCATCTGCCCGAGACTAAGCCGTTTCCTTGGCCGCTGTGGATCTGTCGTAATACCCTACTAGGCACAGTGCTGGTGCGTGGTTTCAATGCGTTTTCGTCTATCGCCTCATATGTGGGCGTGAAGCGTCAGCCTATGTCCAAATACATTCGTGAGGCGTATGTTGCTCCGTTTAATTCTTGGGCCAATCGCATTTCGACGCTGCGTTTTGTGCAGGATATTCCGCTGCGTGAAGGCGATAGAAACTATCAGTTAGTCTCTGATATCGCTGCGAGTTTACCGCAGTTTGCCAAAGTGCCGACTTTGATTTGCTGGGGCCTGAAGGACTTTGTATTCGATAAGCACTTTTTAGCAAAATGGCGTCAGCACATGCCCCATGCGACCGTGCATGAGTTTGCCGATTGTGGTCACTACATTCTGGAAGATGCCAGCGATGAAGTGATTGCCCATATCAAGGGCTTTATGGCCGACGACCAAGCAGCGGCGCCGTCCGAACAGGCCGTAGGTTAATGTCGACCTTGCTTGAGACTGGAGTGACTCCTTTGTTGGCTGCTGTAGTGACGCCGTTGGAAACGTCACTTTTAACTGGCACTTCTGCGTCAGCAATGGCCAGTGACGCCAATATTTGTCGTCATCTCAAGCAAGCCGCCCATGCCATTCCCCACCATCTTGCGGTAGCAGTACAAAGCGCTCAGGGCGCTTCTGTGGCGAATTTGCGTTACAGCGAGTTGGACTTTCTTAATCTAGACAGACAAAGCGATGCGATAGCCTTTGCGCTGAACGCCCATGGCATTGAGCGTGGCATGAAAGCTGTGCTTATGGTCACGCCGAGTCTGGATTTTTTTGCACTTACTTTTGCGCTGTTTAAAGCGGGGGTTATTCCTATCCTAGTTGATCCCGGCATGGGGATTAACAATCTTAAGCAGTGTTTTGCTGAAGCCGCGCCCGATGCTTTTATCGGTATTCCCAAAGCCCATATCGCCAGACGTTTATTTGGTTGGGGTAATGGCAGCATTAAGTCATTACTCAATGTTGATGGCGGCAAAACAGGCTTAGCGGCAAGATTAATCCGCATCGCTACTGGCGCTATCAGTTTATCGACTCTGCTGCAAAACAGCTCTTCACGAAACGCCTCGGTTCAACACACCCAAGCCCAACATGCTGAATATCCCATGGTGATGCTCAAATCTGATGAGATGGCGGCGATTTTATTCACCAGTGGCAGTACCGGCACGCCTAAGGGCGTAGTGTATAGCCATGGTATGTTTGAGGCGCAAATTAAAGCGTTAAAAAACGATTATGGCATTTGCCATGGCGAGCGCGATTTAGCGACGTTTCCGCTGTTTTCACTCTTTGGTCCCGCGCTTGGTATGGCGTCGATCGTTCCAGAAATGGATGCCAGCAAACCCATCACCGCTAATCCCGAATTTCTGTTTGCCGCGATTGAGAAATATCAATGCAGCAACATCTTTGTTAATCCCGCCTTGCTTGAACGTTTAGGCCGTGCAGGTGAACAAAAACAGCATAAACTGACCAGCGTGCAGCGGGTCATTTCTGCGGGTGCGCCAGCGACCATTGCCTCCATCGCCCGATTTAGCAAGATGTTGAGCCAAGGTGTGCCGATTTTAAATTCCTACGGTGCGACCGAATCTTTACCGATCAGCATGATTGCCAGCGATGCGTTATTTGCCACCACAGATATCACAGATAACGGCGGCGGCATTTGTGTCGGCGGCGCTATCGATGGCGTGACGATTCGTATCATAGGCATCAGCGAAGCCGTTATCCCCGAGTGGGATGAGGCATTAGTGCTGAATAAGGGTGAAATCGGCGAAATCGTGGTGCAAGGGCCTATGGTGAGTCAGTCCTATTATCTAAATAATAGTCAGCACGATAGCCAAAACGAAAACCAAGGTAATAGCGCGACTGCGGCGGCCAAGATGTGGGACTCCGCCACCAATAGTTTTAGACATCGCATGGGCGATCTCGGGTATCTCGATGATCAAGGCCGACTGTGGATGTGCGGTCGCAAGGCCCACAGAGTCGATGCCACCCGTAAAGGCCAGTTGGTAAAGCGTTATTATTCTATTCCCTGCGAGCGCATTTTTAATACCCATCCCATTGTGAAGCGCTCTGCCTTAGTTGGAGTGAAAGTGGCGAACGAGATAGAGCCCTTGATCTGTATCGAACTTGACCAATCATTGGTGTGCAATAAGAGCCAACAGCTATATCAAGATTTGATTACTATCGCAGAGCAATTTGCCCAGACGCAGGGCATAAGACGTTTTCTTATCCATCCTGATTTCCCTGTGGATGTGCGGCATAATGCCAAGATTTTTAGAGAAAAATTAGCCGTTTGGGCACAATCACAAACGAAAGGTTGATTTATACCCAAACAGCCTGAAAATGCAGGATTCAGCGTGCGGTTAACGTACTTTAGGCAAGGCGGCTATTTGCAGACCTAGTGGACTAAGTTAAAAATAGTCAACACAGCATAAAGTGCGTTAAACCACGCCGGGACGGAGCGCCTAGGGCACTTCACTTCCGTGTTGCATCAATTCAAAAGGTGGCCGACATTTCATCATTGATGCACCTTGAATTGAAGCACCCTAGGTGCTCTGAAACTCGTATTTTCAGGTAGCTTGGGTATATACTCTGCGGCTTTTTTCCTGCATTTTTTACGTTATATTCTGTGTTCATTTGAACAAACTCGCTTATTTTTAAGCCCTTGTGCTTATTTTAAACTTCTTACACCGACTTTAAGTTCATGTAAATGTGCTGAAATGGATACCTAAATGACGATAAACCCAATCAAGAGCACGACGCTTGCGCAATTTGATGCGGCTGAACAAACTGCACTCGCGCAGCTCGCCCTTAAGGTGCAACACGCCTTTGTCACGGGAGCTGGGGGATTTTTAGGTAAAGCGATTTGTTTGAGATTGTTAGCCGCGGGCATTAAGGTCACAGGTTTTGCCCGTGGGCACTATCCCGAACTTGAAGCGCTGGGCGTAGTCATGCTGCAAGGGGATTTAGTCAATAAAGACCAACTGCAACAGGCGATGCAAGGCTGCGATATCGTGTTCCATGTGGCGTCTAAAGCCGGCGTTTGGGGCGATAGGGACAGTTACTTTTGCCCGAATGTGAAGGGCGCCGCAAATGTGATTGCTGCTTGTAAGGCATTAAAAATAAATAAGTTAGTCTACACCAGTACCCCGAGTGTGACCTTTGCTGGGCAGGATGAATCCGGTATAGATGAATCCACTCCCTATGCCACATCCTTCCTTAATTATTATGCCCATTCCAAAGCTATTGCCGAAAAGATGATGCTTGATGCCAATCAAGTGGGTGACATGCCACTTGAGAATCCTGATGTGACTCAATTATCTAGCCAAGTGACGACTCAAGCCACTGCACTCTATGCGTTAAAAACTGTCGCGCTTAGGCCACATTTAATCTGGGGTCCTGGCGATCCCCATCTAGTGCCTAGGGTGCTAGCGCGCGGCCGTTTAGATAAGCTTAAACTGGTTGGCCGTGAAGATAAGCTAGTCGATACCATCTACATAGACAACGCCGCCTATGCCCATGTGCTGGCCGCGCTTGAACTGTGCCAAGCTAAGCCTAAGTGTCAGGGGAAAGCCTATTTTTTGAGTAATGATGAACCCATCACTATGGCCAAAATGCTCAATCTGATTTTGGCCTGCGATGCTTTGCCGCCAGTAACTAAGCGCGTGCCGCAATCTGTGGCCTATGTGGCAGGCGCCGTGTTGGAAACTGTGTATTTTCTGCTAAAGAAGCAAGAAGAGCCCATGATGACGCGATTCGTGGCAAGGCAGTTATCCTGCAGCCATTATTTTGATATCAGCGCTGCCAAGCGAGATTTAGGCTATCGTGCACTTGTCTCTATCAATAAAGGGATGGCAAGACTTAAAGCGTCACTATAGTGTTATTAGGCGTGAGTTTCGGAGTGTGCTTGATATTCAATATGCATGCTCTTATTTGCACTCTTATTGGCACTCTTATTGTGGGCATAGTTTAGCTGGGGACTTATGAGTTGCGGTGATTGTAAAACGGAGATTTTCAGGCAAAAGATTGGTCGCTGCAAACGCTGTATGTGGCAGCTTACGGCCTTGTCGGCTATCGGTTGGCCGCTGTGGTGGTGGCTTTATTATGATGCGCCTAGGGATGTAAACTCGATTGCCTTACTGTTTTTCTGCACCGCTTTTACGGGGTTATTGGCTTTACATCTTATTGTCTTGGCTTACCGTCGCCTTAGAGGCCGAGAGTAAGCCAAGTTTCCTTTCTTTTTTCTTTGACTTAATTTGTTGCTGTGTTCTCGTGCATCATTTTTTTCATTAATGGCGCAAGGGCAAAGAAGACTAACGCCATTACCACACCAATTTGCGCCGAGAAGATAAACAGTTGCTCGTATAGCGCCATCGCACTCGGTACGTCACTTATCACGCCGCCTTGGGTATCAATCGCGGCGAGTTTGTTTAATTCGGCGGCTAAGATTTCAGAGTATGAAGTGCCGAGGAACCAAGCGCCCATCATCAGGCTGACCACGCGTTTTACCGACAGCTGAGTTACGGCTGATAAGCCAATGGGCGACAGCAATAACTCGCCGATTTCTAATACAAAATAAGCCGCGACTAAAAACCAAATACTCACTAAGCCACTGCTTAGCGGCATTTGGATCCCGAGCACTAGCACCATAAAGGATAAACCTGCGAACAAAATGCCGAGTGCGGTTTTAACCGGCTTACTCGGATCGCAATGTTTACGGGCGAGGGCAGGCCAGAGCCAAGCGAAGATGGGCGATAAACTGATCACAAAGAAGGCGCCGAGGAAGGTTAACTGTCCCGCACTCCATTCGAGGCCGAGCATGTTACGGTCCATCACACGGTCCGAAAATGCCACCCAAGAGCCGTAGGTTTGCTCATATAAGCCAAAAAAGATCAAACCCGCAACGATGAACAGCAGTAAGGCCGACATCTGTTGACGTTCAATCGGGTTGCAGTGTTTCACCATAAACCAGCCAATGCCGAGGGCGAGCCCCAGTGAAACTGAGTGCAAAAACCAAATAACTGGACTCACAGCGGGTAATAAACTGCTAATAGAAAGCACAAGGGAGTGGGTTTGAATTAAGCCCCAGACCAGTACTACGCTGCCGATGGCGCTTAAATAAATCCATTGCTCTGTGGTGATGCCAGCGGTTTTCTTTAAAATTCTTGCGGGATCTCTGGGTTCGGCGAAGCCCTGCAAATGTTTCTTACCCCGAATAAACACCAATAAACCCGCTAACATTCCTAAACCTGCCAAACCAAAGCCGTACTTCCAGCCATAGGTTTCACCTAAATAAGCACAAATCAGTGGGGCCAAGGTGGCGCCTAAATTGATGCCAGCGTAGAAAATGGTAAAGCCTGAATCCCGCTTTGGAGATGACTCTGGATACAGCTGACCGACTATGGTGGAAATATTGGGTTTTAAAAAGCCCACTCCGACAATAATTAAGGCGAGGGATAAATAGAATACCTGCAGTGCTTGCTCATCGCGCTGAACTTCACCAGCGACGATAACCGCTTGATGGCCTTCAAAGGCCATGCCTAAGTGGCCGAGGACCAACAAAATACCACCGAAGATCACCGCTTTACGCATGCCGATATAGCGGTCGGCCAATAAACCACCGACCACGGGCATGGCGTACACTAAGGCACCATAAGCACCAATGACGTTATAGCCAAATTCGTCGGTAAACAGATGATATTTAATCAGATAAAGAAACAGTAACGCCTTCATGCCGTAGAAGGAAAAGCGTTCCCACATTTCGGTAAAAAAGCAGACAAACAAGCCCTTAGGATGCCCAAAGAGCATTTCGGGTGGGGGCGAACCCTGTGGGCCTTGCATAGCGTGCGGAGGATGTTGTTCTGTTGACACTTAAGACTCCCATTGCTGGCGCTTCATGCACCAAGCTTCGATTGATTCATTTTATCGTAATGAATTTTATTAATTATTTTTCATTATTAGTGGTTATTGCAGCCTTGTTGATTGCTAAAAGACGCCGCAGTAGCTGCAGTTAATCACACTCGGATGCTATGGAACAGCCAAGGGGCTTGAAACTGATGAATATTTTGTATAACTAACATTTTTAGCCGTTCTTTAAGGCTCGCTATAACAATACTAAGCGGTTAAATTAATTCATTTTCAGTTAAGAAATGAGTGCTAAATAGTGGCCAGAATTCAACTGTGGCAGTTTTATGTTAGCGCCTTTAGCCTTGATTTCGCTGTTGTTCGTCGTTCTATAGAGGGTGTGGCGATTTTGTACTATTTGAGAACATCTTCGTACTCGTTCGAGGCCATTTTCTAAATGAATGTTACGAATGGATGGGGTAGATGATTTGCTTAGGGAAGCGCTGTGATTGACTGTGACCTTATTCTGAGTATAAGTGTAAATAAGTAGCGTAATCATATTGATTATAAAAGAATTTTAATCTTGATAGTTGCATTTTTCATATAGGATTTCACAGTTTATATTTCTACAATGAGTTAATGTCGATCTGCTCAATTGTACTGATTTCGCTCAGCCGTTATGTTGGTTATTAAGGAGACTTATGGAGTTTTTTACCACCCTATTTGTGGGTTACCCGCTTTGGGTTTGGTTGATGTTTTTCGGTTTTGTGCTGGCGTTATTGGCCTTCGATCTTGGCGTACTACACAAGGAACAGCATGAAATTACCGTGGCCGAAAGTTTAAAGCTTTCAGCCTTTTATATCTGTATGGGCTTACTGTTTGGGGCTTGGCTGTGGTGGTACAAGGGCTCAACGGCGGGTATGGAATACCTGACGGGTTATTTGATTGAAAAATCGCTGTCTATGGATAACGTCTTTGTTATCGCCTTAATCTTCAGTAGTTTAGGCATTCCACGTTTATACCAACACAGAGTGCTCTTCTGGGGTATTTTGGGTGTGATAGTGCTACGCGCAATTATGATTGGCCTTGGCGCAGTGCTCGTTGCCCAGTATCAAGGCGTACTTGTGTTATTTGGACTCTTCTTGATTTTCACTGGCGTGAAAATGCTCTTCTCCAATGACGAGCACAGTGATATCCAAGATAATAAGTTTTACAAATGGTTACGCACTAAGATGCGCTTTACGCCGACACTGCATAAGGAGAAGTTCTGGGTACGGGGTGAAGATCATCAGTTATCAAAAGGATGGTGGGCGACGCCGTTATTTTTAGCGTTGATCTTAGTGGAAACCGCAGATTTAGTGTTTGCTGTCGACAGTATTCCAGCCATTTTTGCGATTACCCAAGATCCTTTCATCGTTTATACCTCGAATATCTTCGCGATTTTGGGGCTACGTGCCTTGTATTTTGCCTTGGCGGCTATGGTGCATCGTTTCGAGTACCTTAAATACGCGCTGTCGGTGGTATTAGTGTTTATCGGGGTAAAAGTGGGCTTAGTGTATTTCAATCACGAGGGCATAGTGGACTTTACTATTCCAACCGCACTGTCTCTTGGGGTGACGTTCGGCCTGTTAGTTGCCGGGGTCTTGTTCTCGTTGTGGAAAACGCGCGGCCAAGAAATCGATAAATAGTGAAATAGTTTGCGCGACTCGTGGCGAGTCCAATAACGAATCTCTTGGCCGTTTAGCCCATGCTAAACGGCCTTTTTATATTCTTACTATCCGAATCGTTAAGCTTTATAGAGGATGTTAAAAAATGAGGATATTAAAAATTAGTCTATGCTTACTTTGAGTCGCCGCTGGTGCCGAGACTCACAAAGGGAGTTTTTAGGATTAATACTCTTCAAGGACGACACTATGAAACTTAACATTGCCGCCATACTCATGCTCTCAGTTTGTTCATTGACCACTGTCAGTGCAAAAGCTGCAGACACACAATCAACTGATACAGCATCTAATGTAACTTCCACTTGTACTGGAGCTTACCCCAGTTACTTCCAAGACCCCGCGTTCAATAAAACAGGTATGTGGGACAATCAAGTCATCATCAACCAAGCTTATTCGGGCTGGAAGGGACCTATTTTTAGCTTGAGCGACGCCTATTCGAGTGCGCAGCAAGATAATGCTGCACCTTGGCTTGAATTCAATCCCTTCGATAAAAATTTGAGTGAAAGTGATAAAAATACCCAAGCGTGGAAATACCTTTGGGCTGTGATGAAGTACATCCAAGAGGGAAATATCAACAAAGGTGATATCAGTAAGGACTGGGATCTGTGTAATAACAAGGCACGCTCTTGGTATCATATTCCCTACCAAACCTATGATCCTATGAGTGGACGGGAATTTATCCACGGCTTGACCCGCGAAGCCCCCGTTACTATGGCGATAAAAGGCCAAGGCGATTTGAAAACCACTATGTGGGCGGTGGGTTTTTATAATCCTCAGGCGGCTAATAGCATTGGCAAGGTATGGACGGGAGCGCCGTCACCTGTGATGCCGCAACAGAACTTTGTATTTAATGAAGGCAGTGTGATCGGCAAATTACTGTTCACCACAGCAACGCCCAATAATTATCCTTTCCTCGAAAACGTACCCGTTTGGCAAGCCAATATCAGTGCCAGTGATTTCTGCGAATGTAAAAATGCCGATGGCAGTGCTTGCAGTTTCCAACAGGAAACAGAGCAATGCCCGCGCTCTGTCGCCGATGTGTACTTATTACAGTTTGACATCGCAGTGCGTGACAGCCGCTCGCCCGTGGGCTGGGCCTATGGCACTTTTGTCGCCGATGGTCAGTTTAAAGCGAAAGAGAAAAATCCTTGGGATCGTATCTCTCCACTGGGATTAATGTGGGGTAATGATACGCCGCCTGCCACAGTGGGAGCGGCAGCATTCCCTCAAAACCCAATCACAGGGCTTAAGGATAGCGCTGTATTTCAAGAGGTCGTTGGTCGCTTGAATGAGCACACCAATGCGGGACACTTAGGGTGTAACGGACGTTTAAATGGCCCCGCGGATAACGCATTAAGTAGCTGTTTATCTTGCCATCAAACCGCATCCGTTCCTGATAGCACTAATAATACTCCGGCAATCATGTACCAATTTGCCTCGTATCAAGAGCCGGGCAGTGGTCAATGCTTAACATCGCCCAGCGCCCTCGATTTATCGATTGACCAAGTGTATTTCAAAACCTTTATGTGCTCAGCATCTTTTGTTGGGCCAAGCAACATAGTCCCCGTACCTAAATATGCCCAAGGGCAAAAAGAGTGGATTTCAACTGACTTTTCATTACAGCTCAGCATCAGTCTCACCCAGTGGCAAGAATGGCAAGAAGACCAAGATAACCTGAAAAAGAACATCAAAGTGCGCGTATTCGAGGGCACTTTACCTTCTCGCTAATGTTGAAGTTTATGTAACTAATTGTATTTAGTACGCCATCTCAGATTTGACGGCATATTTCTACTTTTATATTGTATTTCAATAACAAGGGACTCAAATAGAGTCCCTTTTGCTATTTTAGTGATTCACAATATACAGTTTGTTTTTCTGGCTAGCATTCTGTAAGTGCATGAATATCTTGATAACTACTGTAAGGGTTAAGTTTATGTGATAGTTTGTCGGTATTTTGAACTCACAGAAGCAAGAGGGAAGCATGCTGACTATTTCTAATCTCACTAAAACTTATGATAACGGTGTTAAAGCACTTGATGGTGTTGATTTAACGATTTCCAAAGGGATGTTTGGTTTACTCGGACCCAATGGCGCGGGCAAGTCATCACTGATGCGTACCATTGCCGCCCTGCAAAGTGCAGATAGCGGTAGCATAGTGTTTGACGGTATTGATGTTTTAGCCGACCCTCAAGCGCTGCGTAAAACCTTAGGTTATTTACCCCAAGACTTTAATGTATATCCGCGTATTAGCGCCTATGACCTGTTAGATCATTTAGCCATTCTTAAGGGTATTAATCAGAGCAAGCTGCGTAAAGAAGCGGTTGAAGGATTACTGGCTCACACCAATCTTTATCAGCATAAAAATAAAGCCGTGAGTGGTTTCTCTGGCGGTATGCGTCAGCGCTTTGGTATTGCTCAGGCCTTGCTTGGTGATCCTAAGTTATTGATTGTTGATGAGCCTACCGCGGGTCTTGATCCTGAAGAACGTAACCGTTTCCATAACTTGCTGGTGAGTTTAGGCGAGGAAAAAGTGGTGATCCTCTCGACGCATATTGTTGAGGATGTGTCTGAACTCTGCGCCAATATGGCGGTATTAGCATCGGGTAAGATCCTGCTTCAAGGCAATCCTCACCAATTAGTGAGTGAGTTAACGGAAAAAATTTGGACTAAGACAGTGAGTCAAGCGCAGGCGCAGGAGCTCGAAGCGCAATTGCCAGTGATTTCTAAGCGTTTATTCGCTGGCCGCACAGTACTGAATGTGATGGCAGAGACCTGCCCCGAAGGATTTACCCCAGCGACAGCTGGGCTTGAAGATCTGTATTTTTCTACCTTACACAGTCATCGCCGTCAGGCTGCCTAAGGAGATATCAATATGTTGTTATCAATGCTTAGGTTTGAGTGGCGTTATTATTTACGTCAGCCATCCTTTTATGTTGTTTCTTTTCTATTGTTTTTAATGAGTTTTCTATCTGTCGCATCTAACAATATCCAAATTGGTAGTGGCGGCGAGGTGATGAAAAACAGCCCATTTGGTATTACCCAAACTATGTTGATCATGGGATTAATTTCCATGTTTGCTGTGGTGAATTTTGTGGGCAGCACGGCTATCCGCAATCATCAGCATTTGATGGAAGAGCTGATTTATAGCAAACCCCTATCGCCATTTGCATATCAATTTGGCCGCTTTTTAGGCAGCTTTGTGGTGGTGATGATGGTATTTGCGTTTATTCCCATCGGTTTAATGCTCGGTTCCTTTATGCCATGGGTCGATGCGAGCCGCTTTGGGCCTTTTGTGTTATCGAATTATCTCGTTCCGTATTTTTTGCTCGCCATGCCGAGTTTGCTGCTGATCTCCACTCTGTTCTATGCGATGGCAAGTCGTTTTCGTTCCTTAATGGCGCTTTATCTGACTGCAGTGGCTATGTTGGTGCTCTATACCCTAACGGGCGAAATGGCGAGTCAGCCACAATATCGCACCATAGCTGCCTTGCTTGATCCCTTTGCGCTGCGCACTTTTGCCGAAGTGACCCGTTATTGGACCATTAGTGAAAAGAATAACCAGTTAATTGAATTCTCTGGGCTAGTGCTGCAAAACCGCGCGCTATGGTTTGGAATTGCTTGCGTGTTACTGGCTGTTTCCGGGATTTTTCGTCAGCCGAGCTTGACCAAGAAGCGTGAGAAAAAATCTGATAAAGCGGGAATAGTGCCCAGCTTAGTGCCTTTGGCACAATTGGCTATGGCAACTGAACCTAATGGTCGTCAGCAATTTTGGACGCGCGTTAAATTTGAAGTACGCCAAGTGCTGTTTACCGCGCCATTTGTGGTATTAGGCGTGCTGACGATTTTCAACTTAGTCGGCCCCATGTTCGATGATTTTGGTTGGTATGGCACATCTAACTGGCCATTAACCCAAGATATGGTGGATAACATTGCCGGCGCGACGGGGTTATTGATGGTGATAGTGCTGATTTATTACAGCGCAGAAATCGTCTGGCGTGAACGCAGTTCAGGAATGGGGGATATCGTCGACAGCGTTCCCGTATCAAACTTAAGTTTTTGGGGCTCTAAGCTCGTGTCTGTGGTCATAGTGATGACCTTGCTGTACGTGCTCGCCATGTGTACCACCATCGCCTTCCAACTGATAAAAGGCCAAGCCAATCTTGAGATTGCTCAGTACCTTATTCGATTGGGATTTTATTATCTCTTGCCGCTGTTGATGACCGCTGTGCTGGCGTTTTTCCTGCAAGTGCTTAGCCCAAATAAGTACGCAGGTATGGGTTTATTTGTTGCTTATTATCTAACGACGTTTGTCATGGCAAGCTGGGGATTTGGCCATAGCCTGTATAACTTTGGTCAATCGCCAACCTTAACTTACTCCGATATGAACGGCTACGGCTGGGGCTTATTAAGCCATGCACTCTATATGATTTACTGGGGTGCTTTTAGCCTTATCCTGTTTGTTTTAGGTTATGGTTTGTATCATCGCGGACCGCAGCAGAGTCTTAAAACGCGTCTGAGCTTACTGGGCTATCAGCTTGGTTTTAGTGGTAAAGCCATTGTTAGTGTTGCCTTAGTAGTGTTTTTGGGTATGGGTAGTTATTTGTTCTACCAGACCAAAGTGGTGAATCAGTTCCTCACTCAAGATGAGACCACAGATCTGCAAGCCGATTATGAGAAGGCCTTTAGGCAATACCAAGACATGCCGATTTTAGTGACCACTAAGGTCAATGCGAATGTCGATATTTTCCCTGAAGATCGCAAAATTGTCGCTAAGGTGATGTTTGAATGGCAAAACAAGTCGGATAAACCGATCGAGAAGATGCTAGTGCAGTTGCCCGAACACACTCAGGCAGATACGGTAAAAATCAATATTCCTAATGCTAGCTTAGGTGAGTTTGATAGCCGCTATCGCAATACTTGGCTGACCTTTTCGACGCCAGTGCAGCCTGGGCAAGTGGTGCAAGGGGATATCCAACTAGTACGCGAGTCGGTGGGTGTTGCTGAATCTGGCTTTGATATGTCAGTGGTTGAAAATGGCACCTTCATCAATAACTTTGAGCTATTGCCGCTCTTTGGTTATCAAGATGGCTATGAGCTGATGGATCGCCACGAGCGCCAAAAGCGCGATTTAGCCGAAAAAGCACGTGCGAATAAACTTGAAGACAGCCGCTATTACACGCAAAACTTCTTTGGCGTCGATGGCGATTTCATTCAATTTGAAGCCACTATTTCGACAAGTGCTGATCAAATTGCATTAGCACCAGGATATTTGCAAAAACAGTGGCAGCAGGATGGGCGTCAGTATTTCCATTATTCGATGGACAGCCCTATGGTGAACTTCTATGCCATTATTTCGGGCCGTTATCAGGTAGAAAAAACCGAGCATAATGGTGTCGCCGTTGAGGTCTATTACCACGCAGAACACCCTTGGAACGTTGCCCGCATGATAGAGTCAGTTAAAGATTCTATCGATTACTACACACAAGCATTTGGGCCTTATCAGCACAAACAAATGCGGATCATGGAGTTTCCGGGTTACCGTAGTTTTGCACAAAGTTTTGCTAATACAGTGCCTTACTCTGAGCGTATTGGTTTTATCACTGATTTACGCAACGAGGATAATATCGACCCTGTGTATTACGTCACCGCCCATGAAGTGGCGCATCAATGGTGGGGACATCAAGTGGGTGCTGCTGACGTACAGGGTAGCGCTGTGATATCCGAAAGCTTGTCACAGTATTCGGCGCTTATGGTGTTGGAGAAAAAGTACGGCGATAAAATGATCCGTAAATTCTTGAAATATGAATTAGATAGATATTTACGTGGCCGTTCATCCGAGTCCATAAAAGAGATGCCTGTGCTGCGCAGTGAAAATCAGCAGTACATTCATTATCAGAAAGGCTCAGTGGTGATGATGGCGATTAAAGATGTGTTAGGTGAAGCGAAACTCAACGCTAATCTCAAGGCATTTTTAGCGCGTTATCAGTATCGTAACGATCCTTTCCCAACCACATTGGATTTGGTGAGTTACCTTGAGCAAGGGGCAGATGAAGCGCAGGCTCGCTTTATCGATGAGTCTTTTAATGAGATCACGCTCTACGACCTCAGGTTAACCAATGCGGTAATGACGACTCTGCCTGATGGCAAGACGCAAGTTGAGCTGACGGTCTATGCCAGCCGCAAGGTGGCCAGTGGTAAAGGTGAAGAAACCGAACAACCTTTAGATGCCATGATTGATATCGGTGCCTTTAGTGCCGATCCCGATAAGCTGAAGGACGATAAACAGGTGTTATTAATTGAGAAGCACAGACTTGTCAGTGGTGAAAACAAGTTGACGATCACTTTGGCTGATAAACCCAGTTATGTGGGAGTCGATCCCTTTGTGAAACTCATCGACAGAGATGCGAAGGACAATATCTTTAAGTTGTAAATCAGTTATCAAACAAGCTCTTTAAAACCTACGCACTATCCGTCATGAATGACCAGATAGTGCGTTTTTTATGCTCAGCCTTAGTTTATGCCGAAATTAAGCCTCAGCTGATTTTGAAATTAATGCAAATTAGCTTGTTCTTCGCCGCTGTTTTTCCTAATGTGATTGCAAATGATTTTCAATGAGGCGTGTTATGAATACCCATCTGCAGTTACAGGTAAACCATTGGCTTGAAAATGATCCTGACCCTCGCACTCAAACCCAATTACAAACCCTAATTGATAACGGCAATGAAGCCGAACTCGCGGCGCGTTTTGCCGGTCGCTTAGAGTTTGGCACCGCAGGATTACGCGGTGTGGTCGGCGCAGGACCCATGGGGATGAACCGTCTGGTGATCCGTCAAACCTCGGCAGGCCTTGGTGCTTATCTACTTGATCAGATTAAAGATGCCGCCGAGCGTGGTGTGGTGATTGGTTATGATGGTCGCCACGACTCATTCAATTTTGCCCATGATGCGGCGAGCGTGCTGACCGCTATGGGCATTAAGGTGCGCTTAACGTCTAAAGTGGCGCCGACACCGCTGGTGGCCTTTGGGGTGAAACATTTTAATGCGGCAGCAGGCATTGTGGTGACCGCGAGTCATAACCCGCCGCAATACAATGGCTATAAAGTGTATTGGGAGAATGGCGCGCAGATTATTCCGCCCCACGATTCTGGCATTGCCGCGCAAATTGAGCGCGCCGCGAATCAAGCGATTCCGTTTTTAGAACATGATGAGGCGGTAAAACAAGGTAAGTTAATTATTCTGCAGGACGATTTTTACCAAAGCTATCGCCATTGCGTGCAGCAAGCTGAGGTGCTGCAAAACCATACGGCTCCAGAAAAGGTCAGTTTAGCCTATACCGCCATGCACGGCGTGGGCGCTGAAATGGCTGAAACCGTATTGAAAGATGCGGGTTTCACCCAAGTGTATTCGGTAGCCTCCCAGCGCGAACCCGATGGGGATTTCCCGACGGTGAACTTCCCCAATCCGGAAGAAAAGGGCGCGATGGATTTAGTGATCGTCGAGGCGAAAAAACACGGCGCTATGCTCGCCTGTGCCAACGATCCCGATGCCGACCGTTTTGCGGTCGCAGTGCGCCGCGATGATGGCGAATACCAGATGCTAACGGGCGATCAAGTCGGTGTGCTCTTTGGGCATTACTTGTTATCTCACGCTAAAGATAATCAGCGACTTACGGGCACCACGATAGTGTCATCGAGTCTGTTATCTAAGATTGCTCAAGGGTTTGGCACGCAAAGCTTTACCACGCTCACCGGCTTTAAGTGGTTGATGAATGTGGGGATCGCGAAAACGTCCCCTGAGGATCAATTCCTATTTGCCTATGAAGAAGCCCTTGGCTACACAGTTGGGAGCATGGTGTGGGACAAAGATGGCTTGTCGGCGCTGGTGGCATTTGCCCAATTAACTGCCGAGCTAGTGGCGAAGGGGCAAACGATTTGGGACAGACTCGAGCAAATTTACCGTGAGCATGGCTTCCATCTCAATGCGCAGGTGAGTATTGCACTAAAACCTGACACGCCTAATATTGGCGCCTATTTACGCGAACATCCCCCCGTGAAGATTGGTGAGCATGACGTGCTCTCAACCGATGATTTAAAAGCCCTTGAGCGTCGTTTTGCCGATGGTAGCGTTGAGAAAATCGACTTGCCACCGAGTGATGTATTGACCTATTGCTTAGCGGGTGGCGCTCGGGTGATCGTTAGGCCATCTGGTACTGAACCTAAAATTAAGTGCTACTACGAAGTGGTCGAAACTATGGTCGATACAGATACCTTAGCCAGTGCCCAAGCGAGAGCGAGCAAAGCCATGGATGATTTTATTCAGGCGCACCAAGCCAGTTTGCCAAAGTAACGCTTTTAACTGCTAAGCCAAAAACCTCAACATTCACTTTTATTAAAAGGCTACTGACATCATGCTGTCAGTAGCCTTGTTTTATTCTTGTTGTCGCCCGTTAATGATTCAGTCCTGAATTTTATAAATAAGGTTTTGAATCATTGATATTTTTCAACAAGGAGAAAGTGAAAATGTTATCTATTGCACCGTTAGTTTGGGGTGAAATTCCTGTCAGTGACATGAACCGTGCCGTTGCTTTTTATCAGCAGCATTTTGGGGTTGAGTTTAAACGTGACGATATGGAAGACATGGAATATGCGACGATAGTCACCGAAGATGCGAGCGCGGCGAGCATAGGGTTAGTCAAATGCAGCATGAGTCAGCCATCGATGCAAGGCAGCACTGTGTATCTGCATTTTAGCGCACAATTGCAACCTTTAGTGGATAAACTTATCGCAGCAGAGGTGACGATTATCCTGCCAGTCACACCGATAAAAGACGGTGAGTGTGGTTATATCGCGTTATTTGCCGATAGCGAAGGTAACAAAGTGGGTTTATGGTCTAAGGATAAGTAGTCTCGAGTGATTAATGTATTAGCGTCGTGGCCTTAAGGCACGACGCTAAAATCACGCAATTAACTAAAGTATGGGTTTAGATTTCTATGGAAGAAACAAAGATGGACGTGGTTTATATTGATGCTCGACCGCTACTTGGGCTGAGCACCCGCACGAACAATCGGGCCGAAATGTGCGCCGATAGCGCTAAAATTGGCAGTTTATGGCAAGCCTTTTTTGAATCATCACAGCTCACCGCCATGCTCAATTCGCCCATGTATGGCGTGTATTATGACTATGAGTCAGACATGAATGGCGAGTTTGCTGTGCTGGTGGGCAAGGCAATTGATGCCCCTGTTGAGGCAAACTACTTCACGTCGCTGGATCTTGAAGCCGGTAAATACCTTAAATTCACCGGTCAAGGTGACATGCCCCAGTGTGTTATCGATCTTTGGGGACAAGTGTGGGGCTATTTTAGTGCTAACGATTGTCCGCATCAGCGCCGTTATCAAACTGATTTTGAAGTCTATCTCAGCGCCACTGAGGTTGAGATTTATATCGGGATTTTATGATTTAAATCGTAAACTATCACTCAAGTGAGTATCGGGATATGTCAGTGATTTATGTAAACTCACAATGCTTAATCAACTGATAGGCAGATAAAGGATTAAATCAGAGTCAATGCGCCGCGCCGACCGCCTATTTCAAATAGTGCAAATTCTTAAACATAAACGCCTGACCACAGCCCAAGAGTTGGCTGAACGGTTAGAGGTGTCCACGCGCACGATTTACCGTGACGTGCAGGATTTGTGTCTAAGTGGCATTCCCATTGAAGGGGAGGCGGGTGTCGGCTATTTGTTGCGCCACGAGGTCAATGTTCCGCCCTTGATGTTTAACGAAGCCGAACTCGAAGCGATTCAAGTTGGCATGCGTATGGTGCAAACTTGGGGTGGCAAGGAGCTTGGTAGCGCCGCGAGGCAGGCGATGATTAAAGTCGAAGCCGTATTACCAAAACGACTACAAGCCTATCAATCCTTGATGTTTTCACCGGATTTTTATCTCGACTCCAATGAGTTTCAATTCCTCGATCCGCTGCGTAACTCAGCTCAGCGCCGCGAATACGTCAAACTCTTCTATCAAGATGTCAAACTCGATGTCACCGAGCGTGAAGTTAGGCCACTCGCCATCTATTTTTGGCGTGGTACTTGGACCTTACTGACATGGTGTGAGCTGCGTTCGGCCTTTCGTAATTTCAGGGTTGATCGCATTACAGGCCTTGTGCGGTTGAACCGTCATTTTGAACAAGCTCCTGGTCAAGAGCTGGAAGATTATATTTGCCTGATGGATGAACATGCGAAGGCGCGAGCCGAAGCAAAAGAAAAGCCACTCGAATGAGTGGCTTTTTAATACATTTCTAATTTGCTAGTTGTATCTAGATCTCTCTGATACTCGTGTCAGAGCTGTCATTAAGAGCCTAAGCTCACCATTTTAATTGTTTAACATGACTTCGCTTGATTGCGAAATATTCAGTTTTTTGATTAAACCATCTTCATCATTATTTTGGATTTCGCCGACGGCAACTTGAATATTACGACTCAGTCCTAATTTTTGAGCGCTTTTAGGACGATTAGCAATGTCTTCATCCGTTAGCGGATAGGATTCACTGGCATCGATATTAAATTGACTCGAATCGATTGCGGTAAATTTACCGCTGATTGGTGCGCCATGTTGTCTAACTATATTCGCCAATTGCCACTCAAAGCCACTTTTTGACTGTGCCGAATTAATCGCTGCAGGCCAATCCCAAACACCATAACCGTTTATATCTTGATGAAGATATTGATCGACTAAGGCTTCTGGCCCATTAAGATTATTCGCATTCGCTCCGCCAAAAGTGTAAGGGAAGTTAGGTCTGTTTGTCGGGTGATTAATATGTGCATTACCTCCCCATTTTAAGAAGTTCTCATATTTTATATCGTACATCATATATAAACTTGAGGTGTATGGGACATCCGCCTTTTGTTTAAACAGAGTGATTGAGATATAACGTTTGCTGCGAGGCGGCATAATTGCTCGGTACTGCGCCTGACTAGAAATCGTTGTACTTTTGCCGTCGGTTTCACTCCAACCTTGGCTGGCGGAAAATTCGGCACTGATTTCAGAACTCGCTCCACCTATTCCTGGAATACCCACTTCATATTTATTGGTTACGCCAATTTTCTCGGAGAAAGAGAAATTATCGGTTTTGGCCCAGCTAGTGGTGTAATCATAGTTTAGGGTGGCTACACCGGTATCTTCGGTATCTCCCCAGTTGTAAATTACCACGGGAGCGGTATAAATAGCTTCACGATCATAAACTTGAGGTGAACCTAACTTTAGGTTTTGAGGATTAGTCACGAAATGGATATTTTGTAAATTCACCTTCAAACGTTCATTCGCTCTGTAGCCGCTTGCATAAGGATCATTGCCGTTATAGCGGGCTTTAAGACTGTATTCGTTGCTCGATTCTCTTCTGACTTCGATGTCTTCACCAACATACTGGGATGCCGTACCGCCAGCCCATGCATATCCAAGATGGTGTCCCAAGGAGAATAACGAGCTGATAAACGAGGGATCGTTAATCGCATCATTTTTAAGCGAATCTAGATCAGGGGCAGCGTGTTCTACCATTGACAGTTTTGGAATAGTATTCGGAATAGCAGCTTCGGCCAACAAAGAAACAGTTCCAAGTGCGGTTAAACAGGATAAAGTTAATATACTCAGGCTAGATTTTGTTCTCATGATTGTTCCTTTATTATTAATAAAATACGTCCTTTCATTGAGAGCGCCGATGGCAATTATATGTAGTCCTAAATCATATAAATAATCATTACTGCTAGGCACATCTAAAAACTAGCACTTTTATTTTTATTAAACAAAGTAAAATTAGATTAATTTAAATGGTGTTCAATTTAGGTTAAAAGTGTTAATTATTTTATTTTTAAACGGTATTTTAAACTTTATAATATAGTGTATTTACTTTAATTTTTAATGGGTGGATTTTTGTGCGTGGATTAATATTAATGGCATGGCGTATTTAATATTTATGCTGAATTTTTTTGTGAAAAACTTTTTAAATGGACTCTTTGTGCCGAGATTTATATCAATAGTAATACCGAGAGTGATATCGAAAGCTATATCGAGATAAATACTGTAATAGATACAGTAAATAACATGTTTGAGCGAAAGTCTTTAGGCAATGAATAGTGTGAATATGGCTAGGTTAAGTATTTTCTCTTTGTGGTTTGAGTCTTTGTTATTGCAGACAAATCTCATCTCTCTCCATTATCGTCGATGTATGAAAGGCCGTTAAAGTCGCTACTGTTTTTGTAGAGCCATAAGGGCATAGAGACATGAAGATTGTGGAAGATAAAGATAATGTGAAAATGATTTTCTAAGAGACGACGTCTCAGATGGGATGAGATTGTGTAAAAGAGTCGTAGAGGCGGTTAAGTGATTGATGCAAGAGCCAGTGCCGCTGCTGGGCACTGACTCTTTGTTTACTTAATGTTGTTTGCTTAATGGATAAAGAAAAACAGTCCCATACTCAACACTGTGGTCAGCAAGGTGTTACGGGTCACGAGCGCGAGTATCGTCGCGACCACGGCGCAGATGAGATAGCTGTTGTCTAAGCTGAGATCGAGCTGACCTTCTTGCACAAACACTATGGGCGCGAAGATAGCGGTCAGTACTGCAGGGGCTGAGTAACTTAAAAAAGTTTGGGTGCCCTTACTTAATCGCAGCGGTAATTTAGGTTCGAGCAGTAAATGACGACTAATAAACACAACCGCTGCCATTGAGAAAATCATTAACCAAATCATGCTTTTTCTCCTGATGCAGATTTTGTTTCAATCTCAGTTTCGGTCTGACTTTCAGTCCCAGTGCCTATGTCAGCCTCTGTCTGGGCCTGTGTGTTTGCAAGCTCAGTTGCGGATTGTTCTGCGCGTTCCGCTTCCTTGGTCACTTTGGCGTAAAGTACGCCAGTTGTCATTCCGGCTATGGCTGCGATCAGTAATCCCGCTTGAATTTCAAACAAGGCGCATACCACAGCGAGAGTGAGCGAGACTAATACACAGACGAGAATCGACGGCTTTTTTACCGTGGGCACGACCAGTGCGATAAAGGTGGCGGCGATGGCGAAATCGAGCCCAAGTTCGCCTAAATTCTCGATAGCATTGCCCGCCACTATGCCAAGCAAGGTCGCTATGTTCCAGCCGATATAAAAACTCAAGCCGCCGCCAAGGGCGTACCAGCGATCGAACTTATGCAACTTGCCTTGATTGGCGATGGCAAACAGTTCATCTGTGAGCAAAAAGCCCAATGTCAGGCGCCACTTTAATGGCAAGGGACTGATTTGACTACGCATCGCCATCGCATATAACAGATGGCGCGAGGTGATGAGTAGCGTCGTAATTAAGATACTCCACAGACCAATACCGGCTTTGACCATGCCGAGCGCCACTAACTGAGCCGCGCCCGCGAAGATAATGGCTGACATGGCTTGGCTTTCAATGGGCGTGAGCCCAACCTCAATGGCGAAGGAGCCCGCTAAAATTCCCCAAGGAACCACTGCTATTGTCAGCGGCATCATGGCCAAGGTGCCTTTTAAAAAAGCCTTGGCTTTTGTGGGATTCGCGGGAGAAACATCAGATTCTATAAGCTTGTCGGTTGTCACTTTGGCTCCTAAAAATAGCGGCGACGCGAGGATCGCTGTTAAACAATGAATGCTTGGATAAGGTCTGCTTGCTCTGTTATTACCGCTCAGTTACGACTATTTCTTAGAGACTAGTGTTTAGTTATGGCAGACCTGTTATTAGCGGCCTGTTATTAGGGATAGTAAGCAAGCTGAGCATGGCAGATTAACCTAAAGTGGTTGTTTAGGCTTGGATAATATTGCGGCCTATTTCTTTGGCAAATTGTCCTGGGGTTACGCCGACGGTCTTTTTAAAATGCCGATTCAAATGGCTTTGATCGTGAAAACCACAATCGAGGGCGACATCGAGCAGCCGTGTGCCTTGCTTGATTTTGCCCTTGGCCAGTCTGACTCTGGCCTGAATTTGGTAAGCGTGGGGCGGTAAGCCGTAATAGCGCTGAAATTGCTTGAGTAAATAATAGGGGCTTAATCCCGCAAGCGTTGCCAGCTCTTCAAGGGAAATATCGGCCGCAGGATGATCGTCGATAAAGGATTTCACCAGCGCTAATGCAGGCTTAGCGACTGCCGCGAGATTGTCGCTTGGGCGATGTTTGCCATGGCGTGCCATTAACTGCATTAGGCTTGAATAGACTAAGCTTTCACGCAGTAAGCGATTATCCGATGTATCTAAGGTATTAAAGGTGAGGCGCAGCAGTTCGGCTAATTCAGGATCGTACACTACGGGATCTGGGAAATAGGGCGCTCCGCTGTTTGCTAGCTCACTGTTTATATTGGCAAACTGCGCGGGTACTGGATACATGGCACGATAGGACCAACCGCCCTCGGTGGCGCTACAGCCATTATGCACTTCATCGGCGTTGATGAGAATGATGCTGTGCTTTGGCGCCACATGGTTGCCACCGGTGCGATAAAAACGCTGCGCACCCGCTTCAATCACGCCTACTGTGTAACCTTCGTGGGTATGCCGACTAAAATTTTGTTTATGGTATTGGGCATTGAGTAACTCGAGGCCACCTAATTCATCGGCAATCTGGTAGGCCGCATGTTCTGTGTTCATCAAGCCTCCTTTCTTGAATGGATGAATGGGCGGGTTGTACCTGATAGTAACCCAGAAATCCTCAGCGCTTTTGTACAAAATTGCGCATATTGGATTTTGTTCTGCGCTTAATGGTGGTTTCTTAATGTTTGTTGCTTATTGCTGTCGCTTGAGATTTTTCATCAAGCTTGCTCGCGACCCGCTTGTCTTAGGTCGCTTGCTTTAATTGACTCAGATCAGCGCCCGCGATGGCGTGTAGGTGCTGAGTGATTTTTTCTATCGGCCAATCCCACCAAGCGATGGTAACGAGCTCATCTATCACATCTTGCTCGAATCTCAGCTTGATGACAGTGGCAGGATTACCGCCAACAACAGCGTAGGGCGGTACATCTTTTGTTACCACGGATTGACTGGCAACAATGGCGCCGTGGCCAATTTTTACCCCAGGCATGATAGTGGCGTTATAACCAATCCACACATCGTTACCGATACAGGTGTCGCCTTTATGGGGTAAATCGGTGGGATCTGGCATTACCTTTTCCCAGCCATTGCCAAAGATATAAAAGGGATAAGTCGAGAAGCCTGACACTTGATGATTGGCGCCATTCATAATGAATTTCACGTCTTTCGCAATAGCGCAGAATTTACCGATAATCAGTTTATCGCCAATAAAGTCAAAGTGATAAAGCACATTCGACTCGAACCTTTCAGGCCCCGCAGGATCGTCATAGTAGGTATAATCGCCGACAATAATGTTCTCGCGAGTAATAAAGTTTTTAAGAAAGCCAACCTGAGGGAAGCCTTTCATTGGTTCTCTATCGATAGGGTTTGGGCCTAATTGCGGGTGAGTGTGGGTACTTGGCATGAATACCTCCGTGCTTAAAAGAGTTGTTTACTAGGGTAATGCATTGTCTTTTTTGAATCGTCGTACTTTGGTACGTATATTCTTCATCGGGGAGTAAGTGTTGAACTGGATCATACGGCCCAGAGTCCATTTATCGTACCAAGTTATGCCGTACAGTTGCTGATCACTGAGACTCGCAATCAGCGTTGACAATTTTTCCATTGTCATTTCATATTCATCAAGTAAATCAGTATATTGCCATTGGCTATATTCATGATGAAATCGCTCTGCTAATAATCCCAGTTGATTCCATTTATAACCCGTATCGGGAAAATCAACGGGGAGTGCTTGCGATGTTAACTCGTACCATTTGAGCACTAATTTACCCCAGCCAATAAGGTAAGCGACTGTATCACTTACACTAATTTGTGTACCTTTGATGTTTCCTTCTATGCTGCACACACGGGACATTTGGGCTGGGATTGAGCGATAGTCTGCCATCAATTTTTGGAAAACTGACTGAATAGCCAATTCAAGTTCTTGTTTTGATTGGGGTATAGATGACATCACGACCTCGTCTATATTAGATGCTTAGTCTGAGTTTCACATCGTCCATTGGGCAGTTTAGTATTCACCTGTCACAATAAGCTCTTGTTCAATAGATTCAACCACTAAGGCAAGCGTAGTTTTGTCTCGCTTAAAGCCGACAGAGCAAATTGCCATCGCGCCGCTACCACAGGTGATTTCAGGGTAAGCTTCTGTCATTGGCGTTTCATCTTCTGCTACGGGCGCTAATACCCAGCCAGCAGCCAATAAACTTGATTTCACCTCAGCATACTTTTTACCCCATAACGCGCTGGTGTCCTGTGCTTGAGTAAAACCAGACCATGCACCAAGGCTTAGCATGAGCAGTGGTAGAATGATTTTTCGCATATAAAGCTTTAAGTTCCTATGTGGTTTCGGTTGGTCGCTTAGCGCTTGTGAGCGTGTTAACAGCATATATTATTTATGGTCCCTCTGCGCATTATCCCTATGTGCATTAGTTGAGGGAATTATGGCTGTTCTTGTTTATTCGTTTTTCCCAATATTTTTCATACAGTATCTGTGTTGATATAAAAATAATAACGAACACCCCCGTATCAATAATAAATTTCAATGGCTCCAAAGGGTCGCTAAAAATATCGTAGTGAAAATCGAAGTATTTGAATAATAATTTTGAGCCAATAAAAGCAAAGATAAAAGAGGTAAAGAACTTCAATGGTTTTTCCTTAAAATATGTTGATAATTTAACCATTCTTTTTGGCGCGTTTGTACTCTTGTTGGGATTGATAAATTCCCAGAATGATCAGGCCAAATACGAAATAGAACATTTTTTGCGCTGAAAACTCGATTGTCAGCGTAGGATGTTCTAGGTGGCGGTATAGAATACTGTGAGAAATTACCTCTGTTATCGTCAGAATAAATGGATAGCTAATTAATGCGATAGACGATATTTTTGCGAATTTGTACGTTTGAGGTTGTTTAATGAATTTTGCAATAAATAGTAACCCAAATGATAGCGTCAGATTGCTTATCCATAAAATAGCCGCCGTAATTCGTACTTGAGTATGACTGGCTTGTTCCGCATCGGGATAAACCTCTAATATCTCCTGCAAGTAGCTTGCTGGGCTCACTAATCCCCAAACAGGGTAAAGGCATAGCAGCACGGCAGTGAGCATTAAAATATATCTGATAAACATCCTTTTTCTCCGACAGATTCTGCTTAGAAAGCTATATTTGTTATACGAATTATTACCTTAGCATTGTTTTTTACAAGTGGCGATGCTTTAGCTAAAACTAAATTATTGTGACAAAATCCTTGTTGTTGGATTGCATACTATTTTTTAGGCGCCAACAGCAGAATAGATAAGTAGCAAAGATAGCGGGATCGAAAATAGACCAATTAAACGGAATTTATTGTTGAAGTATTGAGCAGACCATAGCGCAAACTTTCTATGTAACCTTGGATGTGTTAATGCCAAGCCCATTCCGACACAGAACAACACAATACCTATCGCAAAAATGGTCTGTGGAAACTGAGTATCGGTTGAGTAATGGGTAAAAATGAGACCCGCAATAATTCGGCTGGTCACCTCAGCAATATGGAAGTAGGGCTGCTCGCTAAATGAAATAATCCCCTTAGAGAAAGACGCAGGTTTTACAACCATCACTAGACTTAATAACAACATCAGTAAACCAAAAGCTGCAATAAAGTACATAGTCGTTCCTTGATATAGTGATGTTTTGATGTTGAAACTATAAATCCAGCGACACAATTAAGCACTCTCATTCCAGTGACACGCTCTGCTTAAAAAATAAAAGTCATCCCAGAGGGTCGACGGCGGCATCTACTGCATATGGATGCGCGAATGCCACGGTCACATGGTCAATTATGTTCCCGACATAATAGTGATCTTCCCCATATCCCTATGGGTCAGATATGAATGAGCGGCCATGCCGCCAACGGCCACTTCCATAAGAGTGCTTAATTTCGTTAATTCCTGCGTACCTTTTTAGCCAGTTCCCACACTATCAGTTTCCCTTTTCAAGTCGGTACATCAGGGCATATATTCACTTTTAACCTTAAAAATATGTAGGTGTCCTTACTCTTTTTATTTTTTTGAGGCTATAAGTCCGTCTTTACAATTAAGCACTTTCATTCCAGTGACACGCCATTAACTCATCCCTGAGGGCTCGACGACGGCATCCATGCCGTCAACGGTCACTTCCATGAGAGTGCTTAATTTCGTTAACCTTGGTGTACCTTTTAGCAAGTTTTTACACAATTAACATTCAATTTAAAATAGGTCTTTAGATGGGGCTTTGCATTTTTGAAGCTTAGAAATATGTCCTCACTATTACTTAATGGTTACTTTTCTAGATACAGGTTTGGACAAATGTATATACGCGTTTTTTCCTTATGGTGAATTTAATAGAAAACTGATAAGTTCTAGTAATACAGTTAGTTATGAAATGCACTATTTAAAGGTTTGCCCACTAATGACAATCAATATAGTAAAACCTTTTGAATCTTGGAACTGTGACGTTGTCATGAAGACAACTCCTTACAGGGGTAAGTGTAACCCGTTCAGGGAAGCCGTTCTTAATCCACCATTGAGAACACAATATTGGAACGAAATCACATGAGTGAGCAATCTTTTACGTCCAAACTACGGGCTATTTTTGAAGAGCGTCGCGGTACACACGTATCAAGCTATGATCCAACTGAACTCGCAGCTATTTTGACCGAGCGACAGCTTTTCCCGCAACTAAATGAGATTCCAGAACTCACTAATTTACTTGCGATGTATTCTGGGTTTCATACTAGCCTGATGCCCATTCCGCATGTGCTACCGGCGGTCATATCAAAGATTCTCTCCACGCAGTCAGCAAACACGATATTGGATCCTTGCGCAGGCGTAGGTTCTCTTTTAGCCATTGCGCGACAGGCAACTTCAGCAAAGCGGTGCATCGGTTACAACTCAAGTAGGTCGGAGGGGGAGCTGGGAAAGACGCTATTTCCCGAGGCTGAATGGTTTATTGGCCAAGCTTTGGAATTACTGCCTCATCACGAAAACAATTTAGATGTAGTTATCAGCTTGCTACCTTTTAGTGTACCAACCAATGAATCAATTCAATTGCTGGACACAGCAGGAAACCAGATAGAGTTAAAGGGCGACCTTGGGAATTTAATTCTTGCTGCGGCGATGGCTCGGCTTTCCGAGAACGGTGTGGGGCTTTTCGTTGTTCCTCCTTCGTTCTTTCATTCCACTCGCTCAATTATTAAGCACATCCCATACTTGGGATTTAGTTTAGATGCTGCACTTTTTCTTCCTCCTGGATCCTTTTCGCCATACACATCTATTGGGTCTTACCATTTAGTTGTGAAAAAAGGATTAAAAAAAAGGATGTTTGTTGGTGAGTTAACTAACGACCATCATACT